>PLUI01000102.1 GCA_003164855.1 Acidobacteriaceae bacterium
CCCCCCGCTTGCGTCCTCGGATTTTTCAACCAGTTCTTCATCGGTTCACCGCCGGGCATTTCCAAATCCATGCCCGCGTTCACCGTTGCCGCCGTGCTGTAAGTGCTGCCCCAGTCCGACACTACGAACCCTTTAAAGCCCCACTCTTTTTGCAGCACATCTTTTAACAGGAAAGAATTTTCCGCGCAGTACACGCCATTCAGCTTGTTATAGGCCGACATCACCGACCACACGCCGCCTTCCTCCACCGCCGCCTTGAACGCCGGAAAATAAATTTCCTGCAAGGCGCGCTCGCTCACCACCGCATTAATTCGATGTCGTTCGAACTCCTGATTGTTCACAGCAAAATGCTTCACCGTCGCAATCACGCCTTCCCCTTGCACTCCCTTGATGTGAGCCACCGCCAGCCGCCCCGTGAGATAAGGATCTTCGCCGTATCCCTCGAAATTTCTTCCCCACAGCGGAGTGCGGTTAATATTCACCGTCGGGCCCAAAATCATATCTCGTCCCACAGCTTTCACTTCCTGCCCAATCGCCTGCCCCTCGCTTCGCAGCAACTCGGTATCCCAGGTCGCGGCCATCGCCACTCCCGCAGGAAACGCAGTCGTCGTCACTTTTTTCCCGCCCTCCTTATTAGTCTCGGAAGAAGGTCCAGCCCACGACCTTATTCCAATCGGCCCATCGGCCATTTTTATGGAGGGGATGCCGAGCNNGGGATCCCGGCCCCGCCCGGGTTCTGCGCACTGCTGAATACCGCCGGAAATAAAATCAGGACCAGACAAAGTAATCGCCTCATGGTTTTCCCCTCGAGAGAATCCGGATCATTGTACGAAACAAGTGGGAGCATTGCGATACGGCGAACTAGATGGCGCAGAAATCAGCCGTGGAGAAACGACTGGCGAAGGTTCACCACCCCAGCCACAACGCCACAGCCTTGAAAGGGCACGACTTCAGAGGCTGCGAGAAAACTCGATTCTGCTCTTGCCTTTGGGTGGCGCAGCGGTTTACCGCTGCGATAACTTCATGTTTTCAATGCCGGCTTTAGCCGCTGAGGGACGTCCAATCCCGTCAACCCGAGCCGCCAAGAGTCGAAAAAGAATGTGGGCTTTTAGTCCCTAAGGGCCATAAAATTCATTCTAGCAGTCGGGTACTTTCAAAGGCAGGGAGCGGGAAGCCTGATTACAAGCACGTCTACACTGCCTTTGTGGAGCGGCAAATGCGTGTGCTTGGCTACACCTAGGCAGGCGTCCGAACTAACGATCTGAAATCAGCCGCCCGCTTCTTTGCCGATTTCCTGGGCCTGTCCCTCATTCATGAGGGTAAGGGCCTGGTGCAGTTTGAGGCGCCCTCAGGACAGCTGTTCGAGGTCTTCGGTCCCGAGAGCCGCTACTACCAGCTTCACGCTTGCCCGGTTCTGGCCTTTCAAGTCGAGAACATACGCGCCGCCAGGAAGGAATTGGAGTCGCGCGGCGTCGAGTTCGTCACAGAGATCGAGGGCAACGAATCCGAGGCCTGGACTTATTTCCGCGGCCCCGACGGCTACCTCTACGAGCTTTGGCAGACGCCGCGCCCGTTGAAACCACTGCCGCCCACCTAACCGCCAGCCGTTACATCGAAATGCAAGTGCCGCCGCAGCGCGATTGCTTCCCGTTCTACCCTGTGTACCTCTGTGTCCCCTGTGTTAAAGGTTTTCTCCGCCGGAAACCAACTCCCGCGCCATCACCAGCCAGATCTCATGTCACTGGATGTTCCCCCCGCAGCCGGAACATAACACTTCAGCGTGTAATCCATCACCATGCGATCCGCATTGAAGCGCCATCCCAGCGTGCGTATGGTTCGCTTCATGCGCTTGATCCAACCCCGCGGCAGTCCATCGCGATCGCGCTGGTAGTACAACGGAATCACTTCTTCCCGCAGCGCGCGGTGTAAGTCTTCCGCATCCCGCGTGTCGTGCACATTCATGTCGGCATGGGTTCTGCCCGTCCCAATCGCGAATCCATTCATCCCGTCGTAGGCCTCGGCCCACCAGCCATCCAGCACGGAAAGATTCAGCCCCCCATTCAACACTACCTTTTGCCCACTCGTCCCCGAAGCCTCCAGCGGACGCCGCGGGTTATTCAGCCACACATCGACACCCTGCACCATATGCCGCCCCACGTTAATGTCATAGTCTTCGACAAAAACAAACTTGTCTCCGAACTGCGAAGTGCGCATCAATTCCGCAATCTGTTGCAGCATCCGCTTCCCCGGCTCGTCATTGGGATGCGCCTTCCCGGCAAAAACAAACTGCACCGGACGTTTCGGATCGTTCACCATCAAAGCCAAACTCTCAATATCCCTCAGCAGCAGGTTGGCTCTCTTATACGTCGCAAACCGCCGCGCAAATCCAATGGTGAGCGCATCCGGACTCAGTACCTTGCCCAGTCTCAACAACGCCTCTCTGGCTTCGCCGCGGCGCTTGGCCTGCTCTACCGCCCGCCGGCGCACAAACTCCAGCAGCCGCGATTTCAGGCTCAGATGCGTCTCCCACAGTTCGCCGTCATCCACATCCTCAATGCCTTCCCAGATGCGCGCCTCGCTGCTGTGCTCATGCCAATTCGTCCCCAGATGCCGGTCGTACAGCCGAAACATCTGCGGCGACAGCCACGATGGAACGTGAACTCCATTAGTGATGTGCCCGATCGGCACTTCGTCCTCCGGCTTGCCCGGACAAAGCCCCGTCCACATCCTGCGCGACACTTCGCCGTGCAGCGCCGACACTGCATTCGCCCGCCGCGAAAGCCTCAAGCCCAGCACCGTCATACAAAAAGTCTCCTGCTGGTTGCTCGGTTTCTCGCGCCCCAAACCCATCAAAGTATCCTGCGACAGCCCCATTTTGTCGCGCAGCGGCCCCAGATGCTCTTCAATCAGATCCGCATCAAAGCGGTCATGCCCCGCAGGCACCGGAGTGTGCGTGGTGAACACCACTTCCCTCGAGACCCGCGGCACCGCGCTGTCGAATGCGATCCCTTCTTCCTGCATGCGACTGTTCAGCGCCTCCAGCACCGCAAATCCGCTGTGCCCTTCGTTCAAGTGCAGTACTCCCGGCGTGATCCCCATTGCCTTGAGCGCGCGAAACCCTCCCACGCCCAGCAACAACTCCTGCCGGATTCGAGTCCGCGCGTTTCCTCCGTAGAGCCTTGAGGTCAGCCTGCGGTCATCCGCGGCATTACCTTCCACATCGGAATCAAGCAGAAACAGGTCGCAACGTCCCACTTTCACCCGCCAGACTTTGGCATGAATCGCACCTTTGCGGGTCTCGATCTCCACCTCTACCGGCCGTCCGTTTTTTCCGATCGCGGCCTGCAGCGGTAATTGATTTACGTCCGTCTCCAGATATTCTTCCTCCTGCCACCCCGTACGATCCAGGCGCTGGCGAAAATATCCTTGCCCGTAAAACAATCCGATCCCAACCAGCGGAATGCCCAGATCGGAAGCGCTCTTTATGTGATCTCCGGCCAGCACTCCCAGTCCTCCCGAATAAACCGGCAGCGACTCGTGCATCCCAAACTCCGCCGAAAAATACGCCACCGGACGTGGCCGCAAAACCCCGGCGTACCTCGTTCCCCACGTGCGGTCCGCATGCAAATATTCCTGCAACCGGCGATATGCGTAATTAATGCGGCTGTGCAGCACCAGTTCCGCCGCGCGGCTCTCCAGTTTCGCCAAGGGCAGCTCCGCAAGCAACGAAACCGGATTCTGGTTCAACTGCCTCCACCGCACCGGATCCAGATCGCGAAACAAACTCGCCGTATCATGATCCCAACTCCACCACAGATTTCGCGCCAGCGCATAAAGCCGTTCCTGCGCCGGCGCAATAAAGCGATCCAGCGTCCGCGCTTCGCTCACCACCGGCGCCACCTGCGCCGCCAGTTCGGTCAGCATGCCCACTTCGTCCCCGCGGAAAAGCCGAGGCTCCATCGTCTGCACCACCAGCACCCCCTGCAGAATCCCGCGGTCGATCAGCGGCACTCCCAGGAACGACTGGTACTCATCTTCGCCCGCCTCCGGAAAATATTTAAATCGCGGATGCGTGTGCGCCTGCTCCACCGCCACCGGACGCACTTGTTCCGCCACCAGTCCCGCCAGCCCTTCATGAATTGCCATGCGCAGATGGCCAATACATTCCCGCCTCAGACCCACCGTTGCCGCCAGCACCAGGTTCGCCCGATCCGGCTCCAGTAAATAAGCCGAACAAACGTCTGTATCGAATCGCTTGGCAATTAGTGCCACCACGTTCATCAGTGTCTCGGCGGGTTGACCCTCCGCCGCCGCAAGATTCGCGATCTCCTCCAGCGTGAGGACGTCAGCCACGCCGTGCGCATTTTCTGTCAAATCCATATCTTGATCTTCGTTGTGTTTCTCTTCCACTCCCAGGCTCTCTGGTTCCATTGAATTCGACCCCTGCGGGTCAAGTCGTCCTTTCCACATCATTACGGTTGAATAATCCTTACCAGCATACGACAAAGCACACGCCCACGACCAAGTCGCGTTCGTATGCGCCTGCCCTTAACCCCAACACCTGACTTTAGATGCGCCCCAGACCTTCACGCCAATCGAAATTATCGATGCCCCGCATCAGCCGCCGAAAAGGCAGCCGCCGCTAATGCACTCTTCCGGCCACCGATCCCTTCTGCGCTCCTATCCACCGGTCCACTTTCTCTTCCAAAACATCCAGCGGCAGGCCGCCCTGGTCGAGCACTGCATCGTGAAATGCTCGAATGTCGAATCCGCTTCCCAGTTCATGCCGTGCCCGTTCCCGCAGCTCCAGAATTTTCATCTGTCCCAGCTTGTAGGAGAGCGCCTGCCCCGGCCACGCAATGTACCGATCTACCTCAGTCTGAATGTTCTGTTCATCCATGGCCGTATGCTTGCGGAAAAAATCCACCATCTGCTCGCGCGACCAGTGTTTGTAGTGCACCCCCGTGTCCACTACCAGCCGCACCGACCGCCACATTTCATTTTCCAGCCGCCCGTAGTCGCTGTAAGGATCCTGGTAAAACCCAACTTCTTTGCCCAGGCGCTCCGCATAAAATGCCCAGCCTTCCGAATAAGCGTTGTAGTAAACCCCAAACTTGCGGAACGCCGGCAGGTCCGTTAGTTCGTTTGCGATCGAGAACTGCAAATGATGCCCGGGAACGCCTTCGTGATAAGCAATCGCCTCCACATTCAACAGCAATCGCTTCGGCGGATCATACTCGTTCACGTTGATTCGGCCGGGAAGGGAATTGTCTCCCGCCCCAATGCTGTAGTCCGCCGGAACCGAGTCCGCACTGCGATAGGTCTCCATCGGCACCACCACCAATTTATTCTTCGGCAACCTGCCAAACAGTTGCGGCAGTTTCTCATACATCTGATCCGCGTAATGCTTGTACAGATCGAGCAGTTGCTGCCCCGACGTCGCGTAGAGATGGCGATCGTTCCGAATATGTTCGTTGAAAGTTTTCAGATCGCTGAATCCTTGCTGCTGCGCGATCTTCAGCATATCGCCTTCAATTTCACTCACCTGCTTCAGCCCCATCTGGTGAATTTCGTCAGGACTCAAATCCGTCGTCGTCATCGTCCGCACCGCAAACCGGTAGCGCGCATCGCCCTCCGGCAGCGCCCAAACCCCCAGCTCCGTGCGCCCCTTGGGAGCATATTCAGTTCGCACGAACGCCGCGAACTTCCCATAAGCGGGCGATATTTCATTCTTCACGGCGGCGAGAATTTCATCGCGCAGGCGCTTTTGGTCGCCCTCCGAAATCTCTTTGGGAAACTTAAGCACTGGCTGGCTGAAAGGACTCGTCTCCGGCGAATCGTCGGCGATTTTCTGCGCCTGCGCGCCCACCTTCTCCAAAAGATATTTCGGCGGCATCAGATGATCGCGCATCCCCAGCCGCATGTCTTCCGTGACTTGGTCGAAAACCCGCGGCAGCTGATGCAGGCGCGACAAATAGTCTTCGTAATCTTTAACCGAGCGGAACGGAGTATCGCTCGGTAGTCCCGCATAGGATAAATGTGGCCCATCGAACTGCGTCGCCGGCATTTCCCAATCCTTGAATTTCCCCGATTCAATCTCCTCCCGCAGGCTGCGTACCATCAGCGCCTTGTTCAATTTTTCTGACTCCGGAAAATCTGCGGTGTCGATCGCTTCAATACGCGCCAGCATTTCTTCGCTGTGCTGCAAGTCGTCGGCAATAAACTTCGCCGAGTAATCGCTCAGCCGGTCGTTGTAGCGATTGTCACCCGTGTGCGTCGCCAGTTCGGGACGGACGCGCAATTGATACTCCCAGTCTTCCTTTAGCGCGCTGTTCAGTTGCGCCCGGCGGGTCTCCGTCGGCGTTTGCCCCAGCGCTGCAGAGATGGCCATAGCCGTGAATCCTAGCGAAACAACTACCGTCGAGAGATAACACATAGCGGCGGAACCTCCTTTCTCGCAAACCTTTTCGGAAAGGTCGACAACGCGTGAAAAGTGTACACCGCCAGCGCAGCCATTACGATGAGTGATCCCCGACAAATTCACGACAACCCGGCACATCGATTCACTGTCTAAATTGCAGGAGGAGAAAACATGGCAGCGAAAAAGAAAGGTTCCGGAAGAAAATCAGGCGGCCCTAAGTACGGGCAAGCGGCCAGCAAGAGCGTGGAAAACGCCATGCGCCGCAGAAACAAAGGCACTCTAAAGTCCGGCCCCGGCGGCAAGGGCGGCACCGTAAAGAGCCGCAAGCAAGCCATCGCCATCGGCCTTTCCGAAGCCCGCGAAAAAGGTGCCAAAGTTCCAAGCAAGAAGAAGGCCGCCTAAGAGGCTGAATAAGGCTGCCTAAGAGGTTGCGGGAAAACTCGATTTTGCCCTTGCTTTTGGGTGGCGCCTTGCTTTTGGGTGGCGCAGCGGTTCACCGCTGCGATAACTGGCATGTTTTCAATGCCGGCTTTAGCCGCTGAGGGACGTTCAATCCCGTCACTAGACTTTTTCCGAAGCCGCCTAGAGCCTGTTAGGCGTGGCTGATGAATTTCGCACAGTCGCAGTTCGGGAAATGCTCATGCTAACGCAAATGCTCACGTGGGGACAGCCGCCCGCGGCTGTCCCATCGAGCGAAGCTCGACGCTTTCTTCATTACGACCGGAAACCACATCACCCGGACATTCTTATATCCTCACTCGCCCTTCACACTGAAATCACTTTATTTTCCAAATCTTTCTCCGCCTGAGCCACACCCTCCGGCCGCCCTAAATCCCTCCAGTAATAATTGTCAGCGCGAAACGACATGATCTTTTCACCCTGACCCGCGAGTCGCAGGTAAGCATCAATAATCGAAAACGCACCCTGTTCGCTCATCATCGCAAACAGACGCGGCGAAATAACATGGATGCCGGAAAAAGCCAGCGCCTCCGGCTGCTCACAAGCCCGGACCAGCTGAGGAATCTGCTCTCGTCCCGACCGCCGCCCGCAAAGTCGAGCCTCCTCATCGAATAGCAAGTACCGCGATGTTTCTCGGTCCTGCACGGCGAGCGTGGCGAGCGCTTGTGTTCCGTGATGAAGAAGCCTCATCCGATCAAGATCGATCGTACTCAGAACATCTACATTGTGAAGAATGAACGATCCATCCTTCTTGGAATGTCCGCCCGAATCCTTTAAGAAGTGGGCGGCCTTTTGCAATCCACCACCGGTATCCAGCAACTCCTCCTCGCGCGAAACTTCAATTCGCATCCCGAAGTTATTATTCTTTTTCAGGTACTCCACAACCATGTCAGGAAAATGATGCACATTGATGATCGCCTCTCGAATCCCAAAGCCGCGCAACCGGGCAAGCGTAATCTCCAACATCGTTCGCCCGCCCACTTCCACCAGCGCCTTGGGACGGTCGTTCGTAAGCGGCCGCAATCGCGTTCCCAGCCCCGCCGCCAGAATCATCGCTTTCATTGCGCCGGTCTCTCCCAATTATTTGTGGGTGCCCCATTTCTCGCGCGTCCTTTGCGCGAGAAGTGGGACTTTAGCCGACTGCTCTGAGAACACGCCCCGCCCGCTTCCTCGTCAAACTGCATCACTACTCTCCAGTTCGCGATGCCGCACCACCACTTCCACTCCATTCCTGCCGCGCAAGCGCTTCGCCACCTGCTCCGCTAGAAACACAGACCGGTGCTGCCCGCCAGTGCAACCAAACGACACCATCAGATGTTTGAAGCCGCGCCTCTGATAGTTATTCACGCTGTCATCTACCAGCGACATCACGCTTGCCAGAAACCGGTGCACACTCTCCTGCTGATTCAGATACTCAATCACCGGTCCATCTTTCCCCGTCAGCGCCTTGAATCGCTCTTCTCGCCCCGGATTCGGCAGGCTCCGTCCATCGAACACAAACCCGCCGCCGTTTCCGCTCTCATCCTTCGGCATTCCGCGATGAAATGAAAAACTTAGAATCCGCACCGTCAGGTTGTCCGCCTCAGAGGCCAGTCCCTGCAACTTCTCCGAGGCCAGCATGCTGTTGAACGCGCCCATCAGCGTCGGCAACGCAATCGGCAACTTCACGTTATGCAGCAGCCAGCGCAGATTCTTCAGCGCGTACGGCACGCTCTGCAGAAAATGCGCCTTGCGCTCGTAAAACCCGCGAAATCCATAAGCCCCCAACGCCTGTAGAATCCGCACATAAACATACGCATAAAAATAATGCAAAAAGCCTTCGCGCCCGATCCCGCCGAAATCACCCAGCCTCTCGATATACAGATCCAGCAATTCCTGGCGCAACCGCGGCGGCAAATCGGCCTTCGCATCGTAAAGCAGCGAAGCGATGTCATACTGGAGCGCCCCCTTGCGCCCGCCCTGATAATCCAGGAAAAACGGATCCCCACCACGCAGCATAATATTTCGGGACTGGAAATCCCGATACATAAAATAGTCCCGCTCGGCGCTCAACAAAAAAGTCGTCAAGCAGTCGAAATCGTCTTCCAGCGCCTGTTCGTTGAATGAAATTCCGGCGAGCCTGAGAAAGTAATACTTGAAATAATTCAGATCCCACGCAATCGACTGCCGGTCGAAACTTCCCCGCGGATAGCAAACGCTGTAGTCCAAGTCGCGTCCCGCCTCAATCTGAAAGCGCGGCAGCACAGCCACCACTTTGCGATAAGCTTCCACCGCCGCTGGCGCGATATTCTCTCCCTCACGATTCTTCGACAGAAATTCAAACAGCGTCGTATCCCCGAAGTCTTCTTCGAGATAAGCCCCGTGCTCCAAATCCTCCGCATAGATTTCCGGAACCGGCAGCCCGTGCCGTCGAAAATGCCGTGAAAATTCCAGAAAAGCCGCATTCTCTTCGCGCACGCCATACAGAATGCCAATCGCGCTCACCGACCCGCTCGCCAGCCGGATAATCTTCCGTCCCGACCCGCCCAACTCTCCCTGCAGCGGCTGAATCCGCTCCGCTGCGGATCGAAACCGCTCCTCAAACAGTTTCTTCAAAACGTCCATAGTTTGATCTGCCCATCAACCGCGCCCCCCCAAAGATAACATCGAACCGAAAGTTTCAAACTCCGCAGGTTTACCCTGTGAACCCCCGTGTCCTCTGTGTTTAGGAATTTGACCTTATGACTTCGGTAGCAACCCACACTCGACCGGCGCTCTCAAGTAAAATGACAGCTTCCCATGACCGACCGCCTCTACTACCACGACTCCTTCCTCTACGACTTCGACGCCGAAGTCCACTCAGTCCTCGAAACCCCGCGTCCCGCGCTCATTCTCGACCGCACCGCCTTCTATCCCACCAGCGGCGGCCAGCTTCACGACACCGGCTGGCTCGCCGCTGAAAACTCCGCCGCCAAATTTCGCGTCACCGAGGTCGCCGACGCCGAAGACGGCCACGTCATCCACTACCTCGACGCCCCCCTCAAAGACGTTCAGCCCGGAACCCGCCTCCACGGCCAAATCGACTCCGCCCGCCGCCGCGACCACATGCAGCAGCACTCCGCCCAGCACGTGCTCTCCGCCGCCTTCCTTCGCCTGTTCAACATGCCCACCGTATCCTTCCATATGGCCGACGACTACTGCTCGATTGATTTGCAGATCGACGACCTCGACACCCCTGCGCTCTCCCCCGATCAAATCGAATCCGCCGAACGCCTGGCCAACGAAATCGTCCTCGAGAATCGTCCTGTCGATATCCGCTTCGTCACGCGCGACGAAGCCACCAGCCCCGGCCTGCGCAAACTTCCCCCCGCCGACCGCAACCAACTTCGCCTCATCGACATTCACGATTTCGATCTCACCGCCTGCGGCGGCACCCACGTCGCCCACACCGGCCAAATCGCCAGCCTCCTCCTTCGCAAAACCGAAAAAGTTCGCCACGGATATCGCGTCGAATTCGTTGCCGGCCAGCGCGCCGTCGCCACTGCCCGCCGCGATTTCTCTACCCTCACCGCCGCCGCCGCACTCTTTTCCTCCCACATCTACGACCTTCCCGAGCAAGCCCGCAAATCGCTCGATGAAATCAAATCCCTGCGCAAACAATACGAGCAATCCCTCGACGACCTCGCCGCCGCCCAAGCCGCCACCCTGCTCGCCGAGACTCCCGCAACCCAAGGCCGCAAAATAATCCTGCGCACTTTCGCCGATCGCGACCTCGCCTACATCAAACTCCTCGCCCAGAAACTCACGCGTCTCTCGCCTACTGCCGTCGCACTTCTCGCCACTCAACTACCGCAACCCGCGCTGGTCTTCGCCCAATCCGCCGGCCAGCCCTACGACATGGCCGCGCTCCTCAAACAAACCGTTGCCCCGCTCGGCGGACGCGGCGGCGGCAGCAAAGACCTCGCCCAAGGCGGCCTCCCAAAATCCGCCGACCCCGCCGCCGTCCTCACCGCCGCCGCCCAATCTCTCACGCCCTAACGCCGCCAGCTTCTTTTCTTCTCAAAAAACTGCCACCCCTCCCGGTACACTTCAAATTTCGATCGCCTCCTCCGGCTCACCGGAAACAATTTCATCGACTTGATCCTCCGAAACACCGACACCGGAACCACATACCACAAATCCTCCGGCACAATGTAAGCCACCAGCACATCGATATCCTTCAAGCTATACACGTTCTTGTTCTCATTTCCATGCGCGTGAAACGTG
Organism: Acidobacteriaceae bacterium; assembly: GCA_003164855.1. GTDB lineage: Bacteria > Acidobacteriota > Terriglobia > Terriglobales > Acidobacteriaceae > Sulfotelmatobacter. The sequence continues at coordinate 11,126 of PLUI01000102.1, forward strand.
TACCCTCCGTACTCCCCGCTGCGGTACGCCGATTTCACCTGCACCCTCCACAGCCTCCTGCCCGAGTCCACAATCAAGTCATACGGATCGCTGTCCCCCCACGGCTTCGCCACCCCAAACCCCAGTCTGGACGCCTTATGCAGAAACGCCGCCTCCGCCATCTCCCCGCGCCTCTTCCTCGTGAGCCCCCGCCACCACGCCGCATCCCGCGCCCGCCACTCCTGCGTCTCCGCCATCGCCATCAAATCCCCAATCAACACACTCATACCGAATCACCGATATCCTCTCCGATCCATCCCGAATTTGTGTCATCCCGAACGAAGTGAGGGACCTTGGTTTCGCCGCCATCGCCCAATTGCCCAAACACCGCCCTATTCCAGTATCCCCATCCCAAAATGGGAAGCAAGGTTTTCTGAACATCGGGGAGAATAAGCTTGTGGAAATGTTCCAGGACGCTGGCTTTTGGGTGGCGCAGCGCTTCAGCGCTGCGATAAAAGCGAGGATGCCCCACCCTTCGTGGTTTTTCGAAGGGTGGGCACGGTGCAGCCTGCAGCGCCACTTCTGATTCACTCGGCGCGCGACTGAACTGCGAGAGTCGAAGCCAGGGCCAAGGGGCAGACGGTTTCTTTCTGGCACCAGCGACTGCGAAAGCAAAGGCGGGCCGACCCCCGAGTTTGGTGGGATCACAGGCTTTCGACGGCACACGCAGCTTAAGGAAAGCTCTTAATGCAGAGGTAGAGGCAACTGTGGCATACGGTAAGGGCGGATCATGCCGTGCTTCATCGGGCGAGGCGAAACCTTCTCCTTCGCTACATTCGCTCGTCCCGGCGGAATCTCATCGCCCCATTGCGTCCAACCCGTTCGGGTGCTTCGGGCGAATAGTTCTAAAAACGGTGCAGGGCTGCAATGTTCAATCATGTCGTAGAGTTCGTCGGGCTTCTGCGAATGGCGCTGTTTCATCGTGGCAATGACGTTCACCATCCTTCGGCCCGCTTGGGCGGTTCGCAAATGGCCGCGGGTTCCGAAAAGGACGAGTTCGGTTACGTTGCGGTAGTAGAAGCCTACGCCCCGGCCGTCTGGCCCGCCATCTTTACGAACCTTAAGCCAAACGATGTTTGTCTTGTATTCAAAGCCCCGAGCTTTCATCGTTTGGAGACCCCACGCAAGGAGAGCATTAGGGCACCATAGATAGAGGTGTGATTTTTCGGAAGCAATTTGCAGCGTGATATTCTTCTGCAGACCAAATTGCTGCCAAGGGGAGCTGATGGATAAAATATTTGTTACAGTCTCAGGCGGGTCTGCCTACGTAATGGAAGATACCGTTCCGAAGGGTTTCGACGTAGAGATTATCGACTTCGACAACATTGAGGCCGGCGATAGCTTCCCGTCGGAGCAAGCCCGCGAGTACTGCAAGGAGCGCAATCTTTACGAGGCCCCAAGAGCACCGCGGCGATGAATCTGCAATGTAGAGTTGATCTCGGCCGCGCCTACAAGGCCGGCTCGCAGATCGCTCGCGTAATTAGCGAGGACTGGTGCGTACGCGAACTTTACTGCGCGGCTTGCAAATCCGACAGGCTGTTGTCCTCGCGAGCCAACACTCCAGCCATCGACTTTGTCTGCCCTGAGTGTGATCAGTGTTTCCAACTGAAGGGCTTCAAGACATGGAATCAGAAGAAGNNAAGATTCCCGACGCAGCCTACGAATCAATGGTTCGCGCAATACGCTCGGACAGAGTCCCGAACCTCCTCGTGCTGCAGTACTCCGCCGACTGGCTCATTAAGAACCTCCTACTGGTTCCCAGCGTCTTCTTCTCCGAAACGGTAATTGAAAAACGTCCTCCCCTAAGCCCCACAGCGAAGCGGGCTGGGTGGGTGGGATGCAACATCCTTCTAAGTCGAATTCCCCCGGACGGTAAAATCGCCATCGTTTCCAATGGATCGACGGTTGCGGAGCGGCAGGTGCGAAGGGAATTCTCTCGTATCAGAAAACTATCCGAGTTGCCGCCGACAGTCCGAGGATGGACGCTCGACGTCCTGACCACCATACGCAGGCTGGGAAAGACTCGCTTCTCGCTGCAGGAACTGTATGCGTCAGAGCCATATCTGCGGAGTATTCACCCGCGTAATCAAAACGTGCGACCGAAAATACGGCAGCAGCTCCAAGTGCTGCGTGACTTGGGCTTGGTCCAGTTCACAAGCCCTGGAAACTATGCGATTCGCGCGTAATTTTCCAGCGCCTCTGGGAGGCCCCGCAAGAGCTGGAAAGGCACGCCCGTGCCCTCGGCCGGGTACCCCATTTCTCGCGCGTCCTTTGCGAGAGAGGGCGCTGGCGCAAGATCAAATCTGCTTTGCTTGAAACGATGCCTTGGGCGCGGGCGCGCCGCGCAGCAATCCTTCCGTCCTCAGGTCCTCGTCCTCGGGCCAATGAATCCCATAACCGCCGCCGGCAATCTTCCAATTCCGGCGCTGGGCTGGCGTGGCGTTCAGCAGGCGGGGATACCACACCAGAGGCACCGTGATGACGCGCCCGTCCTTCAGACTCACGCTGAGCGCATCGTCCGTAGACTGCACGTCCAGCACACGCTCATCTGCCGCCGACGCCGAAAAACTCATTCCATGCCTCCGGGAACTTTTTCCTCGATTAGTCACAACAGATTGTATAGCGCCGCGCCCCAGATTTCGCTAAACTTGCCTCATGGCAAACGGTTCCACCGATGAGAAACAACATGCGCACGAACTGATTGACCGCATGGCTCCCGGCCAGGTTTCCGCCGTGGTTGGGCTATTGGAGATTATGCTCGATCCGCTCGCCCGCACCCTGGCCAGCGCTCCATACGACGACGAGCCGGTCAGCGCGGAAGAAGCACGCGAGGTCGAAGCAGCCAAGGCGTCGCTCGCCCGTGGCGAAGGCATTCCCAATGAAGAAGTTCTCTCCGAGTTTGGACTCACTTCCAAAGACTTCGAGCGCATGGGCCGCACGCCGCTAAAGCCGTCGGACCCTAAGCAGTAACGTATGCCCAAGAAGATCGTTTGGAAGGATCGGGCCAAGGCTGAACTCCGTAATATCGAACAAGACACGGCCCTTCGCATCCTCCACGCTCTGGCCCGCGCGATTATCACCGGCGAAGGCGACGTGAAGCGACTCAAGGACATCGAACCCCCGGAGTTCCGACTTCGCGTTGGCGACTACCGCGTCCGCTTCCGTGACTTCGATAACTCCATTGAAATTCTCTCCGTAAAACACCGCCGCGAAGCGTACCGCTAAAAGGAAAGCAGGTTCCTCGGGCGTGGCGCCCAGTTCGGAACGACGGGGAATTTTTGATTGCACAATTTAATTGCATAAAAAAGGCCCCACTCTCCCGAGCAGGGCCTTTGACTTTACTGGAAACTGGCAACTGGAAACTGCCAACTGTTCTTAGTACATGCCTTCCATACCGCCGCCGCCGTGACCGCCGCCGCCCATGGGAG
>PLUI01000127.1:0-6017 GCA_003164855.1 Acidobacteriaceae bacterium
GTGAAGCAACCGCAGAAGTGACAGCCACTGGGATTCATACCAAGTTTGGCCGTACGGCAGAACTCGTCCGCACTGCGCACGCTGCAAGTTCGCAGCAAAAGGCTGTGCTGCGCATCGTGCGCAATCTGGCTATTTTCAATGGTGTCGTCATCCTTATTATCGGAGCGTATGCCTATTTTCATGCGATGCCGTGGAGCGAGATTATCCCTCTGCTGCTCACGTCGGTTCTTGCTGCAATACCCGTGGCATTGCCAGCCACATTCACACTCGCGGCGGCCCTAGGAGCGCGATCTCTGGCGAAGCTGGGCGTCCTGCCGACGCGACTATCGGCTGTCGATGAGGCTGCGACAATTGACGTCCTGTGCTCAGACAAAACGGGAACGCTCACCCGCAATGAACTTTCAGTCACCAGCGTCAAGCCGATGCCCGGGTTTGATGAAGCCCACGTTCTCGGCATGGCAGCCCTCGCTAGCTCTGAGGGCGGAGATGACGTTGTGGATGCGGCGATTCGCTCTGCCTCCACCCAAAAGCTGGCATCGGATCTGCCAAAGCTAATCACGTTTGTGCCGTTCGACCCTGCCAGGAAAACTTCCGAAGCAACGGCAACCGACGCAAAGGGGAGCGTTGAGCGCATTGTGAAGGGAGCCTTCACGGTCGTCGCGAGCCTCACTGCAGCTTCACCGGCCGCAGCTGGTTTAGCCAACGAACTTGAAAAGCAAGGCTTCAGAGTTTTGGCGGTAGCCGCGGGCCCCTCAACAGCTCTGAAGCTGCTGGGCCTGATTGCACTCAGCGACCCACCCCGTAAGGATTCGACATCTCTGATCTCGGAGCTCAAGATCCTGGGCGTGCGCACGGTCATGGTGACGGGCGACGCTCCGGCAACGGCAGAAATCGTTGCCCACGCAGTAGGCTTGGATGGGGCTGTTTGCCCGCCCGGAGCGATACCCGAAGGCGTAAAGCCCGAGGATTTCGCGGTATTCGCAAGCATTCTTCCCGAAGGAAAATTTGATCTCGTCAAAGCCTTCCAGAAGAACGGGCATACGGTTGGGATGTGCGGCGATGGCGCCAACGATGCACCCGCGCTGCGTCAGGCACAGATGGGGATTGCCGTATCGACCGCAACCGATGTCGCCAAATCGGCAGCCGGTATTGTGCTGACGGAAGCTGGGCTTGGCGGCATCGTCGCCGCCGTAAAAGAAGGAAGGATCACCTTTCAGCGCATTCTTACCTACACGCTGAACTCCGTCCTGAAGAAGATTGTGCAGGTGCTTTTGCTGGCAATTGGCCTGGTCATGACCGGACACGCGGTCCTGACGCCCATGCTGATGGTCATTGTGATGATCACCGGCGACTTCTTGGCCATGGCGTTGACCACCGACAGAGTCAGGCCATCGCCGATGCCAAATTCCTGGCAAGTGGGCAGGATTACGATGGCCGGGGTCACTCTGGGGGGCTGCTTTTTAGCGTTCTGTGTAGCTGTCTTAGCCGTCGGCAAGTTCGAAATGCAATTCGGAATCGAAGCCCTGAGAACGCTTTCTGTCGTTGCCATCGTATATGGCAGCCAAGCCACCATTTACGCCCTGCGAGGGCGTCGCCACCTCTGGGGACTGCGCCCCACGGTATGGCTCGTGGCTTCCTCCGTTGCCGACATTCTCATCATCTCGACCTTGGCTATTCGCGGAATTGCGATGGCACCACTGCCGGCTCCCGTCCTGGCGTGTGAGTTTGGAGCGGCCATCATTTTCGGAATGATCTTAGACGGAGTGAAGATCCCTGTCTTTGCCCGGCTTGGCATCTCGTGAGAACGAATGAGCCTTCCACGAACACTGTTTGGCGGCTGACGTCCGAGCACTCGCCAAAGATAATCGGGGGAACGGGAATGTGAAGGAGCGATCGCTGATGGAATCGGAACAAGGCAAAGCGCCAAAAGGTCGACCAAAACGCGGATTCTGGAGCGTGATCCAGTGGATCTTTCTGTGGGGGACCATTTTCGGGCTGACCGGAGTGGCACTGGTCGCGGTGACAAACAAGGCGGTGATCTGGTCGAGTTCAGATTCGTTTTGCGGAACGCTCTGCCATACGATGACTTGGTCTTCGGCGGCATATCATCAAGGCCCGCACTTCATCAATGCCTCCGGGGTTCGTGCAAGTTGCGGTCAATGCCACATCCCCTACGATTCCAGCCACGCAACGGCGACGGAGTACGTGAAGCTTCTTCTGTTCAAGGCGGACCGCGGCGCAAAGGATTTCTGGTATGAGTCACGCAAGACCATTGCAACGAAGGAAGACTGGGAAAAGCAACGACCGAAGTTGGGAGCAGAATTCGAAAGCTATACCAAGGCGCACAATTACATTACCTGTCGCGGTTGTCATTCGCTCGAAGCGTTTGGCGGACCGCGGAGCCGCATGAAAGTTCTGATACACAAAGACCAAATCAAAGCCAACACCTTCGATTGTTTCCAGTGTCATCAGGATGTCGGTCATGTGTATGAGCCGCAGGTGGCGAAGGTTGGCGGCTGGTACACAAATGAACAAGCGGCTTCGGGCGCAACCCTTTATCAGGCACAGTGCGCGAGCTGCCACGGCGCGAAACTGGAAGGCGGCGATGGGCCATCGCTGACGGGCACTACGTGGCACCAGATGTATGGAGGCGCAAGACTATTGACGGTATGGGGAGAAATCACCGGCCCGATGGCCCAGTATGCGGGGACGACCTACACAACCCAGCAGTCGTTGGACATTGTATCGTACCTGTTGCAACAAAATGGGCTGCCCTCGGGGAACCAGCCGCTTGCGGACACGCGGGAATTATCGGAGGTATTGCCGGCGAAATAGAGGCGGTGCGGACAAGCGAATTGACGGGCACTCAGCGGTCTCCCGCCAAACCAAACCGAGCGCATCACACCTTTGCTTCCGGGGAGTCTGCGACCCCTTCCGGCGGTAAGACATCCGGCATGTCGAGACGTGCGACACCAATGCGGCTGTCAGCCATCCCATAATAAACATCGAAGCGATTCGATAAGCCGATATCGTCGCGCCGGTCGATGCCGGTTGGGAACACAACGTGGGCGACGGTCCCCCTGCATTCCTCCGGCAGTGTTGGCGTCAGCACCGGCTCGACCGAACGATAGCGGATCACTTGCGGATGCTCTTTGGAGAGGACCATCACGCCGGCCGAGTAGCACAGGTTATGTTTGTCTTTGCGCGCATTCTCCAGTTCGCTGACGCCGTGGTAAACGATCAGCCAGCCGTGCCGAGTCAGGATTGGCGGGGTGCCACCGCCGATTTTGAGTCGCTCCCAGGGTGACACTGGAGTCGCCAGCCGATGATGAGACATGAACCGACCGAGGCGATTTGATTCGCGCGACTCCAAAGACATTACGCAGTAGGAAATCCAGATGCTCTCCCGATCGAGATCAACCTTACGAGCCGCGGGATGGCGAACGATCTCCTCCGGACGAGTGCCAGGAAAAAGTGGCCGGTGCAGGATGGCGAGCTCCAGGTGTCCCGATGGATTTGGAATCGCAACCGGAAACAGACTGGCGTCCTTGTCATCCACGTCGCCGCACTCGATGCCATGGTAAGGACCGAAGGTCGCGAGCCCGAGACGTTTCCAGTGGAACAGATCTTTCGATAAGGCTAGGGCGATTCGCGGCCCTTCAGGCGAAAAAGCCGTGTAAGTCATCATGTAGCTCTGCAGCGGTTCCACGAAGGTGATACGAGGATCTTCGCAGCCACCACCGCCATCGGGCCGCCGCTCATAATCAGCTTCCGGTTCCAGCGCGATGCCGAGCCGCTCGACGCCTGCCGGATCGCCGGCCTTGTTGAACCGCACTCGCGCAATGCCAATGCGCGAGTAATTCCCCCGCGCAACCAGCCGCGGGAACAGGTAGAGCTCACCGTCCGGGCCACGAGCGGCAGCCGGATTCAGGACCCCTTCGACCTCCTGCGCGTTCCCCGGCTCCGGCTCCATCAACATTCCTAGCCGTTGCAACTTAAGTCCGCTCATCAAATCCTTTTCGGCGATTGCCATAACTTCACGCCGCCTTACTACCGACTGCTAAACAGGCGATGATGGTTTGAATGACCCGCTTGGTCTCATTGGGATCCTTAACCGGGATGCAATCGACTCCCGCTGTTTCAGCAGGGTAGTCATTGCCGCCCACGTACAAGGCGTCGCCGATATAGATCATTTCTTTTATCGAAATTCCGAGCAGGTCTCGCAGTTTTCTTATGCCGTAGGCCTTGTCAATCCCNNGATGTCGAGCCCCCGATTCGGACAGAAAACTCAGGGATGAAAGTGTCAAGAATCGCTTTGATCTTCTTCCGCTTGGCGAAATCGGGGTCCCATTTTTCCTTTTCCTCCAAGGGAGCCTGCTGACCTAAGGCAGAAAATGTTATCTGGCTTCCGCGGTCTTCGATTTGCTCGCCCCAGAGCTTTTCGATCTTGAAGTCTGCAACTCCGATCGCCTTCTTGAGGGAATCGAGGATCTTTTCTCTTTGATCTGTAGTGAAATCTTCCGAATAGATCTTTTTCCAATCTGCTGACTCGTATCGGTAAAACTTTGTGCCGCAAGTAGGAAGGAGAGATAGATTCGCCAGGAGTTTGTCGTGGGGCAGATTCGAAACGAATTGCTTTTCAAACTGCGGCCAACCCCCGCCGGAAATCACCGCCACTTTCACAATATTGAGAAGGTCATGCAGCAGTCCCGACATTTCTGGGTCAACTGCCGATTTACTGTCGGCAAGTGTGCCATCGAGATCAAACACAATCAGCTTTTTCACTATGCCTACACTTTCTAAATTCTCGCGATCAATCCGGAATCGAGATTTCCAGCACGTTCACTGCACCGCGCGGCCGAAAAACACATTTACCGATCTCCGCAGGTAAGAGGAATACTTCGCCTTTTCCGACGGCGTAAGTGGCGCTGCCATGCTCAACTTGCCCCGCGCCATCGACGCATACCAGCACGCCAGGTGAATCGATTGCGCCAACTGTAAACGGCGATTGTCCGCGCAGGCGCCACAACCAGAAATGTTCGCAGTGAAAAAGTCTCTCGCGTTCGATCGGGGTCATCGTCTCAACCTCAGGGGTCACCCAACCGACCGGACCTTCCGAAAAATCAATGCAGGCCATCGCCTTATCGACTTGTAGCGCCCGCGGCTTTCCTGTCTTCGGATCAATATGATCCCAGTCGTACAGACGAAACGTCACGTCGCTATTCTGCTGAATCTCAAACACCACAAGGTCGCCGCCCAGAGAGTGAACCGTGCCTGCGCGCAGGAAAATGGCGTCACCCGGCTTCGGAGTCAAAGATGCGAGGTGGTCCGCCACCGTCCCGTTGGTGAGCGCGCGCCGCAGATTGGCTTCTGTAGTATCTGGCTTCAGGCCCGCATAGATGCGGCTTTGTGTNNGCTTTGGTGGGATGCACCTGGACCGAAAGCATTTCATGTACGTCGAGGAACTTCAGCAACAGGGGAAAGCGGCGGAAACGCCCGGCCAGCTTTCCCATTACTTGCTTCGGGAACTGCTGCAGCAATTGACCGATGGTCCGCCCCTTGAGCGGTCCATCCGTGACGCGGCTCTGATGGTCGTCGCGATCACTGAGTAACCACGCTTCTCCGATGGGACCACTGGGCAGGGGCGCGGTGAGCAAGTTGGCCAAATGCCGGCCGCCCCACAGCCGATACTGATAGATCGGTTCGAATCGCAGGGGATACAGAAGGGCTTGATCCGATGCTCCTTCTTTGTCGTCGACAGCGTGGCTGACGGTGATGTCGATCATGACTGATCTGAGGATGTCGGCTCGGCAGGAGGCGGCTCAGTTCTGTGAGTCCGTTCATCGTGCAATTTACCGAGGGTATGCTCGATCAATCTGGCTAACTTNNGGGCTGGCGGCCTTCGAGGCGAGCCTCCATCATGCAACGTTTGTTATTCTCGCGGCTCTTAGGGCCGCTCTCGTCGGTCAGGTGCACCTCCACCCGCGTGATGTGATCGCTCATTCGGCTCAGGGCAT
>PLUI01000127.1:6033-29068 GCA_003164855.1 Acidobacteriaceae bacterium
CCTCGTGACCTTCGATTGTATGGTCCGTATTGACTTGGATTTGCATGCTGATCTCCTGCCGGATTGTTTGATCAAGAATGTTTCTTATGCTCACAGATTGCCGCTGCGAAGTTCATGGAACCCGGCTACCGGCCGGCATTTGCTTCTGGCGGCCAGAAGGCACCATCGACAAGTCGTTGGTTCCGACGTAAATACCGATTGCAACGAGCATGGCCAGTAATCCGAACCAGAATCGCCAATCATGGTGTGCGCGCCGCCAGTACGGAGTCTGGTCATGGCTATGATGACTCTCCCCGTTTGGATGCAAATGTTCGGTATTGTGCATGGTCATGCTGGTCTCCAAATCAAATCGAGGAAGTTGGGCAGTGTGCCATCAGTAGAAGCGAAAATCCCTGGCCGCCCTTTTGACGGAGGCGACTGTCCTGACCTAAACGCCGCTCAACGAAAGGGCGGCCTTATGTTCCGCGTCCTGCAGCCAATAAGGCGGCCGGCCGTAGTGAGTGTAGAGGCGGTCTTCGTATTCACGAGTGATCGGCGCAGACTCGCCAAACTCTGGCGCACTCTTGATAGCATCCCGCCAGAGACCGACGTACACTTTGGATTCTGTCCAACTCACCTTCTGAATCCAACTGGGCGAAACCAGTACCTTCTTACCCGGCCACCAATTCTTCGTTAGCACCTCAATGTAGCGGATGGCCCAGGTTTCGTCGTCTACCAAGAAGCCCGCCACATGGCCGATCTCGCCATCCTCAGCCTCAATGTGATAACCGGCGACCGCTCCAGTACTCCGTAGATGCGAATCCATCGACTCTTTCCGGATCCTATCGGCCAGCACAGCCTTGGGACTCGATATTCGATTTGACAAGCCCGACGGATAGGCTCCGGGGCCCCATAGGAAGGGTCCGCCCCAGTAATTGGGATAACTGTAATAACCGAGATATTCCGTCTCGTACTGCCGCGAAACGGGCCGCTGCGTATCTCTGTTAGGGCTATTCTCCACTTGCTTTTTCGTCAGAGCAACATCCAATCGCTTGACTTGCCAATCCACGTTCGTCACAGAAAATGGTGAGATCAAAACTTCCCGGTCGCTTAGCCAGCCTCCGGTTGCCGCCATCAGGTAGCGAATCGCCCATGTCTCGTCGTCGAAATATAACTGATCTACAGTGCCAATCTCGCCGTCCGTGGCCCGGATCACAAGACCTTTTATGTGGTTCACATTCGTTAACATCGGTAGTCCTCCTGTTGTCTGGTCTTCAACCACTCGAACTTAAGTCGGGTGACGCCTTCGCTCAGAGCAAGAGTGACCAAGTCACGGTTTCCGAGCCGCAGCTTCCGCACCTAGAATTGGTCCTGTTTTCTGGCCTAACTCTTGGGTAAGCTTGTGAACATTTCATGGAATGTTCGTGCGCCTGTTTGCTGAGCTCGTGAGCAGTGAGGTGATCTTCTTTGCCATGGGCGACGGCGGCTGCCGCGTGCGCGTGGGCCGCAAGGTTGTGGAGTTCTGCAGCTCGCTGGTGTGCTCTCTGTGACATGATTCTTCTCCTCGTCACTGTGCGTTTATCGCACGTATCGTCGCTTAGGCTGACCCATCTCTCGACATTTCGGAGGCGACGGTTTATGCAATGCGGTCGTTGTCATTCCGATACTCCTCCGGAACGTCGTCCTCCGGCACTTGGCGGGTCGGGACCTCTGAGACATCCGGATCTTCGGCGTTCTCTACACCATCGACGATCGAGGCTTCGAAAGCGTTTCCCTCTTCCACCAATTCTTCGACGCTCTCAGAATCCGCTTCGGCCGGGCGCGAAATGCCTTGAATGTCGCCAGACTGCCCGGCCGAGTTCGTTTCACGTTCCTCTTCGTCGCGCCCGTTGTCGCGCCGATTATCTGCAACCATGGTTCTTGCCTCGTTGAGATGAGCTAGCACATGTCAGTAGCTCTGCGTACTACGCGGCCACAGCTTCCGCGGTATGCAGCGTGTAATTTGCAGGATTCGTGCTTGCGATGATCTCCTTCGCCTTGGCCACTTCTGCAGCCGTTCCATGGGCGATCAGCAGAAACTGATCTGTGGTGAGGGCAGTTTGATACTTCACAATGCTGTCCTTGGGGATGCCTATGCTGAAGAGACCGGCTCCCAAAGCGCCCAAAGCTCCTACTTCTACGGCACCTTCCAGCCCTGCCACGATCCACGCCACCAGAGGCCCGGCCACTAAAATCGGGCCGAGACCCGGAATCATGAACAGAGCAGATCCGAACAGAAGGCCCCAAAAGCCTCCCCAGAATGCGCCAACCTTGCCCCAATATTTCATGCGGTCGCCGGTNNTTGTGCATGTCGACTCCGCCACGCTGAAGTTCCTTCACCGCCCGATCCGCATCCGTATGAGTGTGATAAATCGCGACAACTGAATTTTCGATGGACATTTGTTAATCTCCTCGGCTATTAGCCGGCATTCTTCAACCCATTAACATAGGTTCCCACTCGCAGTATGACAACGCTTACACGCGAAGGCTGGTCCCTATTGCTCAGTATCAGTGTTTAGTCCGGTATTCGATTACACGCCCACGAACTCGGGACGGTAATCCTTCCAAATCCCCGTAGCCGGCGAGATCACACGGACGGGGGCATCTTCAGCGTGCTTCGCGGTCCTCGCCCATTGCCAGGCGTGCTGAATTTCGGAGGATTCGAAGTAGCGCGTCTCTGACTGGAGAACAGCGGCTCCGGCAGTAAAAAGCTCCACGACCTCTTCCCAACGGTGGGCTCCGACGACTGCCATCCGAGCGATATGGCTTGTATGCTTCTGGAGAAACCGCAAATCATCCCAGCGTGCCTTCCATTCGGCTCCGTGCATTTCCGTCAGATCCACAAGGATTCCGATCGGGTGCTTTTTGTGCTGGGCAATGAAGAACTCAAGCTGCGGCTCGAATGTCTTGAGTTCCTCGTCCAATAGCTTTCCGACAACCTTAAAGCCGAACGCGACTCCCCCAGTTTCCTTCAGACGTTCAATCATCGGCACACCTCACTGTTTCGTTTAGAAGCCGTACTTATTCTTCCGACGCATTGGGATCTACGACAAACCAGCCGCGTCGCAGCCCAGACCCCCCAGTTTCCAGTCAAGTGGAGGCTGACATGTTGCAGTGACTAGTCGTCACTTCGCCTAGAGGCCGAGGAAACAAGTATGCCATCCTCGCTCGCATACCACGCTCTCTGACATTGCTTGCATCGTGGAACAAACCAGAGCTCAAGCTCCCTGGCCTTGGCGCGCACTCACTGTGATCCTCGTAGCCTCGCTTCGGAGGTTAGACCTTACTGCCGGGTAAGAATGAGCATTCTTGCTCAGAACAACGAGAGGTCCACTGTTAAGCTCGAACCTTCTCGGGAAAAAATGAGCCAAGAGGAGATACCCTATGCCATCCAAAATGCACGCTGCGGTTGTCGAGCAATTCGGAAAACCTTTGTCGCTCGTGGAATTGAACATCCCCTCTCCCGGACCCGGCGAAATCCTGGTGAAGACAGAGGCGTGTGGGGTCTGCCACACCGATCTCCACGCGATGCACGGCGACTGGCCGGTGAAGCCCACACTCCCGTTCATCCCTGGCCACGAGGCCATTGGTCTGGTTGTTGCAGTTGGTTCAGGGGTGAAAATTGTTAAGGAGGGCGACCGCGTCGGAGTGCCTTGGCTCTTCTCAGCGTGTGGTCACTGCGAATACTGTTTGACTGGGTGGGAAACGGTTTGCGCTCAGGCCAAGTTCGGCGGGTACAGCGTTAACGGTGGTTTTGCCGAATTCATCATCGCCGACCCAGATTACGTTGCCCACATACCCGCGGGCTTAACAGCGACGGAGGCCGCGCCGTTGATCTGCGCGGGAATCACGACCTACAAAGGGATCAAACAGACCGAGGCCAGGCCCGGAGAATGGATCGCTATCTCTGGTGCTGGTGGACTCGGTCACTTGGCCGTCCAATATGCGAAGGCCATGGGACTACTCGTCTGTGCAATCGAAATAGATGATGGCAAGCTGGCCCATGCCACGCGCCTGGGCGCCGATTTCGTCATCAACGCCAAGACTGGGAATCCGGCAACTGCTGTCAAGAAGGCAACCGGCGGCGGAGCTCATGGCGTTCTAATTACCGCACCTTCGCTGATCGCATTTAAACAAGGCGTTGGCATGACCCGGAAGCGTGGTACTTGCGTCTTGGTCGGACTGCCGCCCGGCGAATTCCCAGTTCCGCTTTTCGACGTTGTGGCCAACTGCATAACCATCCGCGGTTCGTTCGTCGGCACGCGCCAGGATATGGCCGAAGCCCTCGCCTTCGCGGTCGGAGGCAAGGTAAAAGCCGACATCGAGCTGCAACCGCTATCTTCGATGAACCAGATCTTCGACCGCCTTGAGCACGGCGATGTGCCTTCACGCGTGGTCCTCGACTTCGCGCCAGCTAAAACGAAAAAACAACGCCCAGAACAAGATCAGCAATTTGCAACCGCAGGTGCTGGTCCCGCCAGAGATTTGTAATTGATTCGAAAAATCCGTGTAGCCGAGCCGTCTCCGCGTGAACCGGAGATTCTAGCCGGAGTTCGCTTTTCGAAATGATTGCTCATGGGCTGCTGTAGCGGCTTATATTCAGCACATGAAGGCCTCTGTCAGGCGTAAGGCGCGCGGATTCACGGCGATAGGCATTTTCTTGTTTTTTGGAGCGGTAATGGCGGGCTTCGCCGCAATCACTCTCCTTTGGCCGGGGTCCCCTCTTGATCGTCTCTGGGTTCTCAATCCGATTGCTTACAAGCGGCTCGCGCCTCTAGGCGGCAAGGTTGGGATTCTCTTCGTGTTGCTGAGCGCGGCCCTCACCGCGGCAGGAATCGGGTGGTTCCGACGGCGGCTTTGGGGATGGAGACTGGCGGTCGCAATCATCGCCATACAGGTTCTAGGGGATGTGGTTAATTGCGTCAGAGGTGACTTGCTACGCGGCGGTACTGGTGTCATCATTGCCGGTGCGTTGTTGCTGTTTCTTTTGCAGCCTACAATCAGGAACACGTTTGGCTAGAATCTTTCTCGAAGAAATTCAAAAACGGTGTAGCCGACCAGCGCTGCTATCGTGGCAATTGCAAAATTGGCAGTGGTAAAGACATCTTGGATTGCCCAAGCTACGCCCTTCTCCTGCCCCATGCCCGAGCGCTCAAATTCTCCCATCAAAAGATTCGAATAAAAAAGGAAGATGATAAAAGCTACCTCGATCACAGCTCTCCAGACATTTTTCTTCATAGCAAGTTCGACTCCTTGTAGAGCCCGTCAGATGGGTCACAGCTGCTCTTCCTCTCGTGGGAATCCTAGCCAGCGATAACGAACAGTGGGACGAGAAACTAGCGAAACCATGCCAGCACCCATTGGCTGGTTGGTTAGGTGCCCCGACCAGTCCCTGCCGAACGGCTCTTCAGCAAAATGGCTGTACTCCGGGAAAATTTGTGGGATACTGCTCGCTATGTCGATCGACGGAAATCTAGACCGAAAAGCCTTTTCGTACAATAAACGTACAATGGATCGGGCAGTGAGGCCTTTTTAGCCGTTGTGGCAGTTCCTGGAATCAGTAACTTACGTGTTATCAACGCGCCGAATAGTTCGACTCCCGTCGCCTCCACCAGTATCTCATTTGTTTTCAGTTAGTTACAGACGAATTTTAATTTCGTACAATAGCATTCTGCCGGGGCGTGTTTTCCGCCGGGCTTCTCTGCGATTTTTCCCGTTCAAACTCACACTGCTTTTTTCAGTCATGCGACCCGCGTTGCGGGATCGTAACTGCGAATCTCAGGATGCTGGCGAAACACGGGTCCAGAATTCGTCAAAGTCTCTGGTATCGAAAAATGCAATCGCCTTGATGACCTTCCCTTCTTTCATCTGGAAATACCACGTGTAGGTGTTTCGGTACGGTAGACCATCCTTCGCAGTCGCAGCGGCGTCGAATAAAATAATGACCATGTCGGCATCAGCAAATACGCCTCGCACGCTTGGGACGAGCGGCTTCATCATCCGGGCGTTGAAGGGGGTGATCACGTTGTCGAGAAATTCTTGGCGACTGTGATATGTCTTCGACAACGGAGACGAGCCAACAATCGTCCACTCTGCCTCTGGCGCCAATAATTCGAACGGACCGCCAGTGCCGAGGCTCCAACGATCAAAGCTCGCTCGTACGATTGCCTTGTTCGCTTCCTGATCGGTCATTGAGTTCTTGGGCACAGCTGCCATGGGGATTCTCCTTTCTTGCTTCTGTTATCCCGATGCACATCCCTGCTTGCAATCGCGCTAAAGTTATTACTCCCGAGTCGATTACTTCCTTTTCTTGTCTAAAATCTCGCCACGCACTTGTTGTCACTGAAAACACACTCGCTTGGGCACGATGCACGTGTGCCCCCACTGGCTTGGGCGTTCTTGAAATTCCCTTTCCGAAGCTCGGAGAGTTCGTGGCCGACTTTGACTCCAGCATTTGCAGCCGAACGAATCGAGCAATGGGCGTCAGCGATAGCTTTTACATTAGTGGCATCGATTTCGTAGGGCCGGACTCGTTTGTCCAATGTCCCCACGCCATAACTGCGAAAAGCTGGTGTGAGGTTACTGCTAACGCCAAAGCCCAAGTGCAAATAGGCAATGACGTATTCGCTCAGGTTCTCACTATAGTTATCGTCTCCGGTGAAGTTCCGATCCTTGGAAACTGAGGTCCATCGCAAACCATCCTGGACAATGGCGTATCGGAAGCTATCGGCATACGCTTTAAACCCGNNACCCGCCGTATTTGTTGAAAAAGTCTAGAAACATGACTACTTCGGTGTCGTACTTGCGGGTGTGATTCGCCGGATCGGTAAAGCGTTCCAACTGCAGTCTGGCGGAAGCGCGCAAGCTCTGTTTAGTTGCCGGATCGAGCAGGGGATTATTGTCGGCAATGGATTGCATGAAAACTGCGTCCATCGCATTCGGAAAGGGGCTTCGGTGATCCGCCCACCAATCCATGGGCCAACCGCTGGAAAGGAGTCCGGTGAACACGTTGATCGACTCGTGCAGTGGCAGCAGGTATCCCCAAAAACCCTGGACTGACTCGCCAGTGACGGGATTCTTGGGCGCTTGAGTAAATGCATCGCCTGTAACGGTGTTACAGAACGTGCTTCGAAGCCCCCATTTCGAAAACCCACACCCAGTGGCGGCTCCCCCGGTCGGGGTCGTGATCTTAAATACGAATTGCGTTTTGGGGGGCACCACGGGAAACAGAACCTTATCTTGAGCAATCACCGCATCGAAGTAAGGAAAGAATCTGGGGATAGCCGATGCATTCTGCGGGATTGCCCAGAATTCACGATTCACGCAAACGATGCTTTGAGCCGATTTGTAGACCATTACGTAATCAACGTCGCCGCCTCCAGAACCAGCGGATGAAATACCGCAATCACCAATGATGGCTCCTTTTGCCGCCTGCACCGTCGGGGCGACATCGGAAGGGCGGCCGGCAGAGAAGCCGACATCAGATTGCGCTCCCACCGCGCGGACGAGCAAAACGAAAAGCCCTGCTGTCAGGGTAGTCATCGTCCATGTTGTCGAGAGCTTCGCCATCTTCACTCGTTTTTCAGAGAACAACCTTCGCCAAGAATTGGCTCGTTGCTAAGGCAATCTCTTCGACATGCGTTTCCAGCGCGAAGTGTCCGGTATCGAGCAGTCGAACCACCGCGTTCGGGTTGTCGCGCCGGAAAGCCTCGGCGCCTGCGGGAACGAAATATGGATCATGTCTCCCCCAAACCGCCAGCAGAGGCGGCTGTGACTCTCGGAAGTACTCCTGGAAAGCTGGGTAGAGCTTCACGTTGTTGGCATAATCGAGAAACAGATCCAACTGGATGTCTGTGTTGCCGGGCCGCGCCATCAGCGCGGCATCGAGCGTATAACCTTCGGGCGCAATTGAGTCCGGGTTTGAAATGCCTGAGGAATACTCCCGGCGCAATCCTTCGAGGTTCAGAGCTGTCTTAATCGCCTCGCGATTCTCGGACGATGGTTTACTCCAGTAGCGCCGGATAGGAGCCCATGCGTCCCCGAGGCCTTCTTCATAAGCATTGCCGTTTTGCGAAACGATCGCGGTCACGCGATCCGGGCGCGCCATCGCCAAGCGAAAACCAGTAGGTGCACCGTAGTCGAAAACATACAACGCGTAACGCGTGAGACCAAGTGCATCAGTGAAGGCAAGAATCGTCTTAGCCAGGCCGTCGAACGAGTACTTGTAATGGCGTTCGTCTGGGACTTCGGCGGCGACCAAGGAGGCTTCTATCATCTCGACGGGTTCTACGGCTTCCCCGCTNNTCGTCTGGGACTTCGGTGAAACCGAATCCCGGAAGGTCGGGCGCAACGACTCGATAGCGATCAGCCAGGCGAGGAATCAATTCGCGGTACTGAAACGATGATGTTGGGAAGCCATGAAGCAATAACACGACAGGAGCGTCGCTGGGGCCCGCTTCTCGATAAAACATTTTGACGCCGTCTGCCTCGACCCGGTGAATCGACGCCCGCGGAATTCGCAAATCCTTTGCCGACTCCTGAACCATCTCCATTTTGTCACCCACTGATTTGAATTTAGAGTTCGACAACTACCTTGCCCAGGGACCCAGATTCGACGAGCTCATAAGCAGCGCCAATATCGGCTACTGAAAAGCGGCGCTGGCTCAGAAGGGGCTTCAGTCTTCCTGCTTCCACGAGTGATGCTGCCCGCGCGAGTATCTCGCCGTGATGTAGCCTGGCTTCGCCGCTAATGAGAGGAAACAAAGTAAATACGCCCGAATAAGTGGCACCACGAAATGACAGCGGAGCCAGAGAATGTGTTCCCCATCCGAGGATGCTTACGACGTGACCGGTATAGCGCTTGACCGCAGCAAAAGAAGCGTCGAGTGTTGCCCCGCCGACGGTGTCGAGGATGATGTCGAACCCTTGTCCGGCGGTGCAGGTGGCGACATATTCTTCTACCGGGACTGTTTCGTAATCGATGGCTGTAGCACCAAGATTTTCCACGACATTCTTCTTGTCCGCGGAAACCGTGGAGAAAACTTCTGCGCCGAAGGCATGCGCAATTTGAATCGCGATGTGACCGACGCCGCCGGCTCCCGCATGGACCAGCACTTTGCTGCCAGCGCCAACCTTGGCCCGGTCCACAAGCCCTTCCCATGCCGTTATCGTGCTTAAAGGAAGCGCCGCCGCCTCACGCATGGAAAGATTCTTCGGCTTGTGAGCGAGCAAGGCCGCGTCAACGGCGATAAACTCGGCGAGGGTCCCCTGGAGTCCGCCGACGCCGCCGACCATTCCATAGACTTCATCACCCGACTTAAAAGCTGTGACACCAGAGCCAACTGCTTCGACCGTTCCCGCCATGTCGAGGCCCAGCACCGCCGGTAGTGGTTGCTCAGCGTGCGCTGCTTTGCCTGCCCGAATCTTCGTATCCAGCGGGTTCACGCCGCTGGCGGCGATTCGCACCAACAGTTGGTCCGGTGCGGGGCTCAACGGAGGAACCTCGACAGCTCGNNCAGCTCGAAAATCTCCACCCGGCTTTTCAACGATCCACATTTTGCCCATCAGGCCTCCGCCTACGACTGATCCCCAGCTATTCGGATCATGGGCTGGTTTGCGGCTTTTCCATCTTCGCTGCCCGCGCGCACGCCGGTTGAAGCGCATCGCCTTAACACTTCGGACAAGCTACTACTCCGCGGCCTTGGCTGCTAGTGTTTCCACGACGGCGATATTTTGCAGCAAGTCCTGCGGCAGGCCATGCCGCTCCCGCAAGTACTCTGGGCTGTTGTATGAAAGCCACACTTTCCCTTGCTTGTCCTGCCAAACCAGAATCTTCAGAGGAAGGTCGATCGCAACGCTGGGAGCAGCCAGCATTAGGGGAGTGCCGCCTTTTGGATTGCCAAAGATCAGGAGTTTCGTGGGAGGCATTTTCATCCCCACCTTCTCTGCTTCCCCGCTGTGGTCGATCAAAGCGAATAGCGTGATTCCCTTTGCTTGAAGAATGTCCTTGAGCCTTTCCACGGTCTGGTCGACCGAGTGATTGCTCGGAACGTCGACGATTCCATTCTTCTTCTCCACCGGGTTGATGGCTGCCAAAGCTGGCATTGCAACACCCACAAGTATGATTCCAACTTGCCAGATTTCCACGACCAGCCTCCTCGTCTTATTGCAATGGTTTGATCACGACCTCGTAACTGGGAATCACGACGGTTTCGGACTTGCGCGTCTTGACGTTGACTCTCCGGGCAAGCCGAACTGCCGCGGCAATCGATAATAGACGCCAGTCCGGAATTGCACGCTCACTCGGCCAATCCATCCCTTCGATTTCTTCAATCCAATCCTCGATGGACTGACGGGATTCGTCACAACCAAATACCTCCTGTACCGCAAGCGCGTAAGCAGCAAGTTCCTTCTCAGCGCACGGCAGCAGCTCGGCGGTGAGTTCAGCACAGAATTGTTTCGTCCTTTGCATGACGAATTCATGAACTCCGGCGACTACATGGACAGCATCTTTACGAAGATATGAATGTTCCGGGGCTTGAGAAACCTCAAGAACTACAGAAATCAGCCTAGATTTTTCTGCAGGTTCAGGGCCAGGTCAAGCGGGTATTGCGGCTAATCCGGCCGGTTCCTGCTGTCAATCAGGGCGGGAGGTGGGCCCCGCTCGCCGGAGCATGGTTCTTATCTTTTCGAGTGGACTGGCGATCGGCTTGCGGAAGACGATGCTTCCGGGGACAATCACAGTAATCTCGGTTCCGGAATCGGCGGAACTGACAACGGTGAGCTTAGCGCCGATTCGCTCAACTCGTTCCCGCATACCTTGCAGACCGAAATGTCCATCCTTGCCTTGTTCCGCGAGAGTAGGGTCGATACCGACACCATTGTCCCTAACTTGCACGGCAAGATCGTGCCCATATTTCAATTCGACCTCTAGTCGACTCCCACGCGAGTGCACACAGGCATTACGAATGGCCTCATAGCCGACCCGGTAGACCTCGTCGCGCACGATCGGGTGCATCTCCTTCGTGCCTCCCCTCACAGAAAAAGACACATCAATAGGGCTGAGCAATCGACACTCTTCGGTCGCCCGCCTGAAGGCTTCCGCCAAGTCGTTCTTTTGCATGGTTGAAGTGCGCAGCGAGTTCAGTGCAGCTCGCGCTTCTTGGACTGCTTGTGCAAGCCAGACAGACAACTGCTCCAACGCCCGTCTCATTTGGATCGGGTCGGATGACTTTTCTAGCGCATCTTCGGCAACCAACTTGCTGCCCTGAAGAGTTTGCAAAAACGTGTCGTGGAGTTCCCGCGCCATGCGAGTGCGTTCTGCCAGCCTCTCATCAAAACGGGCGCTGAGGGATTTGTGAATCTGCCGCATTCGCAGGCGATGAACGCTCCAGATCATCAGCATCGCAGCGGCGATGCATAGCGCGCGGAACCAGATGGTCTGGAACCATGCCGGCACAATACTGAAGTCCAGTGTTGCCCCCTGCTCGTTCCAGAGCCCGTCGTTATTGCAGGCGATCACACGAAAACGGTACTTGCCTGGGGCAAGCTTGGTATAAAACGCCTCGCGACGCCCGCCCGCATCCTGCCAGTTGCTGTCGATTCCTTCCAATTTGTAACGAAAACGAACTCGTGAAGGCACCGAAAGGCTCAGAGCCGTGTAGGAGATCTTGAGATTTGCGGGTCGAGGAGGGAGCACCAGACTCGCCTCCGGCATGTAGCGCCTTCCGTCGACGTCGACAGATCGAATCGAGACGGGCGGCCGTAGCGTGTTGTTAGAAATCGATGNNCGGGATCCAGCCAAGCCACACCCTTTGTGGCTGCAAACCACAATCGGCCGTCGCTTCCCTCGACTTCTCTTGAACGGGCACCCGCATCATGAAACGATCCTGGAAGACCATCGGAGGAATCGTATAGGTCGTATTGCACTCGGTGAGAGTAGTTGTCCAGGAACTTTGTTACTTCCGGCGACGGAATATGAACCACGCCCCGATTCTCCGCCAGCCAAAGGCTGCCGTCCGGAGTCTCTTGAATCCCCCAAACCTTGAACGCGTCGGAATCGAACGGGACTACTTCATGAAAGTTGTTTCCATCGAAGTACACCAGTTTGGCTCCTCCGACCCAAATATGCTTGCCCCGGCCCTGTATTGAGCTAACAAGGCGACCGACTGGAGACTTACCGCTAGCCGCCACCACTTCCAACTTTCGGTTGGTGACGGTAACGAGCGCGCCACCTCCCTGAAAGCCAAACCAAACGCGGCCCATCCAATCCGTGTAGGCAGCCGAGGGATCCAACTTCGCAATTTCCGGAGGAGTTTCAAGGCGTCGCCAAGCGTCATCTTCTTCCAAGTAGAAAATGCCGTCGTACTCGACAGCCCCCCAGAGAACACCGTCGTGGTCTACCGTAACGTAGGGGAATCGTGCAAAGGGTGCCTTGATTCCCTTCGGCGGTATACGGACAGCGCGTCCACCCTTTAAGCGGGAGACAAAGCCATTACCCGACCACCAAGCCACACCGGCTGGATCACGATATGCATAGAGGTTCAGATCATGCAGATACCGGACAGTTGATTTTCCAGTTCCTCGAGTCTCGAACATGCGGTCGTTACTGGAAATCCACATGAGCCCAGCGTCGCGGGCGAGCAGCAGGGGCTGCACCAGCGGAAAAGGCGAAACAATGGGCGTTAACTCGCCTTTGCGAAAGCAATCCAACCCGCTGTTTGTACCAACCCAAATGTTCCCTTCCCGGTCTTCAAGGATTGCCGTAACTAGGTCGTCGGTGAGACCATCTTTCGAGGTAAAAGCTTCGATCGCTTCGTTTGTTTTGTCGTACTTATGTGCTTCGAGTCCTTCCGGCTCGGAAACGCGTCGCATTCCCGAACCGATTGTCGAAATCCACAACGCGCCCATTCGATCAAAGAGAATCCCGATGGACGCAGCCACGATCTCGGTTTTATCCGACGGTCGCAGGCTGCCGTGTCGCGGCATGGGCCTTACCGATCTGGTTGTTTCGGCAAGCCACAATTGTCCGTTCTGAGCTTCGACGATCTGCCAGACCTCACCGCTTGAAATGCCCGTTGGTTGAAACTTGCGTGCCCCGTGCGGCAGAAAGACGATCGTGCTTTCTGTGGCTACCCAGAATGTCCCATTCCGATCAAGACACATTCCCGTCGCAAGTTTCCCGGGGAAGTCCCAATTCTGCCCAACCTGAGTCCATCGATCGCCCTCCAAACGCGCCAGGCCCGCATTCGTCGCGACCCAGATCGTTCCTTCCGCATCCTCAGCAAACCCCGCAACTTTGCCGTTGGGCACTCCCTCGCTAACCGAGTATGTCGTTTGCTGCCCAGTTCTAAGTCTGACGACTGCAGCGGACAGACCAACCCACAGGTCGCCATTTGGACGGGCCAGCAACGCGTACACAATTCCCGGCCGATAGCGTTCAAAACTGATTCCGTCGAATCGATAGAGACCGTCTACTGCGCCGATCCAGAGGAAGCCGTCAGTGGTTTGGGCCAGAGCCAGGATTCCGTTTGGAGCGCCCTCTTTGTCGCCCCAAGCGGTATGCACATATTGCTGAATGGTGCGACCAAAGCTTTGTGCCTGAAGAGGGACGCACAACAGGACCAGAAGGCTAGCGCAAATGTTGAGCGAGAATGGCCTCAAGCCGATCATTCGTGAAAACTTCGTTGAAAGCGTACGCCACACAGGGTTGCGAAGGAACGCCACATTCTGCAGCCAAAACACTGCAGTTTTCTACAGGACCGTGCGAACCGCCGCGGGGACGCAGGTGGCGCCCCACTGATTCAGATCTGCAGTAAGCCACGCCGGACCGCGATGGTCACTGCGTGCGTGCGATCATTAGCTCCCAACTTGTCCACGAGATTCTTAATATGGAAATTGACGGTAGTCTCCGCAATTGCGAGTTGATCCGCAATTTGCTTGTTGCGATGACCGTCTCGAATCAATCGCAACACCTCCAATTCCCGGCTCGTAAGGTCGTCGTCGGCCAGATGCTCGGCGAGGCGGGCCGCTACCTCCGGTGGGACGTGCCGTTTACCAGCGTACACCGATCGGATCACGCCCAGTAATTCGTTTTTCGGCATGCTTTTGAGGATGTAGGCCGAAGCTCCGGCTCGCAACGCGCGCTGGATCTCGCCGTCGCTGTCCGAGGTCGTCAGAATAATGATGCGGGCTATGGGGTACTCACCGCGAATAGCTATAAGAGTGTCAGTGCCATTGGTACCGGGCAGGCGCAGATCCATCAAGGTGATGTCCGGCCGATGATGGCGAAATTCCGCCATGGCTTCAACAGCATTGGATGCCTGCGCCACCAGCAGCATATCTGGCTGCGAACCGATGATCGTGGCTAGTCCTTCTCGAAAGACCGGGTGATCCTCGACGCTTAGAATGCGTATCGGCTTAGGCTCGTTCATCCCCATTTCCCACTTCCGCGTTCCGCCAATTGTATCCAAAACAGAGGAACTTCCCCCAGCAACCGACCATTCTTCGTTCCCTGTAGAAAAATGCAGTGCAGAAACTGTCGCATTTGGGGTTGGCGTAGGTCCATGTTGAGTTCATTCTGAGAGTGCGAGCGAGACAGCCGGCCGCAGCAGACAGAGAGAAATCCGGCAAGCGGTAAAAACACATAGGAGAACAACATGAAGTTCTGTTCCGCACTGCGTTCCCTTTCTCTCTTTGCCATAGCTCTCACCCAATTTGCGTTTCCGATGAAAGGAGCATCGCAAGTGACAACCACTCAACCGGTCAAAAATATCGTTCTGGTGCATGGCGCGTGGGCAGACGGGTCAAGCTGGTCGAAGCTGGTCCCGATTCTTCAGTCAAAAGGCCTGCATGTCGTCTGTGTGCAAAACCCGCTGACTTCCTTCGCTGACGATGTGGCGGCGACGAGGAGAATCATCGATGCGCAAGATGGCCCGGTCCTCTTGGTCGGACACTCCTACGGTGGTGCCATCATCACTGAAGCTGGCAACAACGCGAAAGTAGTCGGCCTGGTTTACGTGGCAGCATTCGCCCCGGATCAAGGGGAATCGGCTGCCAGCCAGGGGAAGCCCTATGGCCCTACCCCCGGTGGAGCAGAATTGCGGCCCATCGAGGACGGGTTCCTGGTCCTCACGCAAAAAGGAATTCAGGAAGACTTCGCGTCCGACCTTACCACTGAGGAGCAAATGATCGCGTTCGCAACGCAGGGTCCAACTCAAGGCGCAGCGCTCGCCGGCACGATCTCAGCACCCGCATGGCGTAATAAACCGACGTGGTTTGTCATCGCGTCGAACGACCGCATGATTTCGCCCAAGCAGGAGAAGGATAGTGCAGAGAAGATGAACGCGAAAACTCTGACGCTTCCGACTAGCCATGTGCCTATGCTGTCGCGACCGAAGGAAGTGGCGGCCTTCATTAGCGATGCTGCATCGGATCACTCCAGACTGACGGCAAGCAGCAAGTAGGCAACTCCGGGACGACNNTCCAGCGGACGGGACTGTGCACTTGAATCGGGGTTCATCTCCTTTCATCCTTTCATGGCGTCGATTTTACGTTGTCCAAAATAGAGGGCGGTTGAGGCACGAGCAGGAAATCGGTTCTGATCGCTGATACACAGAGAGAAATCCGATGAACGCCATTATTCATAGCGCGGAAGAACCTTTATTTGCGGTAGTCGGAACGTTACTGCAGTTTGTTTCAACCCCCGAAAAGAATCGCGCAAATGTGAGTGTGATGCGTGGGGGAATACCACCAAGAGCCGTCATTCCACTCCACAGCCATGCTGATCCCGAGATCTTTTACCTGACTCAAGGGACGATGGATGTATTTCAAGACGACGGAATATCTTCAGGATGGCAAACGGCGACAGTAGGCGATGTAGTGACGATTGCCGGCAGAGTGAAGCACGCGCTGCGTAACTCAGGTTCGACGCAAGTGGTAACCGTGCTGGTAAGTGAAAAGAGGCTTTATCAATTTTTTCGCGAGTTGGCGAAGCCTCTTGAGGCTGGCGCCCCGCCGCCAGTTCCGACACCTGAAGTGATGCAACAACTTTTCGAAGTGGCGGCACGCTATGGGTACTGGATCGGGTCTCCCTCAGAAAACAAAGCAATTGGAATCGATCTGGGATGATTTCATCGGAACCGATGCGCGAACCAATTAGGCGAGGTTTCCGTGAAAAGCAGGAGCAGCTTAATGGAGCATAAGTCTTCACCTTGTCTCGTTGTGCTTATCATGCTCGTGATTGGTTGGACAACATTGCCTCAAAGTCCTGCCCAAACCGCTGGCGACCGGCTTCAGGCCGTCGGCCAAAGCGATCGCACGATCTGGAACGGCGTGACTGTTAGTGCGGATGGAAGGATCTTTGTGAACTTTCCTGCGCTATCGCCACGTCCGCATGAATCGGTAGGCGAGGTTGGCCAGGATGGCAAGAGTCATCCGTATCCTAGCGACGAATGGAATAGCTGGAAACCTGGAAAGCCGGTGGAGCATGCTTTCGTTGGAACCAAGGCCGTCCGCGTCGGACCTGACGGCGCTCTCTGGGTGGTCGATACCGGAACACCTAGCTTTGGCACAGAGACCCTTCCGAACGCCCCGAAGATTGTGCGCATCGATCTTCAACAAAATTCGGTTACGCGCATATATCCGCTTGGCCCCGAGGCTGCGCTACCTAACAGCTATATCGACGATATCCGTTTTCACGGACATCTTGCCTATCTGACTGATGCCGGCGTCCCCGGCATCATCGTTCTCGATCTCACCACTGGCAAAACCCGCCGAGTTTTAGACCACGATCGGTCAACGACTGGCGCCCGACCGATCGTAGTCGACGGCGAGATCGTCCGCGGCTCTGATGACAAGCCACTCCTTATCAACACGGATCAGATGGAAGTAAGTCCGGATGGCAAATGGCTCTACTTCCAACCGCTCGCGGGACCGATGTACCGAGTCGCTACGAAGTGGATCGACGATCCTCTCTTTTCAAACGTCGCGCGGCACGTGGCGTTCTGGTATGACACGCCGCCTCTTGGCGGGACGGCCATCGACGCAGCCGGAAACCTCTATCTCGAAGATCTGACCAGCGACTCCATTTTGAAACTAACACCGGGCCAGCATCTGACAAAGGTCATTCAGGACCACCGGCTGCACTGGGTGGATGCTCCTTGGATAAGAGACGGCAAGCTCTACTTTCCAGAAGCTCAGCTGGATCGTGCTGAACAGTTTCATCACGGCCGTTCGATGATCCAATGGCCGCTGCATATCTATACTTACCAGCTGACACTTGATGACCCAATGAGAGAACATTCCGGTTCATCTGCGTCTCACGCCAAGAGGTTCGAGTGAAACGCAGTAGATGGCAACTGATCACATGATCTATATCCAGTGTCAAAGGAGAATTAGTATGTTTCAAAGCAACCTCAAAGTCGGTTTTGCGTACGTCGCATTGCTTGCAGCGCTGGGCCTAACAACCGTCCAAGCGCAGAACAGTCAAGTGAAGAATGTCGTTCTGGTTCACGGCGCCTGGGCGGACGGCTCTGGCTGGAAAGGCGTCTACGACATTCTTGTCAAGGATGGCTACAACGTCAGCATCGTGCAAGAGCCGGAAACGTCCTTCAAGGACGATGTGGCTGCGACGAAGCGCGTCTTAGCCCTGCAGGATGGACCCTGCATTCTCGTCGCTCACAGCTATGGAGGATCTGTCATTACCGAAGCGGGCAACGATCCATCGGTCGTTGGCTTGGTGTATATCGCGGCCCACATGCCGGATGCCGGCGAGAAAGAGTCCGAGGACGGAAATCGCTTTCCGAGCGACCTGGCCAAGTCAGGCGCCATAAAGAAAACACCGGACGGTTTCACATACATCGACCCGACACGATTTCATGAATTGTTCGCAGCCGACCTCCCCGCCGACCGGGCCGCGTTCATGGCGCGCTCGCAGGTGCTCAACTATGCGGACAATTTCTCAGCGACGATCACCACGGCTGCCTGGAGAAGCAAACCGAGTTGGATGGCGGTGGCGACGAAGGACAGAACCATCAATCCCGATCTCGAACGGTGGTACGCGAAGCGTGCGAATAGCCACACGGTGGAAATCGAGGGAGCCAGTCATTGCGTATACGCCTCCAGACCAAAAGAGGTTGCAGCTCTAATCGAAGACGCGGCGACGCACGCACGGTGAAACCGCGTGAAACAAGTCTTGCAAGATCGAAGAGTTGTTACGAGTGAATGAGGAATAGCCTGATGAATAACGAAACGCAACAAAGATCGCCTCGCTGCTGGACGACACGTCGTGACGAAAAAAGAAGACGTTTGCAACTTATCTCATCCTGGATGAATGGTCTGCTGCTTCCAAAAGAAAAGTTGGTCGAGTCCCTGGAAGTGCTGATTGCGCCGGGAGATCGGATCGTGCTCGAAGGCGACAACCAGAAGCAAGCTGACTTCCTGTCACGTTCTTTGGTCAGGGTCGATCCAAAGAAATTGCATGACCTGCATTTGATCATTTCCAGCATCAGCCGGCCGGAGCAACTCACGCTGTTCGAGTTGGGGACCGCGAAGAAGATCGATTTCGCCTTCGCAGGCCCGCAAAGCTTGCGGGTATCTCAGTTGCTTGAAGACGGTGTCCTCGAAATCGGCGCCATTCACACCTACGTCGAGCTCTACGCGCGTCTGCTCGTCGACCTGGCGCCGAACGTTGTGTTGGTTTGCGCGGAACAAGCCGATCGTGACGGCAACCTGTACACAGGACCCAGTACGGAAGACACGCCGGTGATCGTTGAGGCTGCGGCATTCCACGACGCGATCGTCATCGTGCAGGTAAACGAGATCGTCGAAAACCTTCCTCGTGTAGATATTCCGTCGTCCTGGGTGGACGTAGTCGTCGAGGGGGATCGTCCGTTTGCCATCGAGCCGCTTTTCACCCGGGACCCGCGGCAAATCACCGATCTTCAGATTCTCATGGGGATGATGATCATTCGCGGCATCTACGAGCGTCACCAGGTCCACTCGCTCAATCACGGCATTGGTTTCGATACTGCCGCGATTGAGCTTTTACTTCCGACCTATGGTGAGTCGCTCGGACTGCGCGGCAAGATCTGTGAACATTGGGCGTTAAACCCCCACCCGACTTTGATTCCTGCGATCGAGAGTGGATGGGTCAAGACTGTTCACTGCTTCGGAAGCGAGGTGGGAATGGATGACTACACGCGCGCCCGTCCTGACGTTTTCTTCACCGGGCGCGACGGCAGTCTGCGTTCGAACCGAGTCCTCTGCCAGCTCGCAGGCCAGTACGCAGTTGATGCCTTCATTGGATCGACGTTGCAGATCGACGGTGATGCTAATTCATCGACAGTTACTACAGGTCGAANNCTTCGGTGGCGCACCGAACATGGGACATGATCCCCATGGTCGCCGCCACGCGAGCCCTGCATGGCTCGATCTCAAGACAGACCCGAGTCCGACCGCCAGAGGAAGAAAACTCGTGGTTCAAACCGTGGAGACATTCCAAAAGGGCGACGTGCCCGCCTTCGTCGAAACCCTCGATGCGGTTGAAGTTGGGAAAAAGGCAGGGATGCCGATCGCACCGGTCATGATCTACGGCGACGATGTGAGTCATGTCGTAACCGAGGAGGGTATCGCATACCTCTACAAAGCCGAAGGCATCGAGGAGCGCCGCCGTGCTCTTGCAGCGGTAGCTGGAATCAGTCCAATCGGCCTGCGCGCAAAACCTCAGGAGACAGCGGAGCTTCGAAAACGAGGCATCGTTGCTTATCCGGAGGACATCGGAGTACACCGCCTTCAGGCCACTCGTTCGCTACTTGCGGCGCGAAGTATGGAAGACCTGGTGGCATGGTCCGGCGGGCTCTACAAACCACCCGCGAAGTTCAGGAGCTGGTAAATGGGAACGAGTTTAGTTATTGCGGATGATCTGTCCAGAACAGATCTTGCGAGGATGGATCCTCTTGAGGTCGATTCCGTCAGGAAGAATCCTCATTGTTCGCCGCGCGCCGCAGAACGATCGCGCTTGCTTGCCAGTCTCGCTTCCCAGTCGTTGATCGCTGAGGCAGAGCTGACGCCGAAGCCTGGACTCGTTGACCGGCGTGGATCGGGAGCGCATAGCGATCTATCGCTCGACCTGATGAGGCTCTCTGCGACCGTTCTGCAGCCGTACTTTGTCGCTATGAGTTCAACGTCAGTGGGCCGGGACGCGGATTCTGTCTTACGACAGGAGCTTGCCGCAATCGGACGCGAAGCGGAATGCTTGATGTACAAAGTCACGTGCGGAATCAACACGCACAAGGGTGCCATCTGGAATCTAGGCCTTCTAATCGCCGCAGCTGCCCGCAGGGAGAGTCAAACTGTGCGAGAGATAGCAGCGGCGGCGGGCGCCATCGCCAGACTTCCCGATCGCCCACAGCCTGAGCTCATTACGCACGGCGATATGGTGCGAAACCGTTACGGAGCCACCGGCGCACGTGGAGAAGCCTCGAATGGCTTCCCGCATGTTGTCGAGTTCGGCCTTCCGATGCTGCGCGAGCGACGAGCAGCAAAATGCTCCGAAGAGATCTGCCGCCTCGATGCGTTGCTCAGCGTGATGTCCCAAGTCGACGACACGTGCGTTCTATATCGGGGCGGGAGTGAAGCCTTGACCCTTGTGAAGTCGGGGGCGGAAGCCATTCTGATGGCAGGTGGATACGGCAGCGCCCACGGACAAACACTCATGCGCGAACTCGATGGCCGGTTGATCGCGAGACATATTTCGCCCGGCGGAAGCGCCGACCTATTGGCCGCAACCATTTTTCTGGATGCGGTCGAATGCGAGCAAAACGAAATAGCCAAGGACCAGCGAATGGGAGGAGCGAGATGGAGCAGCTTAAGTTCGAGTACCCCTCGGCAAAACGGCACGTCACAAAGAAGGCACACGTAGGCGTCGTCGGTTCTGGGGATATGGAGGTTCTGATGCAACCGACCGAAACAGGCAGTGCCTACGTTTCGATTCAAACCAGCGTCAACGGCTTCAGCAGCAGCTGGAAGGCGGTGATGGACCGCTTTTTCTCGAAGTATGACGGCGCCGTACGCATTGATATTAACGATGCCGGTGCCACGCCCGGCAGCGTAATGCTGCGGCTCGAACAGGCAGTGGAGGTGATCGAATCATGAGCTATGCAACGGTGATTCCAGAATTTGTCCTGCGGCAGAGCTTTATCGAACTGGATGCCAGAGCGCGGGCGCAAAGCCTGATGGATCCTGGTTCCTGGCGCGAACTGGTTGGCCCATTCGACCGGATCGAATCTCCCTGGTTGCCCGAGCAAGGCATCGCACCACAATTCGATGATGGCTGCGTTGTTCTCAAAGGCGCGATCGCTGGTAAGGCGACCGTCGTCATTGCACTTGAAGGAGGGTTCCAGGCGGGCAGCATGGGCGAGGTCTCGGGCGCCAAGATGGCGGCCGCCCTCGATCTCGCAACTAGAGATTCGCAAAACGGTAAGAAAACGGTCGCGGTCTTGTTGCTCGAGACAGGCGGCGTGCGCCTGCAGGAAGCCAACCTAGGACTCAATGCTATCGCCGAAGTGATGGCGTCCATCCTGGCGCTGCGGCAGCATGCTCCAGTCATCACCGTAATCGCGGGCACCGTCGGATGTTTCGGCGGCATGGCCTTGGCGGCGGGGCTTTCGAGCTACATCGTGATGACGCCGGAAGCACGACTCGGTTTGAACGGTCCTGAAGTGATCGAACAAGAGTCCGGAATAGAGGAGTTTGATTCTTCTGACCGTGCTCTGATCTGGGCAATCAACGGTGGTGAACAGCGTGTTGCCATGGGAGTCGCCGATGAGCTCGTTTTGGATGATGCACAAAAAATCGCGGCGATTGTCCGTAGCCACGTCGAGGCTGGACTGCCGGCGGTACATCGCAGTCAGCAGGTCGACCTCTATCGCGAGCGTATTCGAGCGCTCGACACATCGCGGCAGATCGATCCATTGACTTTAAGAGAGACCTGGGGCGGCAAGACAACGGTCAGCAAGACAAGAAAAGGAGTCACGCGATGAGTATCCAAGTCGGACTTCGCGGTAAAGCATGGTTTGAAGCGTTAACGGGGAAGAATTCACCCATGGCCGGGGATCCCGACTCCGTGCTCACGGCAGACGTCAAGATCGGTGAAGACACAGCGCGATTTCTCTGTGTGGTGCCGAACCCACAGGCGCGTTTTCCCTGTGCAAGGCGTGGAGAAGTTGGTCTCGAAGAAGCTTATACGCTGGCGGCGCGCGTGAACGAGGTGATCGAGCAAAATACGAGTGCCGACAAACAACCGATCAGTGCTCGGCCCATCATTGCCATCGTTGACGTAAAGAGCCAGGCCTACGGACGCCGCGAGGAGACTGCCGCTATCTTTTTGGCCTGTGCGACAGCAGCGGAGGCTTATGCTTCCGCCCGCATGAAAGGACATCCGGTGATCACGCTGGTCGTAGGACAAGCAATCTCTGGAGGCTTTCTGACCCACGGCTATCAGGCCAACCGAATTCTCGCTTTCGACGACAGCGATGTCGTGATCCATGCCATGCATAAAGAAGCGGCGGCGCGAATCACTCTTCGCACCGTTGCGGAACTGGATCGCCTGGGACATGAGATCGCTCCCTTGTCGTACGACGTTCGCGACTACGCAAAACTCGGCCTGCTTCATAAATTGCTGCATGTGGAAGATCCCGACAAGCCGGCGCAGGCCACCGTGACTCAGGTGCAAAAAGAGTTGATCGATGCGGTTGCAGATGCCCGAGCAGGATCTACAGATCTCGGCAATCGGCTGACTTCTAAGGCTGCGCGTGAGACGCGTAAGGCAAGCGTGGCCGCACGTGCACACATCGAAGAGCAGTGGATGAAGGCGTGAGGACACTCGAATGACAAAGGTTCTTGGCGACGCGTTGGTCCCGATCTTTGCCGGCCTGCTGCTTGGCTATTTCGCCGGGCTGTGGCGCCGAATGGACAATCAAAACGTGCGAACTCTCATCACTTTCGTGATGAGCTTTGT
>PLUI01000242.1:0-31769 GCA_003164855.1 Acidobacteriaceae bacterium
CAACCGTTTAGAACAATTTATAAGGCTAGCGCGAGTCAAGAGCTAGCAGCCCGAAGCCCGAAGCCCGAAGCCCAATTCCATGCCCGACGACAATAATCCCGAACTCCCCCTGACTCCGCCCACGCCCCCAGGCGATGGCAGTCCCGGCGCCCTGCACATTCAGCCCGTCAACATTGAAGACGAGATGAAGAAGTCGTATCTCGACTACTCCATGTCGGTCATCATCGGCCNNCGCAAGTGCGCCCGCATCGTCGGCGACGTCATGGGCAAATATCATCCCCACGGCAATCTCGCCGTGTATGACGCTCTTGTGCGCCTCGCGCAAACCTGGAGCCTGCGCTACCCGCTGATTTTCGGCCAGGGAAATTTCGGTTCCGTCGATGGCGACCCTCCCGCCGCCGATCGCTATACCGAAGCCAAACTCGCTCCCGTCTCCACCGCGCTGCTCGAAGACCTCGACAAGGAAACCGTCGACTTCCGTCCCAACTACGATGGCAGCGAAGTCGAGCCCGACGTTCTCCCCGCGCGCATTCCCAACCTCTTGATTAATGGCTCCGATGGAATCGCCGTCGGCATGGCCACCAAAATTCCGCCGCACAATTTAACGGAAATCATCGACGCCACCGTCACTCTGGTTAACGATCCCAACGCTCAGCTCGCCGAAATTCTAAAATCCGTTCAAGGACCAGACTTCCCCACCGCCGGCATCATCCACGGCCGCGCCGGAATTTTCGAAGCCTACCGCACTGGACGCGGCCGCTTCATGATGCGCGCCAAAGCCGCCATCGAAAATGTCACCAAAGAGCGCCAGGCCATCATCGTCACCGAAATTCCCTACCAGGTAAACAAGTCCGTCCTCGTCAAGCGCATCGCCCAACTCGTCAACGACAAAGAAATCGAAGACATCTCCGACGTGCGCGACGAAAGCGATCGCGACGGCATGCGCATCGTCATCGAACTCAAGCGCGGCACCGAGCCCCAGATCGTTCTCAACCAGCTCTACAAACACACCTCCATGCAGGAAGGTTTTTCCATGATCCTGCTGGCGGTGGTCAACGGACAGCCCCGCGAAATGGGCCTGATCCAGGCCATCAAGCACTTCATCCATCACCGCGTCGAAGTCGTCCGCCGCCGCACCGCCTTCCTGCTGCAAAAAGCCAAAGACCGCGAGCACATCCTCGAAGGCTATCTCAACGCGCTCGATCACCTCGACAACGTCATCACCATCATCCGCGCCAGCGCCGACCGCGCCGACGCCCGCGAGAATTTGGTCGCCTACTTCGGCGGCAAGAAAATTGACATCAACACCACCGGCCGCGCTCCCAAGCAGGATCCCGAAAAGCCTTTCACCTCGCGCCAGGCCGAAGCCATCCTCGAACTTCAACTGCACCGCCTCACCAAGCTCTCCATCGACGAAATTTCCAACGAGCTGAAAGAAGTCCGCGCGCGCATCGAAGATTACGAATCCATCCTCGCCTCCGAAAGCAAGCTCCGCAAAGTCATCATCAAAGAACTCGAAGAAGTAAAAAACCTTTACGGAGATGACCGCCGCACCCGCATCGAAGACGAAGCCGCCGAAATCGTTCTCGAAGATCTAATCGCCGACGAGCAAGTCGCCGTCACCTTCAGCCACTCCGGCTACATGAAGCGCACGCCGATCTCGACTTACCGCATGCAGCGCCGCGGCGGCACCGGACGCACCGGCATGAAGACGCGCGACGAAGATTTCGTCGAACACCTCTTCATCGCCTCCACCCACGCCTACATTCTCATCTTCACCAATAAAGGCCGCGTCTACTGGCTCAAGGTCTACGAAATTCCCGACGTCAGCGCCGCCGGCCGAGGCAAGCACATCGGCAACCTCATCGGACTGCAACCCGGCGAGACCGTCCGCACCATGCTCGCCGTGCGCAATCTCGAAGAAGAAAACAAATACATCTTCTTCGCCACCCGCAACGGCCTGGTAAAAAAATCCGAGCTGCGCGAGTTCATGCACGTCCGCTCCAACGGCATCAACGCCATCAACATCGAAGCCGGGGACGAACTCGTCGCCGCCCGCATCACCAACGGCACGCAAATCGTTTTCATCGCCTCTCACGAAGGCATGGCCGTCCGCTTCGACGAAAATCACGTTCGCCCCATGGGCCGCGCCGCCTACGGCGTGAACGGTATCAATTTGGACGAAGGCGACTACGTAGTAGGCATGACCGTCACTCCAAAATCCGGAACTGAAAGTGTGGGGACGGGCGGCTCCGCCCGTCCAGCGAGCGAAGCGAGCCTCGATACAGAAATCCCGCCAGGTGAAGCCGTCGACCTCACCCAAAAAGGCACGCTCATCCTCTCCGTAACCGAAAATGGATACGGCAAGCGCACTCCTGCCGACGAGTACCGCCTCACCAACCGCGCCGGCAAAGGCGTCATCAACATCAAAACGACGGAGCGCGTCGGCAAAGTAGTCGCCATCGCGCTGGTCGACGAAACCTCTCAAGTCATGCTCATCAGCCACTACGGCAAAATCATCCGCATGGATTCGAAAACCATCCGCGAGTCCGGCCGCAACGCCCAGGGCGTCCGCCTCCTGCACATGGAACCCGGCGACCGCGTAGCCGCCGCCGTAGTCCTGGCCCCCGACGAAGAGCCCAACGGCAACGGAGGCTCCCTGCTTCAGTAGGTTGTGAATGAGGAGCGACGAGTGAGAAGTGGGGAGTCGCGCCAGCGACGGCAGTCATTAGCCCCGCACGTAAGTGCGGAGTAAGCAAGCGCGAGAGCAACCGAGTCCCATCAGAGCCTGACCTAAGCGAAGTCGACGGGGACGGCACAAATGCACCAAATCGAAAGCCTAACACCCGCCTAAGCCCTATCCGTGTTGATCCGTGCAAATCGGTGGCAAAGAAGTTCTGTCTACTACTTCACTCCCTGCTTCCGATTAATCTCCCAGGAAAACTCCGTCACAAAATTCAGCAGCGTCCCCCATCCCACCTGCTCCGCTGCCGACCGTCCACCATTGACAAACGCGTCCTTCGGACTCGGCTTCCACGCCGTCGAAATCATCCCCCCGCCGAACGCTCCCGCATATAACGCCAACTGCGGCCTCAAATGCTCCTCGCTGCGGTCATAAGTCACTAAGTTCCTGATAAACGCATGCCGCGTCCGCCGCCACAGCCCCTGGCACTTGCACTGGTCATAACGAACTTCATACCCCAGCTTCGCATTGCCCAGCGCCGCCAGGCTGTTCGCCGCAATAAACTGTCCTTCCCGCGACCCGAACCTGTCCGCGTACCCTCCCCATCCACCCTCCCACTGGTAAGGTACCCCGCGCACCTGGTCAACCCCTGCCGCAAACATTCGCTTGACGTAGGCCTCCGGAGTAATCAGCGTCTGTCGCAGATAAATTATCTCTCGCTCTTCACGAGTCGGAGTGACCAGCGGCCGGTTCCGCCCCACATACTCTCCCGCGATCCATCCCGACTCCCAGTCCCGCGCCCGCAGCAACTCCCGCTTCGTCTTGTGCTCCACAAATTGCACCGGGTTTTCACTCTGGTCTTTTTTCTGGCTCTCTTCCGGCGCATCCGGAAGCGGCTTCGCCGCCGTCTGCCCCGAGTTCTGCGCAGGACTCTGTGTCGGCTCGCTCCCCTGTGCCCATACCCGTCCCATCATCGCCAACACACACGCGATCACCAGCAAGCCACAGCCGTTCCTCCGTGACTGTGACCCCGGCACACGCTGTGTTAAAGCCCTTGACATCCCCGCCACCGCCAAACCTCAATGCTAAACTCCCTTGGATGCCATCCCTCTACAACCGCGTTGCAGGCCAAAGCGTCGACCGCATCGCCGCCCTCAGCGACGGAATCTTCGCCGTCGCCATGACCCTGCTCGTCCTCGACCTCCGCGTACCCGCCGCCGCCGCCGTTCACTCCGAGCACGACCTCCGCCGCATCCTCATCACGCTCTCTCCGCGCCTGCTCGTCTTCCTCATGAGCATTATGACCAACGGCATTTTCTGGGTCGGCCAGCAAACTCAACTCAACTACTTCGCCCGCTCCGACCGCAATCTTGCCTGGATCCACATCGCCTTCCTCTGCGCCATCACCCTCACGCCATTCACCACATCTCTGCTCGCCGAATTCATCCACTATCGCACCGCACTCCTGGTCTACTGGAGCAATATCTTCCTCCTCGGCCTGATGCTCTACTGGAGTTGGTCCTACGCCACTCGCGCCCATCTCCTCGTCGACGACCTCCCGCCCGAAATCCACCCCGCCATAATCCGCCGCATCGTCATCGCCCAATCTCTCTACGCCGCCGGCGCCGCCCTCTGTGTCATAAGCACCTATTGGGCCATCGCCGCCATCATCCTCGTCCAACTAAACTACGCCATCGCCCCAAGATTCTGCTGGGGATTGTTCTCCCTGAACTCGCCGGAAGAGTAGCCTTAAATTTAGAGAGTGATCGCAGGTGAAGATAGATAGGAATGAATCTACTGCCGTGACGCTTTATCCGTGAAAATCCGCGTAAATCCGTGGCGAGAAATCTCCCTACCCTCGCTCAAACGCGTGCTTCTTCTCCAACTCGTCCACCGCCGTCCGCATCGCGCTCTCAAATCTTTCCGCCTGCCCCATCAGCCCCGGAGTCGCTTCCGCCCACTCCCCGTCCAGCCGTACTAACCCATCCCCCGCCACCAACCGCCCCGCGATCTCCAGCAGATGAGCCGGCGTCGTCTCCAAATACTGCGCATCCGTCGGATCGGCAATCCATACCTTCGACGAGGGTGGCCCATCCAAGCCGTCCTTTGGCTTGGGTGGGGAATTTGACGTCAACTTCGTCCCCCAATAAACTTTCCGCTCCACAAACGTCGCAATCTCATCGTCGGCAGCCTTCCCAAACACCCACTTCTGCCGCTTGAAGTCATAATGCCGGCTGGAAAACGCCACCGGTTTCAGCTTCCCCGACTTCAAGAACTCAACCTGCCTCTTATCCACTTCTTTGCGCAGCGCGTTGATCACCGGCGCCTCCGCATCCTTCGGCTCCAGCGACGCCATCACCTCCCGCACCGTCGCCG
Source organism: Acidobacteriaceae bacterium (assembly GCA_003164855.1). GTDB lineage: Bacteria > Acidobacteriota > Terriglobia > Terriglobales > Acidobacteriaceae > Sulfotelmatobacter. The sequence goes on from PLUI01000242.1 coordinate 5,060, forward strand.
ATAAATTCACCGCCATCGGCGCATGCAGTCCATCGGAATTCTCCAGCCGGATGTCCCCGTGCAATACCCAAAAATCCGCCCCCGAAGTCGACCGGTGAAACGGCCACTCCAACTCAATCGTCAACGGCAACCCGGTCAAAGTCACCCAAATCTTTTTCTGCTCAGCCTGCGACATTCCTTCAGCTACCTCTGGATATGAATTTCTATCTGTCATCAATCCCGAATGAGAATTTCCAGCAGAAGGCGACAATAGCGGATAGCTCCGCCAGCGCCCCATAAAAACCGGAAACCAGAAACCAGAAACTCGCCACTCAGTACTAGCTACTCGCAGCTCGCGACTTCTTCTTCCCGCTCACCTTCGCTCCCATCCGCAACAACTTCCTCACCGTCCCCGTAGGTAAACTCTTCATCTGATCGTGCAACTCCGTCACCGCATCGAAAAATCCCGCCATCGCCGCCAGCCGCTCCCGCGTAAAATCCACCCCAGCTTCCTTCGGGTCCAGCTCCTCCAAACTCCGCCGCAACATCTCCCGCGTCGGATCAATCTCCCGCCGCTTCCTCTGCTCAATCACCAGCCGGAACATCTCCCACACGTCTTTCATCGACTCATAATGTTCCCGCCGGTCGCCCAGCACATGCACCGCCCGCACAATCCCCCACCCCTCCAGTTCCCGGATCGACGTGCTCACATTCGACCGCGCCACGCTCAGCGTCTCCGCAATCTCCTCCGCCGGCAGCGCCCGCGGCGACAGATACAGCAGCGCATGAATCTGCGCCACCGTCCGGTTGATCCCCCACCGCGTCCCCATCTCGCCCCAGTGCAGGATGTAAGCCTTCTGCACCCCAGTCAATGTCGCCATATCAAAACTTTCAGTTCAAACAGAATCTACAGAACGCACAGCCCCCTGTCAACCCACGCAGCCCCCTGTCACTATTTGAGGAAGTCTTCGAGAAGCTCTGGCATCCCGAACGAGAAGTCCTGTCATCCCGAACGAAGTGAGGAACCCTGGTTTCGCCGCTGCCCGCTCCGCCGCCGACCCTGAAATAGCGCAGCGCTCCAGCGCCGCGATAAGAGTCAGATACTTACCCTGAGGTGTTACTAGGTACTCGGGACTAGGTACTTGGTACTCGGGACTCCCCACCCGTCTTCTCCGCAGCGACCTTCTTCTTAGGCAGCTTCTTCGCCGCCTCCGCCCGCTTCCGCTCCTGATACCGCCGATCATGAAACGACTGGTCCGACGCTTGTTTTTTCATATAGCCCAGCTTACACCCGCGCAAATACTCCTGTGGGGACAGCCGCCCTCGGCTGTCCATTCGAGCGCAGCTCGACGCTCTTACCGAAGCCCGAAGCCCGAAAGGCGAAGCCCGAAATCCGAAGCCCGAATGCCGAAAGCCCTCCTCCAACGCGTCCTCTACACCCTCCCAGTAATCTGGCTGGTCGTAAGCCTGGTCTTCCTGCTCATCCATCTGGTCCCCGGAGACCCCATCCAACAAATGCTAGGCGAAGGCGCGCCCCCCGCTGACATCGAAGCCACGCGCCACGCATATGGCCTGGATGCCCCGCTCGGCCAGCAATACCTCCATTACTGGAAAGGAGTCCTCCACGGCGACCTCGGCCCTTCGTTCCGCTACAACCAGAGCGTGACGCGCCTTCTAGCCCAGCGCTATCCCTACACCCTGCAACTCACGCTGGCCTCGCTCTTCGTCGCAATCATCCTGTCGATCCCCGCCGGCGTGCGTTCTGCCCAGCGCCGCAACCGCTGGGACGACCGACTCCTCAGCGTAGTCAGCCTCTTCGGCCTCTCGTTCCCCAACTTTGCCCTGGGCCCAATCCTGATTCTTCTCTTCGCCATCAAGCTGGGATGGCTCCCNNCGCGCCAAAGGCCTGCCCGAGCGCACGGTCGTCTACCGCCACGCCCTGCGCAACGCCATGATCCCCATCATCACCGTCCTCGGCCTGCAATTCGGAGCGTTACTGGCAGGCGCAATCGTCACCGAAACCATCTTCTCCTGGCCCGGCATCGGCCGCCTCACCATCCAAGCCATCTCGAACCGCGATTACTACCTGGTTCAAGGCTGCATCCTGGCGATAGGCTTGACCTACGTCGCGGTAAACTTCCTGACGGATGTGCTTTACTCCGTGGCGAACCCGAGGATCCGCCAGTAAGTCGATTAGTCAACCGCAGCCTCTCCGGCAGAGGAGTTGGCGAAGAAATAACGATTGGTCTCGATAACTCCAGATGTACAATCCCTGCGTAGGTTTGAGGTTACGCGCCTAGAAGGACTTACAATGAGCGTCACCGAGATACAATACCGCGTCGAAACGGCAGTTGCCGAGGAGAAACAGGCTCGGCAACTCGCAAAGTACCTGGAGAGCTATCTCAAACTTGACCCGGAATTTGTGCGAGCGGTTGTTAGATTTGTTATTCGATACGTAAGCGCGTCGCCCATCCTTCTTGCGGAAACCACTATCGCTGCCCGAAGAGAGGGAATTGTCAAGGAGTTTGCCCCTATCCTTAAGGAGGCTGCATCGTACTGGGAGCGCGACTATGGCGTCATCTCGGCCCCGGGCAAACTCATTCGACTTGCCGATCAAGCCTATCTGACTAGGGCTTTCGTTCAATTAGTCGGGGCAAGCTATAAGGGAACGACTGGCAGGCAGCTTCTCTCGCACAATCTCCATCAGTCAAACCTTGCGATGCGGCAGTTGCTGGGCTCCGAGAATATTGCCGTATTGGACGGTCTCGTTGACGAGGGGATGGGCCGTCGGCCGGTCAGAGCAGCAATCCGCGGCCTCGAAGACTGGGGCGGCACTCTCAATTTGGCGTCGTCCATAGGTCGCCAGGCGTTTGCGGTGCCTCCGGCAACGAAAGAGATACTCCTACAAGCTGGTGAACCAATCATCGCGCCACCATCCCAGGTGAAGCAAGAGGTTAAGGGTGGTCTTTCATACCGCGTGTGGTACGCCACGAATCGCAAACCTCAGGTCGCGGATGATCCTTCCAAGGGATTCACCAATGAACCCGATGCAAATAACAACGTTCGCTACGGGATTTGCAATGTATTTGTCCCCAAAAACCACAAGCCTGGCTCGCTCGGTACTTCCTGGGCTAAGAGGTGGATTACTCTCAAATTTAAGGACGATCACCTAAAACTGACCTCCCAAGAAGGCTTCGCTGACGCGAAAACGTTCTTTGCCAACCTTAACGTGCAAATTACGGCACAACCGAAGGAACTTCGCCATCTCCTGGTCTATATTCACGGTTTTGACGTCTCGTTCGAGGGTGCAGCTCTCCGCGCCGCTCAAATTGGTGCTGACCTTCAAGTTTCGGCCGAGACGGCATTTTTCAGTTGGCCTTCGCACGCGGATTCAAAGCAGTATGTCCCAGACCAGGGCCGAATGGACGACAGCGAGTCTCCGCTCCGGGACTTCTTGATCGCTGTCGTTCGTGAATCTAAAGCGGAAGCTGTCCATGTTGTCGCACATTCGATGGGCAATCGCGGCCTTATTCGTGTCGCCGATGCCTTGCGTGCCTCCGGCGTCAAATTTGCGAACCTCATTCTCGCGGCGCCCGACGTTGGCCAACGTTTTTTCCGCGAGCACGCGGTCGTATATCCGTCAATTGCGAATCNNGCTTCCCCGAGAGACCTCGCTCTAAAGCTGGCGTCTTCCAAGTTGCTCGGCGATGGTCCTCGCGCCGGGCTTACGCCTCCAATAACAATCGTTCCCTCCATCGACACGGTTCAGGTTACGCAATTCAACCTCTTCGACTTTGGTCACGGGTACTGGGCGCAAGCCAAGGAACTCATCGGAGACATCTACCAACTCATGCGATACAGCGCCGCTCCTCCGCGAGCATTCCTGAAGGAGCAAACCACCACCGACAAGAGTCAATTCTGGCTTCTTCAATAGAGGTGGGAAGAGCAGAAGAGCAATAGCGGTGTTGGACAATTCCTCAAGAAGATAAGCAGAGGCGGGGCATGGCTGCCCCGCCTTTTGATAAACCAAACTACGCGGCCTGCATCATCTTCTTCATCCGTTCTTTCATCTGCTCGGGCGATACATCTTCTACATGCGTGGCGATGCCCCAGAGATGTCCAAATGGGTCGCGAATAAAGCCGTTGCGATCTCCATAGAACTGGTCCTGCACTGGCTTCAGGATCTTCGCGCCCTCGGCCGCGGCGTGCTTAACCACGCTATCAACGTCGGGAAGATAAACGTACAGGCTCACCGGGCTCCCGCCAACGGTGGTCGCGCTGGTGTGTCCCTCACCCATGCTGGGATTTTCGTCGGCCAGCATGATGTGCGAGTTGCCGATCTTTAACTCGGCGTGGCCGACCTTGCCGTCCGGACCATTCATCCGAACGCTTTCAGTCGCTCCAAAAACTTTCTTGTAATACTCAATGGCCTGGGCGGCGCCCTTAATGACCAGGTAAGGTGTGACGGAGTTGTAATCTTTGGGAATATACGAAACTTTGCTCATGATTTTTTCTCCTCAGAATGTAAGCTGGGGGTGGAGGTTTACGGCGCGCACGCTGACTGGCCGCGCGCGCCAGCATTTGTTTAATGAGAACACAACTTAAGTGCGGCCTCAAGATCTAGTAGCAATTTAATATTCCCCATGTCCACTTCCGCCATCTCGTTCCGCCGCCGCATTGCCGGAAACGCCCGCCACAATCCGCTGGCCGCCACAGGCGTTGTGCTGGTCATAGTCTTCGTGATCTTCGCCCTGTTCGCTCCCTGGATCGCGCCGCAAGATCCCGCCGCCATCAATCTTCCCGCGCGCCTCGACACTCCATCCCACGCCCACTGGTTCGGCACCGACGAACTCGGACGCGACATTCTCTCCCGCATCATCTACGGCGCGCGCATCTCCATGCTGGTAGGAAGCTGCGTGGTGCTTGCCTCGCTCACGCTCGGCTTGATCATCGGCTCCATCGCCGGCTACTACGGCGGAGGCATCGACCGCTTCGTCAACGTTGTTCTGATGAACGCGTTCCTCTCGTTCCCCGGAATTCTTCTTGCCATTGCCTTCGTCGCCTTCCGCGGCCCCGGCATCTTCAATCTAGTTCTCGCGCTCTCGCTTGGAGGCTGGGTCGGCTACGCGCGCCTCGTTCGCGGACAAGTCCTCGCCGCGCGCGAGCGCGAATTCGTCGAAGCGGCCCGCGCTCTCGGCGCGAGCGACCTGCGCATCATCGTCCGCCACATTCTGCCGAACATTATTCAGCCTGTGATCGTGCAAGCCGCGATCGGCATGGCGGGAGCCATCCTGGCCGAAGCCACTATGAGCTTTCTCGGACTCGGGGTGCCCCCGCCGACGGCAAGTTGGGGCACCATGCTCAACGATGGCCGCGCCCACCTGTTCGACGCACCGCACCTCGTGGTCTTTCCCGCGCTCGCCGTGATGCTGGCTGTGCTTTCGTTTAACTTTATCGGCGACGCGCTACGCGATTACCTCGATCCGAGATCGCGCATCGAAGCCGGACTGTAGTCCGCGCTAAGGCGTCACCTCGTACACCACGCTACCCGTGTAAGCATTCCCAGCGGTTGCGCCGAACAAATTGCCGGAACTATCCAGAAGCACCCCCGCCTGCGGAAATCCTCCATCCGCTCCCAGCTGAAAATTATGCAGCACAGATTCCGTCCACTCGCCGCCCCCGGATGGCGATAATTCGAAAACCGTGCCAAAGCCCAGATCGTACTGCGCATTGCTGGCGTTGCCGCCGAGTTCAGTCGTTCCATAGAGATTGCCGCGGCTGTCCATCACCAGGCCTGCCATCGGATAGGCTCCATCGCTGTTGTAACCTTTGAACTCATATACGATTTTTTCGCTCCAACCCCCTGCGTCCGGCATCATTTCGAAAACTGTTCCGCAGTTCGAAGTTCCCAGCCCTTCGCACTTCCCGCTCACACCGCCATTTTCTGTCGTTCCGTAAAGATTGCCCGCGCTGTCGAGAACGAGATTTGCATAAGGATACGCACCATCGCCATTGACGTTGGTGAAGGAGTAGAGCGGCGTCTCGCTCCATCGCCCCTGCACGCCCGGCGATAGTTCGAACACCGTGCCGCAGCCAATGGATTTCTTATTGTTCTTGCAATTCGGACTACTTCCGCCAATCAGCGTCGTGCCATAAAGATTGCCCTTGCTGTCAAACACCAAGCTCGCCGTTGGATCTGCGCCGTCTGCCGGATATCCGGCAAAACTATAAAGCACGCTTTCCGTCCACGTTCCATTGGCGCCCGGAGAAAGCTTGAAGACCATCCCGTCGGAATACAGCCCGCCATATTCCGTTGTCCCATACAAATTTCCAGCAGAATCGAAAATCAAAGCCGCCGCAGGATTCGCCCCGTCGCTCCCACTTCCAAAGGAGTGCAACACGGTCTCATCCCATGATCCGCTGGCTGTCAGAGTGAGCTTGAACACTGCCCCCAAATTGCTGGCTCCTCCGCCGAAGGCCGTGCCAAATAAATTTCCCGGGGAGTCCATCACCAAGCCTGACTCCGGAAATGAACCCGCGGCCGCGCCGTAGGTTGTCCCCACGAATTCAAAAAGGATTTGCGCCCTCCACTTCCCAGAGGCAGATGACAACTTGAAAACTGTGCCGATGTTATCCAGCCCTCCGCCCACGGTTGTGCCGTACAAATTTCCCTCCGCATCTTCGATCAAAGTTGATTGCGAATCATTGCTGTCCGTGGTTGGAAAAGCAAATGGTGTAGTGACCTTCCAGGCTCCATTCGGATTCGGCGTAGCCTCGAATACAGTTCCGTTGAGATCTCCGGCAAGTCCGCCTAAAGTTGTTGTGCCGTAAAGCCGTCCACCCAGCCCAAGGATCGCGCCGCCGCTCGGATTGTATCCACCCGGCTCGGGATCGAAGTTGTTTATTACTGTCTCGGTCCAACTACCGTTTGAGTTTGGGGAAAGTTGATACAAGGACCCGCAGCCGTAAACACAAACCCCGCTCGCCCCGCCGTAATAAGTAGTGCCGTACAAATTCCCGTCACCATCCATCACGACAGCTGAGGGATAAACCGCGAGGGGTAGGCCGCTGGGGTTGCCGAAACTGAAAAGAACGCTCTCGCTCCAACCTCCGCCAGTCGCCGGCTTTAGTTCAAACACCGTTCCGCACCCGACGGCGGCTGTGCAACCCGCAGCATTTCCACCGCCTACCGTGGTTCCATATAGATTTCCGGCTTTGTCGAATATCAATCCGCCCTCGGCCGAATACCCGTCTGCTCCGCCCGCGAAGTTGTATATCACTCGCTCCGTCCAGGTGCCTTGCGAGGGCGACAACTCAAACGCAACTCCCATGTTGTGGGTGCCACCGACGGCGCCCGTCCCATAAAGGTTGCCGGACGCGTCAATCGCGAGTGGTCCGAACGGCGCTCCTCCATCCCCCCCGCCAGTGAATGTATAAATAACATTCTCCACCCACGTTCCCCCGCTGGACTGCGTCAGCCCGAAGATGAATCCGTAGCTTGGTCCCCAACCATAAGTTTGGCCATAGAATTTTCCAGCGCCTGCGTAGACGGGAGGGCCGTTAAAGTCTCCGTCGCCGGTGTCGGTAAAGTTGTAGAGGACACTTTCCGTCCATGCACTACGAACCGATGGAGTGAGTTTGAAAAACACACCGGCGTTTTGCGAACCTCCCAGGTTGGCGAAACCGTAAAGGTTCCCCGCATTGTCGGGCACTATGCCCAGCGGATTTCCCCCGTCGAGCCCGCCGGTGAAGTTGTAAAGAACGGTCTGCGTTACCTTGCCCTCCGAATCCGCCACCAGTCGGTAAACAATCCCCTGGTTGTAACTTCCGCCTTGCGCTGCTCCATAGAAATTTCCCGCCGCATCAGCGACCAAACCCGAGGGGTAGTCGCCGTGAGGAAACGCCGAAAAAGCATGCAACACTTTCTCGGTAGCGCCGAACGCAGGCAGCGCGCTCCCGAGAATGAACAATTGCGCGATAACGATGTAAGAGGAAATAAAAGTTGCGCGTTTCACAGACGTTTCCTCGTTTCCAGTCAGAGTTGCGCGGGCGGGGGCTTTCATCGCGCCGTGGCAGTATATAGCAAGCCTTTTTTCGTGACAGGAACAATTCCCCGCTAACAACTTCTTAGCCTACCCGCAAACCTCTGAACCCACGCCAGATAGACTTCTTGACATATATCGCATATTGCAATATAACTATTGCGATCTGATATATGAAGCTCGGCGAGAAAATCCGTTATCTGCGCGAGGTCGAAGGCTCGCTGCGCGGCCTGGGTCGTCCCATGACGCAACAAGAGATGGTGAAGGCCATCCGCCAGGAACTGCGCAAAAGCATCAGCCAGTCGTATTTATCGCAGATTGAAGGCGGTTCGCGGCCGCACATGACCCAGTCCTCGCGGGCGCTGCTAGCGAAGTTCTTCAAAGTCCATCCCGGCTTTCTGGTGGATGACCCCGAGGGTTACCACACCGAGCTGACTTCAGATTTACGAACCACCGAAGGCCAGCTTGATGTCTGGATGCTGCAGGGATCGGAGCGCTTCGTAAGCGATCCGGAGGTGAGCGAGGTGCTGATCAAGGCGGCGCGCGAAAAAGATACGCGCCGCTGTTTGCTCCTGCTGGGGGCGATTCTGGATACGCCCGGATTGGCCGAACGCCTGCTCGAAGCGCTGCGGCCGGATTTGATCGCGAGCGTGAATCGTGGCCGGGGGAATCGTCGCAAGGCTTTTCATCACGAGAATCCTTACGGCGAAAATCGGGACAGCGCAGAAAGGAGGCGAATCCGATGAACCACTCCATGACCTGGGCGGACTTCTACTTAGTCTGTTTCGCAGTCGGCTTCTGCCTGAGTTTCTTTTCGTTTGTGTTAGGAGGCGCGGGGGGCGGGCGCTTGCATTTGCCACATTTCCACGGGCACGTCGGCGGTGGGCATATGCCCGCGCATATTCCCTCGACTACGGTTCCCGCGGCTCATGGGCCATCCGCCGGACACCCGGCGCCGACCGGCGCAACCACAGGTCATGGCGCCGAGCAAAGCGGTGGGGTATCGCCGTTCAACTTTGTCACGCTGACGGCCTTCCTGGCCTGGTTCGGCGGTACGGGATATCTGCTCACGCGTTACTCCGGGGTATGGGTGGGTTTTGGATTGCTGGCTTCGATCACCGGTGGGCTGCTGGGTGGGGGGATTGTGTTCTTTTTCCTGAGCAAGGTTTTAATGTCAGACGACGAGAACATGGAATCCGCGGATTACGAAATGGTGGGAGTGCTGGGCCGGGTTTCCAGTTCCATCCGCGAAGGCGGAACGGGTGAGATGGTCTACACGCAGATGGGAACGCGCCGGGTGTGCGGCGCGCGCAGCGACGACGCGAGCGCCATCGCCAAAGGAACCGAGGTCGTGGTCACGCGCTACGAAAAAGGAATTGCCTACGTTCGCTTGTGGAGTGAGATGTCGGGGGACGAGTAGTGGGCAACGGAGTTTGGGGTTTTTCTTGAGCAACTGCATTCGTAACAGGAGGCGTTATGCCAGAGATGTCACGCATGGTGGAGATTTGGATTTTCGCGGGGCTGGGAGTGATGGTCCTTCTATTCCTGATGAGTGGAATGGCCAGGCTATATCGCAAAGCGGGGCCGCACGAGGCACTCATCGTGTATGGCCTGGGCGGAACGCGAGTGGTGCAGGGACATGGCACGCTGGTGCTTCCCATGGTGCAGATCTGTCGAGATCTGTCTTTGGAACTGATGTCGTTCGACGTGGCGCCGCAGCAGGATCTCTACACCAAACAAGGTGTAGCGGTGACTGTCGAAGCGGTCGCGCAGATCAAGGTGAAGTCCGATCGCGAGTCGGTGCTGACAGCTGCCGAGCAATTCCTCACCAAGAGCGATCAGGAGCGCGAAGCGCTGATCCGGCTGGTGATGGAAGGCCATCTGCGCGGCATCATCGGCCAGCTCACGGTGGAGGAGATCGTAAAGCAGCCGGAGATGGTTTCCGACCGCATGCGCGGCACCTGTGCCGAGGACATGAACAAAATGGGGCTGGAGGTGATCTCGTTCACCATCAAGGAAGTCCGCGACAAGAACGAATACATCACCAACATGGGCAAGCCCGACGTGGCCCGCATCAAGCGCGATGCCGATGTTGCGACGGCGGAAGCCGACCGCGATACCGCGATCAAGCGCGCGCTGGCGCAGCGGGAATCGGCCGTTGCGAAGGCGCAAGCGGATCAGGAGCGGGTGCTGGCGGAAACATTGTCGTTGGCCAAGCAGGCGGAGTCGCAGCGCGACCTGGAAGTGAAGCGAGCGCAATTTCTGGAAGTCACAAAACGCCAGCAGGCGCAGGCCGACAAGGCGTATGACATCCAGACCAACATCATGCAGCAGCAAGTCATTGCCGAGCAGGTGAAGGTGCAGCAGATCGAGAAAGAACAGCAAGTGAAGGTGCAGGAAGCGGAAATCAACCGCCGCGAGAAAGAACTGATTGCGACCGTTCTGAAAGGAGCCGAGATCGAGCGTCAGCGGATCGAAACGCTGGCCGCGGCCGAGAAGCAGCGGCTGATTGCGGAAGCGGAAGGACATGCTTCGTCGATCCGTGCGCAAGGCGAGGCGGAAGCCGAAATCATTTTCAAGAAAGGCGAATCCGAAGCCAAGGCCATGAACGTGAAAGCTGAAGCCTATCAGGAATACAACCAGGCGGCCGTGATCGATCGATTGTTCACTGCTATGCCGGAGATCGTGAAGGCACTGGCTAGCCCGCTGGCGAACGTGGATAAGATCACGATCGTCTCGACTGGAAACGGCGATGCCTCGGGGATGAACAAAGTCACGGGTGACATTGCCAAGATGGCGGCGCAGGTGCCGGCGTTGTTCGAGACGCTCTCCGGCATGCCGCTCTCGGAGTTGCTGGGCAAGGTGCGTCAGCTAGGTGACAAGACGCCGAAGCCGCCGGTGGTTGACGCGGCCAAGTGAGGGTCTCAATTGCTTGGTGGGGACAGCCGCGTCGGCTGGTCCCCATTAAGCGCTGCGGAGGCGAGGAATCGGAGTAGAGCTTATGAACCGCAAATCGAAAGGAATGGGTTTAGGAATTGCATTGGGCGCGGCGCTGGGCGTGGCCCTCGGAGTGATGGCCGGACACATCGCAATCTGGCTGGGAATTGGTGTAGCCATTGGCATGGCCATCGGCAGCACTCTGCGGCGAACCACGTGCGCCAACTGCGAAGCCGCAAAACGAAATCGAGAGCTTGCAGCTAGAAGCTAGAAACGTAATTCAAGAAGCAGTTCAAGAAAAGGAGTCCACCATGGCATTACTAGAGCGAGTTTCCACATTAGTCCGAGCCAACCTCAACGACCTGATCGATAAGGCCGAGGAGCCGGAGAAGATGATCAAGCAGGTGATTCTCGACATGCAGAATCAACTGCTGCAGGTGAAGACGCAGGTGGCGATCGCCATCGCCGACCAGCACCTGCTGGAGAAGAAGCAGAAAGAAAATGAAGAGAAAGTGGCGGAGTGGATGCGCAAGGCCGAACTGTCGGTCGACAAGAAACAGGATGACCTGGCGCGTGCATCGCTGCAGCGCGTGGAAAGTTATCGCGAGATGAGCGAGAGCTTCGCGCAACAAGTCAGCGACCAGAAAGCTCAAGTAGAGAACTTGAAATCAGCGCTGCGGCAACTGGAGCAGAAGCTGACCGAAGCGCAGGCCAAGGCCGATCTGTTGATCGCGCAACATCGCCGCGCCCGCGCCGTTGGCAAGGCCAGCGATGCGCGCCTGGCCATGGGCGATGGCTCGAAAGCCGCGGTCTTCGACCGCATGAAGCGCAAAGTCGCGCATTCGGAAGCGCTGGGCCAGGCCAAAGCCGAGATCGCCGGAGACAACATGGAAGACCGGCTTGCCGCGCTGGAAAAAGAGGATCGCATTGAGCAGTTGCTGGCGGAGCTGAAGGGGAAGCGCGGGGCGTAGGACTGAATGACTGACAGCAGTGAAAGGCTGGTGAAAACTGCTGAAGCCACTGGGAAGAGGCCTCGATGCACTACGTTGCGTTCGAGGGAATAGGGATCTCTGGCAAGCTCAGGGCAGGCTCTCCGACTCGCACCCACTTCGCTTCGCGCACCGGGTGCGCCGCTCAGATGACAGCGTCGGGTTTGGGTGATTGTTAGACCGAAGAAGCCTTGCGCACCGAGCTGGATGCGGTTCCTGAGATCGAGAACGGATGCCCGTTCTCGCACACCGCGACCGGGTCGGCGCGCAGCACGAACTCGAGGGCCTCAATTTCTGACATCTGGCTATTATCGAGCACGTGCCACCGGGTGCGAGAGTGGCAACCGGGTTCGCCGCATCCCAATTCAACGCATAAAAAATCAACGCGCGTTTCTTCTTCCAGCGGACGGGTGTAGGGCGCCCATTGAATATCTTTTTTGTCGTAGAGGTACCAGTGGTCGCACTCGCGGCAGATCATTCGGAGCTGCCATGCGTCCTGCGGCCAAGCGGGCGGATTCTCTCCGGTTGCGGGCGGGTTGGGGTAAGGCAGGCGAATGCGGGCGGCGCTGGGCATGGGGCAATCTCGATTCTTGCATCGTACGACGGGCTGCAAATACATAGAAGGTGATCTCCGCGGGACAGCCATTCTGGCTTATGTTGTGGACTGAGCGCAAGTGGCAAAAGGCGCAAGCGAAATCACGCCGACCTTACATCCATTGACCGGCTGGGGCGCATCTCTGTAGTCTTGCAATAGAATTTAATCTTGCAATAAAATTTCGCTGCGGATTTAGGGGATCAAGGAAAATACATGAAAGAAGTTGCCATCCTGCTGCTGTTCGCACTTATGCTGAACGGCTGCGGCAGCAGCCAGACGACCGCGCAGGCCGCCGAGGGCGGGGTTTGGGGAACGACGATGTTAGGGGGACTAAGCACCGGCGAGTCGACCGGGTTTAGCTTTCAGACGCAGTTTACGGTAGGTAGTAACGGGGCGCTGGGAATTACGAACTTTCAATTCCTGAATGCGGGCACGGACAACTGTTTCGGAACTGCCACCGCTACCACGTCCGGCTCGCTGACCAATCTAGATTACAATTCGGCCGACCAACTGATAAGCGGCACATTTTCGTTCACCATAACGAGCGCCGCGGGCGACAAGGTCACCCTTACGAGCACAGCCGTCACGGGAGTGGTGAACACCAACAATAACACGCTCAGCGACGGCTCCATCATTGGCAATTGGACGCTGGCCCCTGCTAGTAGTAACAGCACCTGCGTGGCCACAAGCGGCACCTTCACCATGACACAGACCGCGTCCTGAGAGATCTTCGGCGTCTTTCTCAAATCAGAACCAATCGCTGCGGTAGGCAACCCACCACGCGATGAAGAGGCAGGGAATGGTGGCGGCGAGGCCCCACCAGAGAGGCAGCAGGAAATCCGCGAGCAGGCCGAGCAGGGTGAAGACTATCCAGAAGACTTTGCGCTCCATAGAAAGATTGTAGTTCTGAAGGCGGATACGAGGAAATCTAACGGGGTGCACGGCTTGTAGTATGCTCGGCTTATCGATATTCTGATTCACGCATCGCGCCACCGGCTCCACAATCCATGAACCCTAAACTCATCTCTTATTCTTTCGGGCTGTGTTCACTACTTTGGAGTGCAGCGGCGTTTGGTCAAACGGCTTCGGCGCCGGCGGCGGGGTATCCAGGCCCGCAATACTCGGTGCAGGGAAGCGGACCGGCGTCGCCGCAGGGCGGGCCGGTGTCTTACGCTTCGGTGTCGCAATTAAATGGATTGCTGGCGCAGGTGGAGGCGACGTCCAAGACCACGCAGTCCGACCTGATTAAGTTGCGCATCGAGCGCTGGAAGACGGACGGCTCCACAAAAAAGCAATCGCAGAACGACGTGGAATCGATCCAGCGAAATCTGCAAGACGCCTTGCCCGCGATGATCGAGCAGTTGCGCAATGCGCCGGAAGATATGCCCGCCACCTTCAAGCTCTACCGGAATCTGGATGCGCTCTATGATGTCCTGAGCGGAGTAGTGGAATCGGCGGGAGCGTTCGGGCCGAAAGACGATTTTCAGGCTCTGTCAAACGATCTGAACGGCTTTGAGGGAACGCGGAAACAGCTGGCTGATCGCGTGAACAACCTGGCAACGTCGAAGGAGCAGGAGATCGTGCGCCTGCGTGCGGATCTGAAGACGGCGCAGGCGGCGATTCCGGTCGCGCCCCCGAAGAAAACCGTGGTGGATGATAACGAGCCGGCGAAGAAACCCGTAGTCAAGAAAAAACCTGCGGCGAAAAAGCCCGCTGCCATGCCACCCGGCACGACGCCGCCGGCCACGACGCCGGCACAGACTCCGGCGGGGCAAGCCAAGCCGCAGTAACCCCGGACGCCGAATCTGTTAGTCTTCCCACCGCATCAAGATTGCGACTGAGAATCCGGCATGGCCATTCACGTCAACATTCCCGCAATTGTTTTCGGCTTAGTCATCATCGCCGTGGTGCTGCTCGATGCGTTCGAAACTGTTGTGCTGCCCCGGCGGGTGACGCGACATTTCAAGCTAACCGCCTGGTTCCTGCGGCGCACCTGGATTCCGTGGAAGAAGATGGCCGGGCGCATCCGGACTTCTTCCCGGCAGCAGAGTTTTCTGGGATACTTCGGGCCGCTGTCGCTGATCACGCTTCTGGTATTTTGGGCGGCGAGCCTGATCCTGGGTTTTGGCCTGCTGCAATATGGAATTGGCGGGCACGAACAACTGGGCAACGAGCGGATTACGTTTGGCAGAATTCTTTATCACAGCGGAGAGACGTTCTTCACGCTGGGCTACGGCGATATCGTGCCGACGTCGGGCGCGGCCCGCTTTTTGTCGGTGTTTGAAGCTGGAATGGGCTTCGCCTTTCTGGGTGTGGTAATCGGGTACCTGCCGGTAGTGTACGGCTCATTTTCGAGGCGTGAGATCCAGATCTCAATGCTCGATGCACGCGCTGGGTCGCCTCCGACCGCAGCCGAATTGCTGGTGCGCCTGGCAGGAAGCTCGGAAAATCCGGCAATTGAGCAAGTTGTTCTCGACCAGGTCTTGCGCGACTGGGAGCGCTGGGCGGCGGAGTTGCTGGAGAGCGGTCTTTCTTATCCGGTATTGAGTTTCTTCCGTTCGCAGCACAGCAACCAATCGTGGCTGGGGGCGCTGATGGCCATGCTGGACGTGACTTCGCTGGTGATTACTGGCATTGAAGGTATTCATCCCAGTCAAGCGCGGCTCACTTTCGCCATGGCGCGCCATGCGGCGGTTGATCTGGCGCAAGTGGTGAATGCGCGCTACGATTCCCAGGCCCCGGAACGGCTGACGGAGGAAGATTTCAAAGCACTGCGGGAGACGCTGGCGGCTGCGGGATTGAGATTACGCACCACGGATGAAGCGCGGCAGAAACTGACGAAACTGCGGTCGATGTATGAACCGTACGTGTACTCGATGGCGCGAAATCTAATGGTAGAGCTGCCGCCCTGGAAACATCCCGCGAAGATGCGGGACAACTGGCAGGCCGGTCCGTGGGACATCGCGATCCAGGCGAAGGGGTTGGCCGTACTGGGGCAGAAACCTATACAGCCGCATGGCGTCGAAGACCATTTTTAGGGGACGCGGGACTCGCCGAGCGGCGTGCTAACATCCTTTTTCGTAACGCTTCATTAATGAAAAATATTGGCGAGAACGTGGTGCGCATTGAGGCGGAGGCGCTGGGCGCTCTGGCGGACCGAATTGGCGGCCCCATGGCGGCGGCGTTTCAGCAGGCCGTGGACTTATTGTTTTGCTGCGCGGGACGCGTGGTGGTGACGGGGATGGGCAAGAGCGGGCTGATTGCGCGCAAGATTGCTGCGACTTTCAGTTCGACGGGAACTCCAGCGTTGTACTTGCATCCGGTGGAGGCGCTGCACGGGGATTTGGGCATGGTGGTGCGCGGGGATGTGGTGCTGGCGCTTTCGGCGTCTGGAGAAACGGAGGAAATCCTCGCATTGCTGGCGACGATCAAGCGGCTGCNNTCTTCCACCCGAGCATCCACTCTGGCGGCGGCGGCGGACGTGGCGCTTGATTGTTCGATCGCGGAGGAGGCTTGCTCGTTAGGTCTTGCTCCAACCGCTTCGACTACAACGATGCTGGCATTGGGCGACGCGCTCGCAGTCACGCTCAGTGAGAAGCGCGGGTTCAAAGAAGAAGATTTTGCCAACCTGCATCCGGGTGGAAAGCTGGGAAAGCGGCTGGCGCGGGTGGAATCGCTCATGCACTCGGGCGAGGCGCTACCGCGAGTTGCTCCCCAGACGAAGATGCCGGATGTGATCTACGAAATGTCGCGCAAAAAGTTGGGCGTGACGGCAGTAGTGGAAGGCGAGAAACTGGTGGGCATTATCAGCGACGGCGACCTGCGGCGGCTGCTGGAGAAGCGCGGGAAAGACGTGCTCGATCTGACAGCGGGCGAGTGCATGACCAAGAATCCGCGGACCATTGGGACTGGGGAATTTGCCGCGACTGCGCTGGCTTTGATGGAAGAGAAAAAGATTACTTCTTTGATGGTCGTCGGCAGTGATAAGCGGCTCCAAGGCATCGTGCATCTGCACGATCTGTGGAGCACGGAATTAGTGTAACGCCGGCGTCCCGCCTGCATGAGACGGCGGCGCTACAATACCTGCATGTATCACTACGATCCAAATACCGCGCTGGAAGAACTGACCGAAGACGCAACTCTGCCGAACCCGGTGCACGTGCGCGACATGATCCTGCGCAAGCATCCTTCGACGGACAAGGCTCTGGAGTTGAACCGGCTGTTTGTCGAGTATCAGAAGTTTTTCGGCGAGACGCAGAAGCTGGGGAAAGAAATTCTGAGGCAGTTGACGTCTTAGTGCCGAGTCGCGAGTGCCGAGTCTCGCTAAGCCGACGGCGATACCGTGACCGTCATCTCCCTGCCAGGAAATCGATCAGTTCCTCGCGGGCGAAACCCGCTTCCCTCAACAGTGACATGAGAGTGTCTTTCGGCAAGTCGCGATTGTGACTTGGCGCCACCGTCGGCGGTGAGAGGTCGGATGATAGAAAATGAAATGACTGCCGGAAGTGTGGTCCAGCACAAACTCGTTTTCCTCCAGGAACCGGACGACTTGGCGAGGTTTGACCGCAGGTAGTTTTGTCATGACAATCAGCCCTTCAGGCTATTTAAACAACCGGGCCGATTTCCTAGCGGGAGTACTCCAAATCCAGGGAAGCAACCAGCGTGTTGTCGTCGGTTGGAACGGGATCGTTGTGCTTGCGCAGGCTGGCGATGTAGGCAGAGATAGCGTCCCTAGCCATTTCTCGAGCCTCGTCCACAGTGCGCCCGTAGGTGACACAGCCCGGCAGGGCGGGAACGAGCGCGGTGTAGCCGCCCTCGGGCTCGGGCCGGAGCATGATGTTGTAATGGTAATGAGCTTTAGCCATGAGACTGTGATCATTCTAGCAGGCGGTGGAACCCGATCAAAGAAATCCGCTGCTACAATAATGAATTCCACCAAGGGATCAGCGAGTGTCCTTCACCCGGTACTCGCAACTCGGTACTCAAACTCTATGCATCGATGGTCAGAGCTGTTCATTCCTACCCTGCGCGAGGCTCCGGCGGACGCGGAAGTAGCCAGCCACAAGTTTCTGGTAAGGGCTGGGTACATTCGGCAACTGGCGGCGGGGATTTACTCGTATCTTTTTCTGGGCAACCGGTCTTTCAACAAAATCAAGGCCGTCGTGCGGCAGGAGATGGACAAGATTGGGCAGGAATTTTTTCTGCCGGTGCTGCATCCCCGTGAGCTTTGGGAGGCCAGCGGACGCTGGGCTTTGATGGGCGACAATCTGTTTCGCCTCAAAGACCGCAAGGGCGCCGACATGTGCCTGGGCATGACCGAAGAAGAGGTGATGACCGAGATTGCGCGCAAGGAACTGCGCAGCTACAAGCAGTTGCCGCAGATCTGGTACCAGATCGCGCCGAAGTTTCGTGACGAGCCGCGGCCGAAGTCGGGGCTGCTGCGGGTGCGCCAGTTCATGATGAAGGACGCGTACTCGTTCGACATCGATGCGGCGGGACTCGATGTTTCCTACAAGAAGCATTACGACGCTTATTGCAGAATCTTTGACCGCTGCGGATTGAAGTACATGGTGGTCGAGGCGGATTCGGGTGCGATGGGCGGGAAGGAATCGCACGAGTTCATGGTGCGCACTCCGGCGGGAGAGGATCAGATTGTCAGCTGCGATGGCTGCAACTACGCGGCGAACATGGAGAAAGCGACGTCGAAGCTTTGGCCGATGGACGATCTTGCCGCCGAGGGGGATGGCAAGCCGCTGGAGGTGCACACTCCCGGGCAGAAGACGATCGAAGAGGTGGCCAAGTTTCTCGGCGTCTCTCCCAAGAACAAGATCAAGACGCTGGCGCTGATGGCGGAAGAGAAGGATGAAACGACCGGCAAGACGAAGTCGCGTGGAATTGTCGTGCTCCTGCGTGGCGATCATCAGTTGAACGAAGCGAAGCTTAACGGAGCGGTGGCGGTCGCGACGCGTCCGATGGAAGAAGGCGAGATCAAAGCGCTGTTCAAGTCTCCGGCGGGATATTTAGGGCCGGTGGGGATTGAGTGGGCAAGAGATTGGAAAAAAGATACGCACCTGCCTGTCCTGTTGGTGGACAAAGCTCTTGAGGGTAGGACGAATCTGATCGCCGGCGCGAACAAAGAGGACTATCACCTGAAAAATCTAACGCCGGGAGTGAACTTTCATCCCACGGCCTATGTGGATCTACGGGCGGTTACGGCGGGCGAGGCTTGTCCGAATTGTGGGAAGGCGCTGCGCATCGATCCCGCAGTGGAGATTGGCCACATTTTCAAACTCGGGGACCGTTATACGCAGAAAATGGGCTCGCGCGTGCTCGACAAGAACGGCAAGGAAGTTACGCCGATCATGGGCTGTTACGGCATCGGCATCGAACGCATTCTGACGGCGGCGGTGGAGCAGAGCAACGACGAAAATGGATTTTGGCTGCCCCCGTCGATTGCTCCGTTTGAAATTGTGGTTACTCCCATCAACGTAAAGGACGAGAGTTTGTTGAAGGCTGCTGTCGATATCGGATCCCGGCTGGAAGCCGCTGGCTTTGACGTAATTCTGGATGATCGCGACGAACGGCCGGGAGTCAAGTTCAAGGATGCAGATTTGGTCGGTATCCCTTTTAGAATCAATGTCGGAAAGAAGGTTACCGAAGGTACCGTGGAAGTGGTTCTGCGCTCGACTCGCGAGGTGCGCGATGTTACGATCTCCGCGGTAGTAGAACATTTTCGAGGGGCGCTGCGAGCCCAGGCCTGAAGATTGCGCCTGGCTTTGGCCGGCGCATTTCAGACTATGGGAATCATCAAAGCGTGTGTGGGATTTCTCGTGATCGCGGCCGTGGTGGTCGCTCTTTTCCAAGTGGCCCCGGTTATGCTGGCCAATTACAGCTTTCAGGACGACCTTAAGACCGTCTCGCTGATGGATAGCGCCAATCTGCAGAAGACGGACGAAGATGTTCGCAACGATGTGCTCCGCAAGGTCAAGGAACACGACCTTCCGATCGAGGCCAAGCAGATCGCAGTACAGCGTATCAATACGCCCGGTATTTCCGCGGTCTACCTCTCTGTTAACTATTCAGTCACCATCAATCTTCCGGGATATTCCTTCGACATGAGTTTCAATCCGACATCTGGAAATAAAGGCTTTTAAATTCAGCGCCAGTGGCCGGTAGTCAGTGGCCAGTGGCGAGTAGCCGGAAAATTTTGGCCGGACTAGCCACGAGCCACTGACCACGGACCACTCCTTAGCCCGGCTTACCGGTCGAGTGTGCCAGTGACATTCGTAACGTTGCCATCGCGTTACCTTCCTCCTAAGATCCCCAAGAGTGAGAATCTTCTGATGGGCTTTACGGCCAACCGGCACGGGCCAGTTCCGAAAGTTCAGCTTAAATCCTGATTGGGAATATTTCCGAAACTGCAGCGACAGAGCGAGGCGGAGGCGGTTTTATGACGATACGTGTTCGAGCAGGTTTGACGTTGATCGTGGCGATGGCAATCATGGGATGGGTCGGTTGCGATCACTACAACTGCAGCAGCGGCGCCAATTTTGGCTCCGGTTGCACGGCCAGTACCGGAGGACTCTCAACCAGTGGTGGCAGCGGCTCGAGCGGTGGGAGCAGCATCGCGGTCTTAGCCTACTATTTAAGCAATAACGAGGTAGGCAGCATTGAACTGAATACTTCGCCCGCATTGGTCGACACTCCCAACTTCGTTTTGCCCACGCTTCCCACGGGCTATACCAATTCTGGGGCGGTCATCGCGCAAGAGCAATTCTTGTACGTGCCCTACGCCAGTACATCGTCGCTCTATGCCTGGTCGATCGACTCCAGCACGGGTGCCTTGACGGCCTTGGCTGGCAGTCCTTTCTCGGTGCCTGATGCGGCTGGCTTAGCCAGCGCGAGCCAGCTCACGGCTCCGATCATCACCAATCCCACCGGGACATTCCTCTTTATGGCGGATGCGCTAGATAGCCGGATTGATGTTTTCCAAATCGGGACGTCAGGAGTTCCAATTCTGCTCTCTCAGACACAAACCTCGATTCCACCCTGGAACCTTTCTACAGACGGTCTGGGAAGATACCTCTACGTCACCGAAGGCAATGCCGCCGGCGAAGGCGAGACAATGGCGGTATATTCCATCAACAGCCTCACAGGCCAGCTGTCCGGTGGGACTACGATGGCGTTCCCGATGTGGCAGGTCCAGGGAGAGATCACTGGGACATTCATGATCGGAGTCGACGGGGAGACCGGATTTGCGTCGAACAAGGCTTTCGATCCCAACGTCTACGTCTTCAGCATTGGTTCAAACGGCGTTCTCACGCAGGTAGCTAAATATCCGACGCCGAGCGGAGACGGGCCGACGTCAGTGGCGGTTAGTCCTAACGGGCAATTCGTGTATGACTTCAACCTCTCGACAACCACCGGAGCGGACGGCCCCATGGATGCATTTTCCTTAACGGGCGGTGTCCTGACGCCTTTGGCGTCCGTCA
Source organism: Acidobacteriaceae bacterium (assembly GCA_003164855.1). Lineage (GTDB taxonomy): Bacteria > Acidobacteriota > Terriglobia > Terriglobales > Acidobacteriaceae > Sulfotelmatobacter. Next base: position 26,094 of record PLUI01000242.1, read on the forward strand.
GCGGGCTAACCACACCCGGGGGAGGCTTCTTCGACCAGAGCGGCGCATTTTTGTTCTTTTACGCGTCCGGCGCCATCGGAGTGTTCACCATAGATACTACAACCGGCATCCCCTCGGAACCCGTGCAGCCCGTGGGAGTTGGAGGCGGAGCCGTCGTTTACCCCTGGGCCGTGACCGATCCGCAGTAATCCAGGCACGACGCGGTTGCAGTAGGTTGTTGATCTCTTAGGGACTCGCATCAGGCGGGTCCCTTTTCATTTTCGCGGGTGACGGTACAATAAGATATTCCTCCTGCGGTTCGGTGTCTCTGGCCTGTGGCGGGAGATGAGTTTGGACGAAGAGGTGCGGTAAAACCTTTTCGTGCGCCCCATCGTCTGACCAGCAGGGAGTTCTTTCAGCGGGCGATCGAGTCAAATAGTGGCTATCAAGATAAAGATTCCGAAAAGCGCAGACAAAAACGGCAAAGCGCGCCGGGGTCTGCCGCGCGATCCTGTGCTGCGGGCAGCGCTGATCCTCTTTCTGGTAGCGGCGGTTGGTCTGGGTGGCTTCTTTTGCTACTTCTACATCAGGTACGACCGCATTATTGAACAGCGCTTCCGGACTCCGGTCTTCAGCAATTCCGCGAAAATCTACGCCCTCCCGCGGACGGTGCACGATGGCGACAAGGCGGACGCAAAAGAAATTGCCGCGACCCTGCGCCGCGCCGGATATTCCGACAAGGAGGGCCAATCGCCCCTGGGCAGCTTCCGGCTGGTGAGCGGAGGCATCGAGATCACGCCGGGGCCCGAGTCTTACCACAGTCCGGAGGCGGCGCGCATTCAAATTCAAGATGGAGAGGTCCAGCGGATCACGAGCCAGGGCAATGAACTCTCCGCCTACGAACTGGAGCCGCAGCTGGTGACGGCATTGTTCGACGCCGAACAGCGCTCCAAGCGCGAGGTCGTGAAGTACAACGACATCCCCAAAGTGATGGTCGACGCAGTGCTGGCGATCGAAGACCGGCGTTTCTTCGAACATAGCGGCGTGAACTTCACCCGCATGTTCGAGGCGGTGTGGATCGATCTGATGCGGCAACGGCATGAGCAGGGCGGTTCGACCATCACCATGCAGCTCTCGCGCGGCTTCTTCCTGACGCCGGAAAAAACTGTGCGGCGAAAACTGACGGAGATGCTGATTGCCGAGGAAATGGAACAGAAGTTCAGCAAGCAGCAGATTTTCGAGTTTTATGGCAACTGGGTCAATCTGGGGCAGCGCGGATCGTTTGCCATCAGCGGATTTGCCGAGGCTTCGCGCGCCTATTTCAACAAAGACTTAAAAGACATTACGCTGCCGGAAGCTGCGCTGCTGGCCGGAATCATACAAGGGCCCAGCCGCCTATCGCCGTACCGGCATCCGGAGCGCGCTTTGGAGCGCCGTAACCTGGTGCTGGATTCCATGGTCGACACCCGCGCCATCACGCGCGAGCAGGCGGAAAAGGCAAAAGCGTCTCCGCTCAAGCTGGCGCCGCCAAATGTGGAGGCCAGCGACGCGCCATATTTCGTCGACATGGTGCGGGACACGCTGATTAATAAATTCAGCGAACACGATTTGAACGATCAGTCCTACCGCATTTACACCACGCTCGATCCCGACCTGCAGAAGGCGGCCGCGCAGGCGGTCGAAAGCGGTATCAAGCTGGTGGACGAGCAGGTGAAGAAGCTGCGCACCAAGCGCGTTAAAGTCGGCAAGAAGGTGGAGACGCATGTGGTGCCGGGTCCACAGGCGCAGGTTGCCCTGGTGGTGCTCGATCCCCACACCGGAGCCGTGCTCGCTTTGGTGGGAGGCCGGGATTATGGCTTCAGCCAGTTGAATCACGCGCTCTCCAAACGGCCCACAGGTTCCATTTTCAAACCGTTCGTTTATGCCGCGGCCATGAATACCGCTCTGGACGGCTCTCAGACCGTGATCACGCCCGCCTCGACCGTGACCGATGCGCCGACCAGTTTCGCCTACGGCGATCAAATCTATGAGCCGCGCAACTACAAGGAGGAATACCACGGCGATGTAACACTGCGCTACGCTCTCGCCATGTCACTGAACAACGCCACTGTGAAAGTGGCTGAAGAAGTGGGCTATGACAAGGTGGCGGAGCTGGCGAAGTCGGCGGGAATTTCTTCGGTGAAAGCGACGCCAGCCATGGCGCTCGGTTCTTATGACGCCACACCACTGGAGATGGCCGGGGCTTACACATCGTTCGCTGACAATGGCGTGCGACTTTCTCCGCTGCTGGTGAACTCGGTGCGCAATGCCAAGGGTGATGTAGTGGCGAACTTCAAGACGGACCAGCGCCCGGTGCTCGATCCGCGCATCGCCTATATCATGACCAACATGATGGAAGGCGTGATCAACAACGGGCTCGGCTATACGGCGGTCCGTTTGCGTGGCTTCACCCTGCCAGCGGCGGGCAAGACGGGGAGTTCGCACGACGGCTGGTTCGCAGGATATACGTCCAACCTGCTCTGCATTGTTTGGGTGGGCTACGACGACTACAGCGATCTTCGAATTACCGGAGCGATGACGGCCGCACCCATCTGGACTGAGTTCATGAAGAAAGCATCGGCGCTGCCTCAGTACGCCGACATGAAAAGCTTCGCGCAGCCTACCGGAGTAGTGGACGTACAACTGGACAAAGCTACGAACCGGCTCGCGACTCCTACCTGTCCGGACGATTACGTGGCCGCCTTTGTGGCCGGCACCGAACCGCGCGAGACCTGCGACCAGCAAAATGGCGTCGCGGGATTGTTCTCCCGATTCTTCGGCGGAGGCCAAAAACCCTTACCCCCGGTGCAGGGAGCCAATCCCCAAGATAACCAGGATCCAAATAACCAGGACCCCAAGAAAAAGAAAGGCTTCTTCGGCAAAATCGCCGGAATTTTCAAAGACGACAAATCGTCCACCCCGCCGCCCAAACCGCCCGACGCCACCCAAGCAGAGCCTCACTGAGGGGCTGGCTCATGCGCCACCACGACCGAGGCNNCGTGATTTTCGGCGGGTGGGACATGATGCTGCATGGGCCGGGGCGAGACGGTCGACGCGCATCCCCTCGCATCCTTGCGAAAGGGCAGATCGGCAAAGCCTCCTCGCGGTTATGAAACATCCACAACGCATATGTGACGTCTGACCTTGTGCCGCCCAACTCAGTTGCGCGATGATGATCGAGGCCGCGTGAGTCGGGCGACCCCAAATCGTCACGCCCCTAAGTCCCTTGTTTCACGGATTTTAGTACCTAAGTTCTTTGGAAAACGTATTTTGCGGGAAATTTCGGTGGTGGGCTAATAGTTAGCCCACCACCGAAATTTCGGTAGTGGGCTGNNAAGGGGGGGAGGGGGGTAGGGGTATCCACATTTTCAGGTTCGCGCTCGGGGCCAAACGTCCCGCTAAGGGAATGCCGCCCAAACTTTATTTCGGTTAGAAATTCACAACCCGGTTTGCCTTGGCACCCACGCTTAAATTTCTTCGCCGCCCGGCGAAAACTGTGGCAGAATGGGCTGGTGGGAAGTGGTCGCTTTGGGGGTATGTATGTCCTACCGGAAGGCCTGCCTGGTTGTTCTTCTGATTTCTTCCACCGCCGCACTGGCACAAATTTCACATCCAGAACAAGTGCAGATCGCGCCACCTCTGGTGCGCGCCATCGATCCTCCGGCCCCCGACGCAACCGCCGCGGATCTTGAACTGCAAGCCGACCGGCTTCGCGAGGATAAGCTGTTTCTGGATGCGCTCGATTACTATCACGCCGCGCTGACCAAGAAAGCCGGCGATGCCCGCTTGCTGAATAAGATCGGCATCACGGAACTCATGATGCAACGCTATAAACAAGCGCGAAGGTCATTCGAGCAAGCCATCCGGTCCGATCGCCGATACGCCGACGCTTATAACAATCTCGGCGTAATTTTTTACGAGAGCAAAAAATACGGAGCGGCGGTCAAGCAGTACGAAAAGGCGATTCAGATGGATAATAATTCTGCGTCGTTCTTCAATAATCTGGGCGCAGCTTATTTCTCGAAACGAGCCTTTGAGTCCGCAGTCGAGGCTTACCAGCATGCGCTGGAACTTGATCCTGACGTATTCGAGCGCAGTTCACGAGGTGGAGTGCAAGCACAATTGCCGAGTCCGGAGGATCGAGCACGATATGACTATACGGTCGCGAAACTATTCGCGAAGATGGGATTGTCGGACCAATCCCTTCAATACTTGAAGAAGGCTCGGGAAGATGGCTACAAGGATCTGAAGAACGTATACAAAGACGTGGAATTTACGCAGCTGCGAAAAAATCCGCGCTTCACCGAACTCATGGCCTCCAGCACGCCAGTGATTTCGAACTGAATTCGTCTCACCACTCACGGTATGTAGCTGAGATTGTTACGACATCGCCGAAGCTTCGCAAGAATTACAAAGTTTTACAAAATTAGACGGAACTTCCTCAAATTTTAGGGTTTAATCTTTCAAATACTCCTGAAAACAACAGGGTGAGTAAGGAGNNCCCATCGGATGCTGACCCGAGCACGCCCCAAGCAAGCATCCGGTGGGTTTTTTCATTGAACCGTTAGCCCTTAGCCTTTAGCTTAAGGTCGGGACGCCCTGCGCAGGCTAACAGCTAAGAGTTCTTTTTCACTCTCCGATGTAATCCTGCAGCACGCGCTTCCAATTGTTCTGAGCTTTCAGAATGAAGTCGACTGCGTCGCGCAACCCGCCTTCGCCGCCGGCATGCGGTGTAATGTAGTGAGCTTCTTTTCTTACTTCAGCCCGGGCATTTTTCACCGCGATAGCCAGTCCCCCGGCGCGCATGGCGGGGAGATCGACCACGTCGTCCCCGACGAAAGCAGCTTCTTCTGGTTTTAGCCCCGCCTTTTTCACGATGTCGTTGAAGCAAGCTCTCTTGTCCTGCACGCCTTGATAGACATAATCGAGCTTCAAATCTCGGGCGCGGAGCGCGACCGTTTCTGACACGCGCTTGGTGATGAGTCCCGTCTTGATGCCACCGATCCGGGCAAGAGAAATGGACGCGCCGTCGTGGGCGTGGAAGCCCTTGAACTCAATCTGGCTCGGGCTGGTAAGGCCGTGGCCGGATTGCTGCGGCTCGGCGTGCTGCAATTGGGCCATGGCCGGTAGGAAGAAAAGTTTGCCGTCAGTGAGAACGCCATCTACATCGAAGAGCAGGAGTTTAATCTTGCGCGCGCGGGCTTGAGCGGAAAGTTTTGTCATCGTGCGGATTTTAGCACTCCAGCGGATATCAATCTTGGATGCCTCCGACAATCAAAAGCGAACAATTTACGAAACCGTCGCTTCCGGCTACAATATCCGGATGCCGTCCCTTCCTTCTGCCCTCGCCTGGGCCCATCCTCTGGTGGCGGAGTGGTTTGTCCAGCGATTTGCCACGCCGACCGAGCCACAGGAGCAGGGCTGGCCGCACATTCTCGCCGGCCGCACGACATTGATTTCGGCACCCACCGGATCGGGCAAAACCCTGGCCGCATTTCTTGCCTGCATCGACCGGCTGGTGCGTAAGGCGCTGGCGGGCGATCTCGCCGACCGCACGGAAGTTCTCTATGTCTCGCCTCTGAAGGCGCTGGGCAATGACATCCAGAAAAATCTCGAGATCCCTCTGGGCGAGATTCTCGCCATGGCGGGCGAACGCGG
>PLUI01000242.1:31788-42723 GCA_003164855.1 Acidobacteriaceae bacterium
TCGTCGACGAAATCCACGCGGTAGCCGACGACAAGCGTGGAGCGCATTTGACGCTGTCGCTGGAACGCCTGGAAGCGCTGACTTATAAGCGCCCGGTGCGGATCGGCCTTTCTGCTACCCAGAAGCCGATTGAGGAAGTCGCGCACTTTCTCACGGGCAATCGTAGCTCTGATGACGCGCGGCCGGATCCCGTCATCGTCAACATCGGGCACAAGCGGAAACTCGATATGGCGGTCGAAGTTCCTTCGATGCCGTTGGGGCCGGTGGCTTCGAACGAGATGTGGGACGAGGTTTACAACCGGCTGGTGCTGCTGGTGGAGCAGCACCGTTCGACGCTGGTATTTGTGAACACGCGGCGCATGGCCGAGCGCGTGGCGCATCACTTGGGTGAGCGCATCGGTGAAGACAACGTAGCCGCGCACCACGGCAGCCTGTCGCGCAAGCTGCGCCTCGCGGCGGAAAAGAAACTGAAAGAAGGCAAAGTGCGCGTGCTGGTGGCGACCGCGTCACTCGAACTGGGAATTGATGTTGGCACGGTGGATCTGGTGGTGCAGATCAATTCGCCGCGGGCGATTGCAGTCACGCTGCAGCGTGTGGGGCGGTCCGGACATTGGCGTGGGGCGGTCCCCAAAGGACGCTTGTTTGCTACAACGCGCGACGATCTGCTGGAGTGTGCGGCCCTGGTTCGCGCCATCCGGCAGGGAGATCTCGACCGGTTGATGATTCCGGAATCTCCTCTCGATGTGCTGGCGCAGCAGATTGTGGCGGCATGTTCCGCCGAGGAGTGGGACGAAGACGCGATGTTCGCGTTGGTGCGGCGCGCGTATCCCTATCGCAATTTAACGCGAGCCACATTCGATTCGATTCTCGAGATGTTGGCGGAGGGCATTGCGGCGCGGCGCGGGCGATATGGCGCGTACATTCACCGCGATCGCGTGAATGGCAAGCTGCGTGCCCGGCGCGGAGCGCGGCTGGCGGCCATCACCAGCGGCGGAGCCATCCCCGACAATTCACTTTACGCCGTGGTCGCGGAACCGGATGGCCTTGTGGTGGGCACGGTGGATGAAGATTTTGCCGTGGAGAGCAATCGTGGCGACATTATGCTGTTGGGCAATACGTCGTGGATGATCCGCCGCATTGAAACCAACGCCGGACGCGTGCTGGTGCAGGATGCGCACGGCGCGCCGCCGAGCGTGCCGTTCTGGCGTGGCGAAGCGCCGGCGCGTACCCAGGAACTTTCGGAGCATATTGGAAAGCTGCGGGAAAAAATCAGCGAAATGCTGCCGCATACTTCGCCCGTAGGATTCTCGGTGACCCAGCCGGATGTGGCTTCGGCGGTGAGTTGGCTCAAGAGTGAGTGCGGTCTCGATGATTCGGGCGCGGAGCAGGCGATTGAATACATTCTGCAAGGCCGGGCGGTGCTGGGTGCGGTGCCGACGCAGACGACGGTGATTGCCGAGCGCTTCTTCGACGAAGGCGGAGGCATGCAGCTTGTGATCCACGCGCCGTTTGGCGGACGCATCAACAAGGCCTGGGGACTGGCTCTGCGCAAGCGCTTCTGCGTTGGATTCAACTTTGAGTTGCAGGCAGCAGCTACGGATAACGGTTTGAACATCGCTCTGGCTGAGCAACACAGCTTCCCGCTGGGAGATGTTTTCAACTTCCTGCAGGCGGCGACCGTGCAGCCGATTCTGGAGCAAGCTGCACTCGATTCTCCGATCTTTGCCACGCGCTGGCGCTGGGATGCGAACCGGGCGCTGGCGCTGCTGCGCTTTCAGAATGGAAAGAAAGTTCCGCCGCAGATTCAGCGCATGCGCTCCGATGATCTGCTGGCTTCGGTTTTTCCAGACGCCGCCGCATGCTTCGAAAACATCCAGGGCGACCGCCAGATTCCCGATCATCCGCTGGTGGGCGAAGTGATGAAAGATGTGCTCACCGAGGCGATGGATATCGAAGGCCTGAAAGCGCTGCTCACCGGGCTGGCGAATGGACGGATTCGTTGCATAGCGGTCGACACGCCGGTTCCATCGCAGTTCTCGCATGAAATTCTGAATGCGAATCCGTACGCCTATCTTGATGACGCGCCGCTCGAAGAGCGCCGGGCTCGAGCGGTGCAGATGCGGCGTATGCTGCCGGAATCCGTGCTCGAAGAAGTGGGAGGGTTGGATCAAGCCGCGATTGCGCAGGTGCGGGAAGAGGCGTGGCCGGATGTGCGCGACGCCGATGAACTGCACGATGTGCTGCACACGCTGGTGGTGCTGCCCGAAGCGGGTCCCAATTTCCGGGTCGATCGTTTCCAGGTTGATCAGTGGAAATTCTATTTTGAGCGATTGATGGCGGAGGGTCGCGCCGCGAGGGCCGGTTTTGGGGAGTGGATTTATTGGGTAGCGGCGGAGCGTGCCAGAACTTTTTCAATCTTGTTTCCGGGCGCACAATTTGAGCCGCAGTTGGCTGATGTTGAAACGGCTGTTCCTAGTCGTGACGAGGGTCTGCTTACACTGGTTACGGGATGGATGTCGCATCTGGGGCCAGTTACGGCGACACAGCTTGAGGAGATTTTGGGGATTCCCGGTTCTGAAATTTTTGGCGCGCTTCTTCGCATGGAAGCAAGCGGGACCGTGCTGCGAGGAAACTTCAGTGGCGCTGCCTCGCGGGCGGGGGCGCCCGCGCCACACCAGCCGAACACTGAACTTGAAATCGAATGGTGTGAGCGGCGGTTGCTGGCGCGCATTCATCGGCTCACGGTTGCGACGTTGCGCAAGCAGATCGAGCCGGTGACGGCGGCGCAATTCATGCAGTGGCTGTTGCAGTGGCAGCATGTGGCTCCGGGCACACAGGTTTCCGGCGAGCGTGGTGCGATGGAAGTGTTGCGGCAGCTGCAGGGGTTCGAGATTCCGGCGAATGCGTGGGAGCGGCAGGTGCTGGCCCGGCGCATTGTGGATTACGATCCGAAATGGCTTGACCAGCTTTGCCTCACCGGAGCCGTTGGATGGGGAAGACTGTCGCCGCATCCGGCGACGCTGGATTATCCGGCAAACCATAGGGGTGAAAGCGAAACGGGTGCCGCTCCGCGGCAGCGGCGAGTGATTCCGACCAGCGTTGCGCCAATCACTTTCTTTGTGCGAGAAGATGCGGATTGGATGACGCCGCGGCATCCTGGGGTGGAGCCGGGCGCGAGCAGCGGGTTGAGCCATGGGGCGCAAGGGGTGCTGGATTTTCTCCGGCAGCGCGGCGCGTCGTTTTTTGCGGACATTGTTCGGGGCACCGGAAAGCTAAAGGCCGAGATCGAAACCGCGCTTTGGGAGTTGGTGGCTGCGGGCCTGGTGACGGCCGATGGGTTCGACAATTTGCGGTCGCTGATCGATCCCAAGCGGCGGGCGGGGCAGGGGAGCGGACGGACGACGCGTCCGCGGCACAATGCGGGACGCTGGGCCCTGCTGCACACCGACGAAGTAGTCGAGCGGCCACGTGCGGTGGAAGCGGCTTGCTGGATGCTGCTGCGGCGCTACGGTATTGTGATCCGCGATGTGCTGGCGCGGGAGGCGAACTTGCCGCCGTGGCGCGAACTGCTGATGGCCTTCCGCCGACTGGAGGATCGTGGCGAGATTCGCGGCGGGCGATTCGTGGATGGATTTCTGGGCGAGCAGTTTGCCTTGCCTGTCGCGGTGGAGTTAGTGCGAGCGCTGCGCAAGCTCGACTCGGCGCAGGGGACGATTACGCTGTCGGCGGCGGATCCGCTGAACCTGGTGGGAATACTGGTTCCGGGAGATCGCGTGCCTGCCATTTCTGGGAACAGCGTTACTTATCGGGATGGGGCGGCGGTTAATGTGCCTACGGTCGCGGCGGCTGGTGGCGGAGAGGCAGTCGCCAGCTAAGGCAGGCTGCGAGGCCCTTTGGGGTGGCGAGGGCAATACCGATCATGGGCTAAATTCATGTGAAAAAAGATCAGGGATCCGATGAGGGGGCCCTTCGGATCCCTGATTTGCGGCAGCTCAGCAAGAAACTTATTGCAAAAGCGCTTCCCCCATCGCTTTTTGCCAAGCAGTGGCGCATTTATATCTATTGCATGCCAGATGCCAGTCGGCGCGCCGTGGTCATCGGAGTGGCAATCTCCGTGTAACTGCCTGTTGTAGAAAGTGTTAGTCAGGTTAGCGGGATACGCGGCGGTTCGCGGGTGGAAGGTCCATTTCGGAAAGTTGCTATCCGATCGGATAGCGATGCTATCTGTTCGGATATTGGAACGGAATGGGTTCGGATGTAAATTTCGGCTAAAACTGTGATAAGAAGAGGGGGCGTACGGTGGCAGTTTGATCAGGCAGGCGAGTCAAAACCAAGATTCTTCATGGCGCAAAGAACGCTTGTTCGGAATGACAAACTACGCTACCGCATGAGGTGAAAGCTTGCGTCCTAGACTGCTGGTGCTTTCCGGGCCTTTGAAAGACTCTACGATTCCGCTGGCTGAGGGGGAAGTCACGATCGGGCGCGAGGCCTCGAATGGTGTCGCGGTCATAGACCCTTCGGTGTCGCGGAAGCACTGCGCCGTCCTGGGCCGTGAGGGAAAATTCCAGGTGCGCGACCTCGACAGCCGCAATGGGACCCTGGTGAATGGCGCCGTCGTGGAGGAGCACTGGCTGCAGCACGGGGACGAGATTGGGGCGGGCGATACTTCTTTCGTATTCCTGCTGGAAGACGACGATGTCGCGGCGCCGGGGCGGGTGGAATTTGAAGATGGGCAGAGGACAGCGGAGACGACGGTTATCCATCCGCGGGACGTGGTTTATCTGCAGCCGGACCGGTTGCTGCGCGAGTTGCCTGCGACTTCGCAAGTAGCGCGAAACCTGAACGCGCTGCTGAAGATCAGCCGCATTGTGCATGCCATCCGCGATCTCGACGAGTTGCAGGGGCAGTTGTTGGACTTGATTTTTGAAGTAGTGCCGGCGGGGCGAGGGGCGATTTTGTTGGCGGACAAGGAAGGTCACCAATTTAATTCCATGTTCGCGCGCATGCGGCAGGCAGGACAGACACCGCTGGTGAAGGTGAGCCGCACGGTGGCTCGTCAGGTGCTGGAGCAGGGGATTGCGATTCTGGGTACGGACGTCCCGAAAAGCGGGGATTTGGGGCAGGTGGAAAGCCTGGCGGCTTCTCAAGTGCATTCTTTGTTATGCGTGCCATTGACTGTGTTTCAGCGGGTGATCGGCTGCGTATATGTAGACAGCAATAGTCCTGGCAACCGGCTTCTCGAAGAGCATCTCCAGTTGGTGACGGCGATTGCGGGGATCTCGGCGGTAGCGCTGGAAAATGCCCGGCGGCTGCAATGGCTGGAACAGGAGAATGAACGGCTCACGGTGGAAGTGAGCCAGGAGCGGAGCCTGGTGGGCGAAGGCCCGCAGATGAGGGAGATTTACCAATTTCTCAAACGTGTGGCGCCGACCGAATCTACCGTATTGATTGAAGGGGAGAGCGGAACCGGCAAGGAGTTGGCGGCGCGCTCGCTGCATCGCAACAGTCCGCGGGCGAACCGGCCGTTTGTGGCCATCAATTGCGCCGCGATTCCGGAGACACTTTTGGAGAGCGATTTGTTCGGCCACGAACGAGGTGCGTTCACGGGTGCGTCAGGGATGAAGAAAGGCAGGCTTGAGTTGGCGGATTCCGGTGTGGTGTTTCTGGACGAAATCGGCGAACTGGCCCCCGCGCTGCAAGTGAAACTATTGCGTGTGCTGCAGGAGCGTGAGTTCGAGCGGGTGGGCGGCACTCATCCCATAAAGGTGGATATACGGGTGATCGCTGCCACCAACTGCGACCTGGAGCAGGCGATGCGCGATGGCACGTTTCGCAAAGATTTGTATTACCGTTTGGCGGTGTTGAAGGTGACCATGCCCACGCTGCGCGAGCGACACGAGGATATTCCGATGCTGGCGAGGCACTTCGTGCAAAAGCACGCCAAACGCTGCAAGGTGAAGCCGCGTCCGATTTCCCCCGAAGCTTTGTCCTGCCTGGTGAATTACGATTGGCCGGGCAATGTACGGGAACTGGAAAATGCCATCGAACGGGCGTTGGTGCTGGGATCCTCCGACATGATTCTGCCGGAGGATCTGCCGGAATCGCTGCTGGAGCGGACTCCGCCGCCGGAGATGACTGAGGCGAAATATCACGCTGCACTGAAAGAATTGAAGAAGCAACTTATTCGCGATGCAGTGGAGCAGACGCAGAGTTATGTCGATGCGGCCCGAATATTGGGGGTGCATCCCAATTACCTGCATCGGCTGATTCGGAATCTGGAGCTGAAAGAATCTTTGAAGGACGCGCTGCGCGAGGTTTCTCCGCGAGGAATAAGTGGGATGCCGGGCGGGAACGCGTGAGGGAGGGAGCAGTTAGCAATTGGCAGCTAGCAATTAGCACTCGGCATTCAGCATTCAGCCAATTTAGGCTGCTGACTTCTGAGTGCTGATTGCAAATTGCTGACTCCTGACTGCCAACTGCTCGCTACGGCAATCGCAGGCGCAGCAGGCGTGCAGGATCGAGATACGTTCCTTGCCATCGCACTGCGACGTGCAGATGAGGGCCGGTCGCGCGGCCGGTGCCGCCGCTCAGTCCGATTTCCTGGCCGCGTTTTACCTGATCTCCTTCCTTTACTTTGAATTCAGAAAGATGCAGGTAGAGAGTCAGCAGGCCCTGGCCGTGGTCTATGACCACGAAGTTGCCTTCGAAATAAAGCGGGCGGGCCAGAAGTACGGTGCCGTCGTTCATGGCGGTGACCGGCGTTCCGCTGGGGACACGGAAATCCAAGCCGAGATGCGGACTCGACGTCTTGCCATTGAAAATGCGCTGCGAACCGAAGACGTCAGAAATTGCGGCATCGGCCGGCGCCGTGAAAGTCCCCGACCACTCTCGCCCGGGAGTAATCCGGTTCAGATAGTCTTTTTTGATTTCCTGAGCCTCCGCAATTTGTTGTTGCTGTTCGGGAGTGGGCTGAGTAAATTTGCCTTCGACACTGAGCTTCACTTCGATTTTTGGGTACTTGCCGCGAGCGACGGTAAATTTGCGACTGAAGGAAATTTTTGTATTGGATACTTTTGCGGCCCTGGTCTCGCCAGTTAGATCAAGTGAATAGGTTCCGGGAGCGGTTTCCAGGCTGGCGCCCGCCAGTGCGAACCAGGTTTTGCTGGTCGCATCGAAACTGAAAGGGATGTCATGCCCGAGCCAAGTTCCATGCAGCGAATCCAGCCGCTGCGGAGGCTTGATCTGGAATAACACTGGCCCGCCATTCACCAGGCGTGCGGGCTCGGCACGCACAGTCCAGTCGGCGGCTGAGGCCTGTAGGACTGCGGCGCAAAATGTCGAGAGCACCCACAGGAGCGCGATGGGTGGGCAGGAAAGGCTGATCAGACGCCGATGCATGCTACAAGCCTAGCATCCTTCACGCAGAGCGGAGAGTGCTGCAATCAGATCGCGATGGCGCGTCCGCTGGGAAAAGCCAAATCCGGATTGGAATCGGGTTTCGCAACCTTGAGTGCCGCCCATGGCAGGATTTTGTAGCGAGAGATCGTGGTCGCGACGCGGCAACCCTAGCTCCGTTTAGGTTGTAGCTGTCGAGGTTCAATACAACTAGACGATTCGACAAATTAAGATGAGCCACTGACCCGGAGCCACCGTGATCGTCCGCCTTGATTGTCGTTCTGAGTGAAGTCCAGATCAATCTGAACTCCGCCGATAGAAATCGAGGCGAGTAGCTGAAGGAGTTGGTATCCGCGGGTTGGGATAGAAGGCACAATGCTGGAAGATCGCCAATAGTGCTGGAAGGGCAGGTCGTAGAGTTGCGGGCCGCTCAGCATGGCCCCCGCGCCGACGTACAAGCCCGGAACGTATTCGCTTGAGTCAACTGCCTGATACCAGGCCCGGCAGTAGTCGACGACATCTTGTGCGTTGGTAGCTGGGTTCACCGCCTCAAGGTCGCACCAGACGTTGACCCCAGGCGGAAAGCCAATAGTTTGAGTATTAGCCGCCGCGTTCTGCCCATATTCCTGCCCGAGACTCTGGCTGGGGCTCCACAGAGGGTCGAGGACGTGCTGAACTGGCATCAGTGCTAGCCCCGAATTCAGAATGTCGGTTGCTTCCTGGGTACTCAGATCTCCAGCCGCCTCGTTGTCTGGCGACAGGTATCGAAGGCAGAACCTGTACCCCATCGAGTAGAATTGCTGGGCCAATGCAGGAGAGATAATCGTGTCGGAATCGAAACCAGAAACTGACGAAATGGCCCCTTCAACTTGTCCCGGTAAGCTCATGCTGTTCCTCCTACGTTATCGGGCTTGCCGAACTGACCTCGGATTCCTTGTAGCAGCACATTACTACGCTACTTGAGTCCGTGGTTTGGGCAAAGGCACAAACCAATGCGAGCAGGCACGCTGTTTTATTGCTTCGTCCTCTTACTTTGTTCTCATGCCCTCAAACTAAACAGTTCCTTGAATCTGTCGAGCAGCAGATCGAGCAATGACTTTGCAAAAAGGCCTCCAACAACGCCAGAGAAAGCGAGGCCTCCCTCCGAACTGACTGCCTTGAATGCGCCAGCCTGCCCCGCAAGATACAAGAGGAAGCCGACCACCGTACCCAGAACCGGGCGGTACAAAAACCAAATTGCCATTGCGCTGTTGAAACGTTCTTTCTTGGTCTTTGGATCGGGCCACTGATTTCCATTCCCATCTTCGACCCCCTGCGCATGGCGTTCAAGTGCAGATCGCAGGGCCGCGGTACTGCTCCCCAGGAAACCCGCCATCATTCCCAGAAGCGCCAGCCAGGAATCAAAATGCTCAATCGGAGGTCGTCGGTGCAACGCAGAGAGCAATAATACGTTACCTGCAAGCGAGACAGAAATCATGGACCGCAGTGAAACAGTGACGATCCCAAACAACCTTTCGAGAGATTTTCTGTCCTCTGGAGTAATCAGGCACACTGGGTCGGTGCTAGGCTTGAGTTCAGCTTTCAAGTTTGTCCAGTCAGCAGGGAGTTCAACAATCACGGTCTTGGCAGAATCCTCACTCATGCAAGTCCCCCTCCAGGCCGCTTCGGCCAGCGCGGCTAGTCTCAGATCGCTACTCGCGATTCAGTGTAACGTTTGTGCCGGAATCCTCACCATAGGAAACGAAGCAGAGTCCTTTTGTCAGGGCTCTGCGGGAGATGTGAGCCCCGTCGCGAAGGAGAGAACCATTGAGACCAACGGACTTCAATCCTCGGATCACGGTGACGCTAGCTCTCCCAGCCGCTAAACCTGCGGCTGTCGCATTTACTATCACCTGCTGCGGGAGCCCGGGTGGACTCGACAGGAAAAGAACAAACTGTCCGTCTGCGCCGGTGGTATATGCCGGGTCCGTGTAGGCTACAACAGCTTAGGAACCAACCCACATGAGCGATTACACGGTCCTAGCCGAAGTTACGCTGCCAAAGCACGCTCTGTGCCAAAGTAGTGTGGCAGCGAACACCTGCTAAATAGGCAACTAGAGCCTGCTAATTTCGAACCGCACCAGGGCACAGTTGTAACTTTCGTGACAATGAAATGTGACACCTTGTTTTCCTTTGTTCGTATCCGAACGAAAGGAAACGTCTTGGATGTGAGGGCAAGAGTTGTAACAGGTGAAACCGGTGTCGCTTAGTTAGAGGCTCATACCACTGTGTAAGTTGGTGTCGTTAGTGGTGGCTGATCGTAGAAACGTGCGATTTCGTTTCAGCCGCGGTAAGATTCTCGGCTAGAGGCGCTGGGTGGACCATGAGACTCTACTGGCTCGTTCTCGGCATGCTCGGCGTTTGGCGTATCACGCATTTACTCTCCGCGGAGGATGGGCCTTGGAATCTCATAGTCTGGATCCGCCGCAGAGTGGGCAGCGGATTTTGGGGAAACCTGTTCGATTGCTTTTACTGCTTGAGTTTGTGGGTAGCGATTCCTTTCGCTTGGGTTATAGGAGCAGGCGCCAAGGAACGGTTTTGCTTGTGGCTGGCTTTTTCGGCGGGCGCTATACTTCTCGAACGAGCCACGTTGAACGAGCCGGCCACACCGAACTATTTCGAACACGGAGGTCAGGACAATGCCATGTTGCGGGAAAGCGAGAACTCAGCTTCAGGGAACGATCTCCAGCCAAAGGCCTAAGCCCGCACCGAGCGTGGCATCACAGCCTCAAGCTCAACCACATACCGGGCAGAGTTCTTATTTCAGCTACTTTGGCAAAACGGGGTTAACGGTCAGCGGGCCCGTTTCATCGCGGATATATCGTTTCCTGGCTAACGGTGCTCCGATCGCTGTTGACGCTAGGGACGCTTCCGCGCTCGCGCGGGTGCCGAATCTAAGACAGGTTCGGCATGTCTGACCCGGGCGTCGCAATTTAACCGAGTTTGCCGCTTGATCGGAAGCTGCGCCATTTCTCTTAAATGAACAGGGGAAATTAGTCGGCCCTAGCGTCGAACTGGTCATCTTCACTTCTGCATTGCTGACAATTCAAGGGCTAGCGCATCCCTTTTAGATAGAGTCGGATTGAAGATATGGTGGACCTGGTCGGGATCGAACCGACGACCTCTTCCATGCCATGGAAGCGCGCTCCCAGCTGCGCCACAGGCCCACGATTGGAATGCCCGATGAATCGGGCATCGAGGGAAGTGCTGAATCATTTTCGCCCACATTGCCGGGATAGTCAACGCGGATGGATTCTTCTGTTTCTTTCCACAGGCATCTTCTGGCATAATTATTCGTGCACCCCACCTGCACCATTTTTCAATCACAATTTAAAGCGAGGAAGAGATGCCAGCGAAGTACATCTTTGTGACGGGCGGAGTTGTGTCCAGTTTAGGCAAGGGCCTGGCCGCGGCTTCGATCGGCTGCCTGCTCGAGAGCCGCGGGCTGCGCGTGAACCTGATGAAGTTCGACCCCTACCTCAACGTCGACCCCGGCACCAT
>PLUI01000025.1 GCA_003164855.1 Acidobacteriaceae bacterium
GCGCACCGTCGCCTCGCAGATGAAGGACGCCACCGGCGAATCGGTCTCGGTCCGGGTCGCCGGCACCTCCACCGCTAACGAACGGGCCGAGTTCGGCGCCACCGGCAAGGTCATCAGCTTCTACGGGTTCCTCAAGGCCTACGTCGAGGGCGCCGACGACCCGGACGCCGACCGCGACGACCAGCAACGCCGGCTGCCGCCGCTGGCCGAGGCCGACCCGCTGGACGTGCTGCGCCTGGCCCCGGCCGAGCACTCCACCCGCCCGCCGGCCCGCTATACCGAGGCGTCGCTGGTCAAGGAGCTGGAAGACCGGGAGATCGGCCGGCCGTCCACCTACGCGACGATCATCTCGACCATCGTGGACCGGGAGTACGTCACGAAAGATCAAGGACGCTTCACTCCTACGATGCTCGGCGAACGCGTCAGCGTGCTGCTGGTGAAAAGTTTCGAGGATATTTTCGACGTGGGCTTTACTGCGCGCCTGGAAGAAGAACTCGACGAGATAGAAGAAGGTAAAGAGAAGTGGACCGACACGCTCGCCGAGTTCTACAAGAAGTTCCAAAAGGATCTCAAATATGCCGAAAAGCATATGGAGAACATCAAGCGGATGGAGAAGCCTACAGACGAGAAGTGCGAGCGCTGTGGCGCGCCGCTGGTGATCAAGTGGGGCAAGCATGGGTCGTTCTATGCGTGCAGCACCTACGATAAAGAAGATCCGAACACTTGCACGTTCACGAAAGAAAACCCGATCAACCTGCCTGACCTTGATTCGGCCGACGTGCAGGAGACGACGCAGGAAGAATATTGCGAGAACTGCGGGCGGGTGATGGTGCTCAAGCGCGGGCGCTTTGGGCAGTTCATGGCCTGCACGGGCTATCCCGATTGCAAAACCACGCGGCGTCTCGATCAGGGCAAGAAAGTTCCTGACATCCCGCTCGATGAGCTGTGTCCAAAGTGCGGTCGCAATATGATGATCCGCCACGGACGCTTTGGCGAGTTCACCGCGTGCAGTGGATATCCCGAATGCAAGTATGTGAAGCAGAATTTTATCGGCGTGAAGTGCCCGGAGTGCAAAGACGGCGAACTGGTGGAGAAGCGTGCGCGCAAGGGCAATACCTTCTACGGCTGCGGGAATTATCCGAACTGTAAGTTTACTTCGGCGCACAAACCGATTCCCGAAAAATGTCCGAGTTGCGGCAGCGAATACCTGGTGGAGAAATATCTAAAGGCCGGACCGGTGATCGCCTGCCCCAATAAGGAGTGCGACTACGAACGTGCGGCTCCGCCCGCGGAGGCGGCCGCGACCACCGCGTAGTCTCCCCGCAGCCGCGGTGGTGTCAGTATTTGGGATCAATGCCACGCATTTGCCACAAGTAATTGGACACCTTTGACGCGGCGCGGCTAAGCAGTCGTGGTGCTAGCCTTGGCGGGCGGCAGCAGCTTCAGGATTTCCTGCACAGCGGTTAGTAGTTTCTGCGATCCTTTGTCCAACTCGAGGGTAGACTTTTCAAGGAATTCGAAGGCTCCATCCTGTTTCAGCCGGTCGGCGTTTTTCTGGGACATGCCCGTCATGACAACTACCGGGATGAGCTTGGTCGAGGGGTCTTGTTTCAGTGCCTTCAACACGTCGGGGCCGCTCATTTTAGGCAAGAGCATATCCAGCAGGATGAGGTCCGGCAACTTCTGGCGTGCCAGGAGCAGGGCTTCGTCGCCATCGACAGCGCTGCTCACTTCATAGCCGGCGCGTGCCAGCGCACGCTCGGTCGCCAATCTTAGAAATTTGCTGTCTTCGACGAGCAGAATCCTGATCATCTTGTCCTTGGCTTCTATCATTCCGCTCATGGGTGCGAGTCTGAAACTTTCGAAATGAGTGATCGCACTCGCTAAGATGACCATCGGCAGAATTAAACGGAAAGCCAGCACGCCTGAGTTACCTTAGAGTTTTCTAAGAAAGCTGGCGGCCACACCCCGCTGACCCTCCGGCCAAAAATCAGCCCACCAAGGTTTGATACAGCCTCTTCGCCCGGTGTCGGAGGGGAGCTAGAGAGTCTGCCTGCAACTGAGCACGCAGTTTCTGCTTCAAGGCCTCGCGCTCCGGGGTGGGCAGCGCGAAGTTGCGCATTCGCTCCTCGGACTGGTCTTCGCGAAAGCGGCCACGGTTGCGGCTTTTGATTTGCTCGAAGATTTCGGCTTCGTTTTCTTTCGAGTGTTGCCACACGTCGAAGGCGGTGCCGAATTTCTCGTTGAGGTGCTGGATCACGGGCGTGAAGTTCTGCGTCATTTGGTCAAAGCTGCAAAAAAGGATGGCCTTGCGGCAGGACAGAAGCCGGTGATGGAAGCGAATCCAGGCAATCAGGGCTGGACGCGCCGAGACATGATGGCGCGCCATGTGCGAGAGCGCCACTTCCTCCGGTTGGCGGACGATGACAAGGATGGGAATCCGCATTTTGGCCGCGGTAATGACCTGCGCCGCGGCATGGGTGTGATGAACCGTCCTGACCCGCCGCCGTTGCGCGGAGAGAAAAGCGAAGTTGGCGAAAGTGGTGCCGGTACGTCCGAAAGCTTCAATCACAAGGTCGGTGTCGGGGCGAACCATGCGATCCATTGCGTAGCGGTGACGATATCGAGCCATCGGCATGTAAAGCAAGGGATAGGCGTTTACGAAGTAGCGTACACGGTAGGAAATTTCCTCACGCAGGGAACGAGTTGGCATGGCGGCCGCTGCGGCCTCCGGCTTCCGTGGAACTGCCTGCTCGACGGCATAAGTCAGTTGAGATGGGTAAGTCTTGTTAGTGTTCATGATTTGATATCCGGGAGCGTTGAGAACTCGACGGAACTTGAGGAGGCGTCGCCCTCTTGTCCGTGTCCCTTGATCTGGCGATACAAACGCAAAAGCGGAATCGGCAGGAAACAAAATCCGAGCCGGATGAGGGCATCCAGAGCACGAAACAGTCGATAGCGAACTTGATCTAGTTGCAGTTCGGCAGAGGTCGGTACGCCGTGGGGGAAAGTGTCATAGCTGCCCGCATCGATCTGGCGCCACAAATTGACATAGCGCATGACTCTTCGGCGCAAGCTGGGCTCGATCACATCCCGGCGAGGTCCCGCAACGATGTCGTTTTCCCTGAGCAGGTTGTGATGTCTGCCCGCATAAACGGCCGAGCGGTCAGCGCCCTCGAGGGTGCAGATACGGTGGTCATAGGGGATATCCAGAAACATGCAGACTTTCTGCATGACCGCAGCAGTATCGCTGACCAGATCTTCATAATGCAGTTGGTGCACGGCGGCGCCGGCGGAGATGATCTGGCTGCATTGCCCCTTGAAGGCGCGATACCCGAGCAACGATCGCCATGGCATTCCGCGCTTGCGAAAATAACGGCTTCCGGTGGCGGCCGCGCGCAGGGTGGCGCCGATCATTTCCAGGGGACTGCGCCACACGATGATGAAACGGGCATGGGGAAAATCCTTCGCCATGCGTAGCAGTTGGTCGTGATAGTTGGGGGACTTGTCTCCCCAGATCACCGCGTTTTTACGCCGGGCATATTCCTGGTGAACCGTCTCGAAGACGCTGCGGAATTCAGGGAGCACGCCGGCAAACTCGGTGGGGTCGAGGCCATGGCGGCTGAAAGTCTGGTTCCAGAATTCCCAGCGCTGGGTCCAGTCGCATATTCTCGCCGGCTTCAGAAAAACCGGACGCAGCAGTAGCAGATCAGCCTCAAACATAAGAGCCACCTGCGGGTGTTTATTGAGCAGGGCGTACAGCAACGAGGAACCTCCCCGCCACATACTCACGATGAACAGCGGACCCGGCGCCGGCTCCGGTAGAGTTTTCCATTCGCTCTTCTCAGTCATGCAATTTCCGTCGGCAAACGCTCTAGGAGACAGCCTGGAGGCGCACGTCCACGTTCGCGTCCTGAACAACGATCAGTTCGTGCGTGCTGCGCCCGATCTTCCACTGGCCCTGTTCTTTTTCGACCACCACGACTGCGCCCGTGCGCGGGCCGCCTTTGACCGGCACTTTGTCTTTGTCGGAGCCGGTGATCACGCTGGAGGTGGCCAGCAGGTTGCGCACATGGGTTACCACGGCGATGGAATTCGGCGATGTTTCCGCCAGCGTAAGCAATCCTTTGAGGCGGTGGGAGTAGCGTCCGTAAAATTGATAAAAAGATTCGCCGCTGGGAGCCGCTAAATCGAGGTGTTGGTTCAACAGATTCAGGAAGGGCAGAATTTCCCGCACCCGCTGGCCACAGAACACTCCAAGATTCCAGGGCCGCAGATCGCTAGTCGCGGTGATGGGAGCTTTGGTTTGTTTACGCAAGATTTCGGCAGTCTGGCGGGCGCGGCGCAGGTCGGAGCAAAAAATTGCGTCGAGAGTGTGCATCCGGCTGACGTGTGCGGCGGTGTCCGCGGCCTCTTCCAGACCCTCGCTGTCCAAGGGCACATCGAGCCAGCCACGCAGCCTTTCATCCCGGCCGGGCATATTCAGACTGGTGTGGCCATGGCGAATGATCAATAGTTTTCCCATACTCCGTCCTCCGGGGCGGCTTTGGACGGAACTCCGCCCGCGCTTACTGCGATCGAAAATTGCAAATTGTTTTCCGGGAGCGCCTTACCCCCGGGCACTCCCGGCATCCATTCGCCCGCTTCTTGGGGGAAGCGCTTGCAGGCTGAACCACTATCTGGGGGAGGAAATATGAACACCGTGTTACATGTCTACTAATATAATAGACTTTATATAAATGCAAGCTTTATTTTGCGATTTAGCGCGACTACGGTTTTCTCTGTATTGTCTGGTTCCACGGCCGAACCTAATCTCAGAGTCAAGTTACTAGGGGCTTTCAGACCCCAAGGGTGATCATGGGCTAGCGTCAAGCAATTGACATTCGGACCCTCTACGATCACCCTTTTGTGCCCTAAATTGCGATTCTGCAAATTTGGTTCGATCCCCGGTTGACCAAATATCCGCCTGCTGAATCGAAGCGATAAGCTGACTCTCCCTGCGAGGGTCCTCGACGAAATCGCGCGAGTTGTCATGGACAGGCCCAGCCTCAAGAAAATCAGCGATGAACTCGAACGGTTGATGCGCGAACAAGTCGAGAGTCTTCAAAAGCAGACTTTCTTGGGGATCAGCACGGAGGAAACAAGCCGCGACAGGGACCGGCTCAAGCGCATTCGAGAAGTATCAGCCGAATTTCTGGAGGCCCTGAAGAAGGCTGCCTGATAGCGAGGGGTGCCCTTCCCGAATTCATCTAAGTAGAGAACTTTTATAGTATGCTTCGCAGCGCATGGCGGAAGCGCTCCCCATACTTATCTCAGTCGCGGCTGAAGACGCGGGCAAGCGGCTGGATCAGCTTCTGACGCTGCATCTTGAAGCCTTGAGCCGGGCGCGGGTACAGGAGATGATCGCCAGCGGCAAAGTGCTGGTAAATAATGCTCCGGCGAAGGCTTCGCTGAAGCTCCGCGGCGGCGAGCAGCTGCGGGTGCTGGGCGAGGCGCAACGGGCGCCGCTGAAGGCTATTGCCGAGGAGATCCCGCTCGATATTGTTTATGAAGATGATGACCTCGCCGTGATCAACAAGCCGGCGGGAATGATGGTTCATGCCGGGGCCGGGGCGACCGACGATGCGCGCAATCGTGGAACCCTGGTAAATGCCCTGCTGCATCATCTCGCGAGTTTGTCGGCGGTGGGCGGGGAGTTGCGGCCGGGCATTGTCCATCGTCTGGATAAAGAGACCAGCGGACTGATTGTAGTGGCTAAAAACGACGCCGCACATCGCCAGCTGAACTCTCAGTTCGCGGCGCGGGCAGTGAAGAAGAAATATGTGGCGCTGGTGCATGGCTGGGTGAAAAAAGATTCGGGAACGATAACGCAAAGCATCAGCCGGGACCCAGTGCGGCGAATGCGGATGACTACTCGTCTCGTGGGCGGGCGGACGGCGGTGACCCATTATCGAGTGGTGCGCCGTCTGGATACGAAGTTTGGAAAATTCACCTTGCTTGACGTGAAGATTGACACCGGACGGACCCACCAGATTCGGGTGCATGTGGCCGCGATGGGGCATCCAGTTGTGGGCGACACGATGTATGGTGCGCCCAGGCAGGCGCGGGGGAAATCGGCGGTGACCGGGTTGGCGCGGAATTTCCTGCACGCGGCGGAGTTGGAGTTCCGGCATCCGCGCACGGGAGAAGCGATTGCGCAGAAGAGTGAACTGCCCGAGGAGTTACTGGAGTTTCTGAGGAAACTCGAGGAGCGGATATAATGACAACCAAATGAGGGGCGCCTTTACGAGTGACATCTTTTCGAGAAGTTCCATCCTGGGATGGGCAGCGATTCTGCTGCTGGTAGTGGGAGCGCGTGAGTTCGGCGTGGCGCAGGCTTCGCCTGCGGAACCGCGGCCATCTTCCTCCTCTTCCGTTCAGTCGTCGAACCCGTCGTCGCAGCCCGCAGCCGCTAGCACCCCAGCTCCGCAGAACTCTCCCGAACAGGGTTCCAACAATTCAGGGGCGGAGAACGGAGATATCCCTAAAATCCGGGTGGGCACCAACGAAGTAAACGTGGTATTTACGGTAACCGACAAGCATGGCAAGCGGGTAACGGATCTGAAGCAAGCGGACTTTCACTTTGTGGATGACAACCGGCCGGTGGCGGATATTCGAAGTTTCCACGCGGAGACGAATTTGCCGCTGCAGGTGGGCCTGTTGATCGACGCCAGTGCCTCGGTGCGGGACCGCTTCAAGTTCGAACAGGAATCGGCAATCGAGTTTCTGAATCAAACCGTGCGCAAGCATTATGACGAGGCCTTCGTCGTGGGATTCGATGTGACTCCGGAGGTGACTCAGGATTTCACTGACGACACGGAAAAGCTGGCACACGGAGTCCGCGAGCTGCGGCCGGGAGGCGGGACGGCGATGTACGACGCGCTCTACTACGCATGTCGCGACAAGCTGCTGAAGCAGCCCCAGAAGGGACCGGTGCGGCGCGCGATTATTCTGCTAAGCGATGGAGAAGACAACCAAAGCCATGTTACCCGCGAGGAAGCCATCGAAATGGCGCAGCGTGCCGATGCCATTATTTACACGATCAGCACCAACGTTAGCGGCACCAAGGGTGCGGGCGACAAAGTGCTCGAACGCATGGCCGATGCGACTGGAGGGCGTGCGTTTTTTCCCTTCCAGATTCGTGATGTGACGAACGCCTTTGCCGAGATTCAGGATGAGCTGCGCAGCCAGTATGACGTGTCTTATAAGCCGGCGGACTTCAAGTCCGACGGGCACTTCCGCACCATTGAAATTGTAGCCAACGACCGGAAGAACTTCCGGGTGCGAGCCCGGCGCGGATATTACGCTCCGGTGGCACAGTAAGCGGTTTACTGTTTCGCGTTTCTAGTTGTAAATGGCTTTGGGTAGGGCACGGCTTCAGCCGTGCCTTGGGCGCAAAATCAAAATAAAGACGCGGGCTTTAGCCCCTGAGGGGGTCGGCTTCTGGTCTCCGGTTTCCTGTTTCCACCTGAGTAGCAGCTTTTCTCAAGATCAATAGAATGCCGGGATATTCTGGGACACCACTGGCGAAAAAATTGGGGATCAAGGCGGGGTTTCGCGTGCAGTTGGCGAACGCTCCGGCGGAGGTTCGTGCGGAATTGTCCGACGCGTTGGCCGAGTGCAGTATTCTCGATCGAGGACCATCGCTCGATTTTGTAATGGTTTTCACTCACTCGCGCGCGCAGTTGACCAGGGAATTCTCGCGCCTGGCGAAACTTCTGGCTCCGGCAGGAATGCTATGGGTCAGTTGGCCGAAAAAGAGTTCTGGGGTTGCGACCGACGTGAGTGAAAATATTGTGCGCGAGATCGGTCTAGAGGCGGGGTTGGTGGATGTGAAGGTTTGCGCGGTGACGGATGTGTGGTCGGGATTGAAATTTGTACGGCGGGTGAAGGATCGAAAACAATGATATCGAGCCGAAGTCGCCGGCAGTGAGGCCGGTTAGCCTGGCCGACGGCGACTTCCGCTCGAAACTTTAAGCCGTCCTGGTACCCATGACCAGGTGGGCCACAAACGAAACCACTGCAAACAATAGCAGCAGGTGAATCAGTCCACTGGCTACATGGAACATCAGAAAGCAACCAGCCCACAGAATGAGCAGCAGCAGAGCAATCACAAGAAAAGGACCGAATCGCATCTACGCCTCCTGGCGTTAGCATTCTTAGTTCAACCCAGCAGCAGAAGAACTATTAATCGTTATACGTCGGCGCGCAGAATGGCAATATCGGCGAAACGCTGTAAATTGATAAGGCAATCGTAGTATTTCGTTCTAAGAAAGCAGGCGGCCAGCATGGTGCGAGTCGGATTAATCGGATTTGGCATGGCGGGACAGGCGTTTCACGCACCCGTGATCCGCGGCGTCGCGGGAATGGAATTGGCCTGCATCCTGGAGCGCAGGGGAACCCGGGCGCAGGAAAAATATCCTGCAGTCCGCGTGGCGCGGACCTTGGATGAATTCCTTGCGGATAAGCAGATTCAGCTATGTGTGATCGCGACGCCGAACAATTCGCACTTTGAACTGGCACGGGCATGTTTGCTGGCGGACCGGGATGTCGTCGTGGACAAACCATTCGCCCCCACACTAGCGGAATCCACCGAACTGGTGCGCCTGGCGGCGGAGCGCGGAAGATTGATAACGGTCTATCAAGACCGGCGCTGGGATGGCGATTTTGCAACGATCAAGAAGATCGCGCAGTCGGGACATTTAGGAACCATCGTCGAATACGAATGTCGATTTGACCGGTTTCGTCCGGAGCCGAAACCAAATGCGTGGCGGGAAAAAGCGGATCAGCCGGCGGCGGGCGTCTTATTCGACCTGGGCCCGCATGTGATCGATCAGGCGTTGGTCTTGTTTGGCGAGCCGCGGGCGATTACGGCGTCGGCCTTTTGCGAGCGCGAGACTTCCAAGGTGGATGATTCGTTCGATGTTTGTATGGAATATGCCGGACTGCGCGCCATGGGCCGGGCACGCATCCTCGCGTATGCGCCGGGGCCGCATTTCTTGATTCATGGGACGAAGGGATCGTTTGTGAAGTATGGAATGGATCCGCAGGAGGCGCGGCTGCGGGCAGATCAATATCCTCAGGGCACAGATTGGGGTGCGGATTGGGGTGAAGAAGCTGAAGAGTTGTGGGGCACACTAAGTCTGGTAGGCGAGTCGAGTGTGAAGGTGAAGACGGAGCGCGGCGACTATCGCGGCTTCTACGCCAATGTGCGGGACGCAATTGAGAAGAAAACGCCGCTGGAGGTAACTCCGGAACAAGCGCTGCGCACGATGCGAGCCCTGATGCTTGCCCACAAGAGCAGCCGGGAACGACGGACGGTGGATTGGGAAGAAGCGGCGGAATAGAATCCTTGCCAGAATCCGGGCCATGCCGACGGTGTTCTGTTCCGGCCCGAGAAACTTGGATGATTGGAGGACGAGGGCGGTCATGGGGCGGCGTTTTGTCGCATACCTTGCCAGACACCGGTCGGCGGCTTTTCTGGCTATCTTTTCGCTTTCCTTTATTATCCGTTTCTCGATCCTTCTGTGCGTGCCGCGGGAGCAGATTCTTTCCACGGGCGAGGCTACAAGAATTGCGAATGCGCTGATCGAGAAGGGTCAGTTTGCCGATCCTTACGCCTTGCCTACCGGGCCTACCGCGCATACAACGCCCTTCTTCCCGGTGCTAGCGGCGGGTATCTACGCGGTTTTTGGCACCGGTTACCGGGGGAGTTTTGCCCTGTGCCTGCTGGTGATCTTCAGCTATTCATTGCTCTATGCTCTGTATCCGGCCTTCGCCTCCGCGTTTGGTTTCCCCTATGCGGCGGGATTGATCGCGGGGGTGGCTTCCGCCCTGGTGCCGGTGAAGCGATCGGCTGAAGTTTTTCGGGGATGGGAGGAGCCTTATGCTGCGATGGCTCTTGCCTTTCTCTTGTTTCTTACCGTCAAGCGATGGAACTCGCCGAAGCGCGATGCGACTGGCGCGGTGTTTTTCGGCTTGTGCTGGGGAGCGGCTCTCTATATCAGCTTCGGTCTGTTTGCGATTCTGGTGGGATTGCTGATTGTCGATGGGTTGGCTCGCCGACAACCCAAGATATGGCGGGATGCGTGTCTGACCATGGTTGCCGTCGCTGCTGTCACGGCGCCCTGGATTCTGCGCAATCACAGGCAGCTGCATGGCTGGACGCTGATGCGCGACAACCTGGGCCTAGAACTCAGCTACGCCAACCGCGATCATGCCGAGCCCTCCTCCACTCTTCTGAATGCCGACCCGGCCTCGCGGAGCTTGAGGTCGGACAGCCTCGCCGTGGCGCGCGAGGTGAAGAGTGTAGGGGAACTTGAATTCAACCGGCGGCGGCTTAACTTGACGATGAAATGGATTGGCAGCCATCCTGCGAGTTTTATCCGCTTATCGTTGGAACATTTTTTCTATTTCTGGTTTGGGCCGGTCGAGCATCCATTTGAGCTTGTGGCAACAAGTTTCTACACCTTGCTGGGACTGGCCGGGCTGAGACTGATGAGGAGACGGGTTGGAAACACACAGTTTTACGTGTGGTGTACAGTGTTTGCCACCTATCCGCTGATGTATTACCTGATTCAGTACGTCAACCGGTACCGGGTACCGATTGAATGGATGATCTGGCTGTCGGCGGGGCTGGCGATCACGACGGTGTTGGAGAGGCTATTTCCGGATCGGACCGACGGGAGGAATCCAAGAGCCTAACCGAGGTGGGCTCTACGCGCACTCCTGATTGGATGTGCTGGTGGAAGCGCGAATGCCGTCGTGCCGCGCATTACTTTCTGCAACGCGGCCTGGAACTGCTGCATTTCATCGTGCGTGCCCACCGTGATGCGGACACAGGTGGGCATGATCGGCCAGATGCGGCCGATGAAAACATTTTGCGCGGCCATGGCATCGATCACTTCTTTGCCGGGACGTTTCGTATCCAGCAGGAAGCAGTTCGACTCCGACGGAATGAAGGAGTATGCATTACTGCTGAGCCACTGAAAAGTTTCTTGCCGCACACTGGCATTGATGCGCTTGCGTTCGGGAAGCAGGCTCGGGTCTTTTAAGCTCGCCGAAGCCGCAGCCACGGCGGTGATGGGCATGAAGTTCCAGCCGGAGCGTTCCGTGATTTTGTCGAGCAGATCGGGGCGGGCAATGGCAAATCCGCAGCGCAAGCCGGCCATGCCATAGGTTTTCGAAAAAGTGCGCAGCACGACCACATCTTTTCCAGCCTTGACGAAGTCGAGCGTCGAAGGTGAATCGCAAAAATGGAGATAGGCTTCGTCCACCATCACGACCGAGCCCTTGGGTTTGTTTTCGACAAGGTACTCGATATCGGAGTGCGGCGTGAGCGTGCCCGTGGGATTGTTGGGATTGCAGATGTAGAACAATCCGGCATCCGGCGCGGCGGCGATCATCGCCTTCACGTCATGCGCGTAAGTTTTCGTAAGCGGAACTTTGACCACGCGGGCTTCCGTGGCCCTAGCCGCGAACATGCCGGCTTCGTAGCCGGGATCGGCAGTGACGTAGCTTTTCTGCGGCGAAGTGAAGGCAACGACCGCAAAGCGCAGCGGGGGGCTGGAGCCAGGAAAGATGTGTGCGTAGTCCGGGTTGAGGCCTTCGAGATGAGCGAAGCTGTTGACGAGGTCTTCGGTGAGATTGTCGAGGTAGCGCCCGCCGAGAGGAATGACGGCGGAAATGGCGTCGCGCGCCGCTTGGCCGGGGCCGAGCGGATTCTCGTTGGAATCGATCATGACCGCGTCCTTGGAGAATGGAACCCTCCGGCGCTGCGCAGCTGCCAGCATGGGCTCGGTGACAACATGAAACGCCGCAGCGGCGGCTGAGAGTTGCAGAAATGAACGACGGGAAAAAGGCGAGGCGTTCTTAGACGGCATGGCGAACCTCCGGTTCATCCAGCGTCCTATAGGCTAAATGTTTTTCGGCTGAAACGGTAGAGGCGGCACAGTTTTCCCCGGGAAAAGCAAGAGCAACATCAACCGCAATGAACAAGAGTACCCCCTCATGCTACTGCGGCAGCGGTTCACGTGCTGTCGCGTAGTACCCGGCGCGGGTTTGAATCTTGTAACCCTGCTTATTCTTGATTTCCAATTTGCGGTACGTGCCGTCGAGTTTGGTATTGGTCGAGGTATAACCGATGTTGTACTGGCTGCGCAGCTCGGCGGAGATCTGGTCGAAGGCTTCTTTCAGTTTGTCGAACTTGTTGCCGACGTTGATCACCCGGCCTCCGGTGGGCTCGGTAAGCGTGCGCATTGCGCTTTCGCCGTTGTAGCCCATCCCCATGCTGTAATAACCACCGCGATCGGCGCAGAGCAGGACGTAGACGATGGCATCGGCTTTCTGCGCGGCTTCGATGGCGTCTTTAATTTTCAGCTTGCTGCCTTCGTCTTCGCCATCGGTTAGCAGAATCATGGCCTTGCGTCCTACTTCTTTGGCCAGCATGTCATGGGCGGAAAGATAAACCGCGTCATAAAGCACCGTGCCGGGCGCGTTGTGAGTGGGAACCGGCCCCTGTCCGAGACCCGGTATGCCGCTGCCCCCGCTGACGACACCGCTTTGGATTTTTACTTTGTTCAGTGCCGCTTGCAGACGGTGAACATCTCGCGTGTAGTCCTGCACCAACTCGGACTCCACGTTGAAGTCGATCACGAAGGCCTCGTCTTTATCGGTCAGAACCTGGCGAAGGAATGCTCCCCCGACTTCTTTCTCCATGTCGAGAACCCTCAACTGGCTGCCGGATGAATCGATCAGAATGCCCAGCGTCAGCGGCAGGTTCGATTCGGCGGTAAAGTATTTGATGGTTTGCGGCTTCGAGTCCTCGAAGACCTGGAAGTCATCTTTGGTCTGATTAGGAATGAGAGCACCGTGCTTGTCTTTGACGTTAAAGAAGACTCCGACTACATTAACGTTGACCTTCAGGGTTTCGTCGGACTGCTCGACCGGTTGCTGAGCGTCGCTGGGATTCGCAGGGCTGGGGTTCGCAGGGCTGGGATTCGCGGGGGCAGAAGTCTGGGCCAGAGCCAGCGAATTCACACCCGACACCGCTGCCAGACAAAACAGAACGGCAGCGACCAGGCTAGGCAAAAATCTTTGGTAAGCTGATAATCTGGGCATGAATGATTCTCTCTTTGGGGCTTTTTGTTAGTCTAGTCCTGAATGTTAGATGCACCAAATGGGTGGGTTCAGGCATCCCAACCTAGTGTAGAGTGATTTTTTCTGGAGCGCTGTTTTGGAAGGGATCGGATGGTGAGTGTGAGGGACGAAACGGCAGTTCGTAGCAGGAACCGTATGGCAGCACCCGTATGGCTGGCCATCCTTCTGGTCGTTGGTTCTCTTGGCGCTTACCTTGGCCCGTGCGCTTCCGGCTTGTCGGCACAGTCGTCCAGCAGCCAAGCCCAGCCAGCGCAGCCGTCTCCGACTCAACCCGCTCAGGACGCCGATATTCCCGACGCCCCCACGGTGCAGCCTTCTGCCGCGGAGCCGGAACCGCCGCCCATTCCCAAGCCGGAGGAAAAGAAACCGGCGACCGTGGACAGAAATCCCTGGACGAACCAGCCCAATACCCCACCAGCTAATACACCAGCTGATACTGGAGCCGCGCCCGGCGATGCGGCCTCGCCGCCGCCGCCAATGCCTCCGGTTAAGACCCTGCCTCCGGGAACTGCAGCGAAAACTTCGCTGGCGCAGGATCAGCTGTACACCCTCGTGGTGCATACCAATTTCGTGCAGCTCCCGGTCACGGTGAAGGATCGCGACGGCCGCCGGGTGGATGGCCTTCTGCCTACCGACTTCGTTGTGAAAGAAAACGGGGTCGTGCAGAAGCTGAGCTATTTCACTCAGGATCCTTTCGCGCTTTCGGTGGCGATTGTGCTCGACCTGGGAATGTCGGACGCGACCGTGCAGAAGGTTAACCAGACTTTCCCCGCGCTGGTAGGCGCATTCGCA
This sequence comes from Acidobacteriaceae bacterium, assembly GCA_003164855.1. Classification (GTDB taxonomy): domain Bacteria; phylum Acidobacteriota; class Terriglobia; order Terriglobales; family Acidobacteriaceae; genus Sulfotelmatobacter. The sequence continues at coordinate 13,990 of PLUI01000025.1, forward strand.
CCCTACGACGAGGTAGCGCTTTATACCTTCAGCAGCACGGTGAGTGAAGTCAGCGATTTTTCCGCGCCCACGCAAAAGCTCACCGCCATATTCAACCAGATCAAGACCGTTCGCGGGGGCAATAACGGCCCCGCCGTGCTGAGCGGTCCGCTGGCGCCGAATGGTCCGATCATTAACGGGATTCCGGTGGGAAGCCCCACGGAGCCCGTGTATACCCCTCCCAAACAATCCCGCGTTCTGAACGACGCCATCCTGCAAGCCGCGCTCGACTTGAGCAAGCGCGAGCGTACCAGGCGCAAGATCATTTTTGTGATCAGCGACGGCCGGGAGTTCGGCAGCCAGGCAAGTTATCGCGATGTTCTGAAGCTATTGTTATCGAGGGAGATTCAAGTAAAGGCCGTAGCCGTGGGCAGCGCCGCCCTTCCCGTATACGACAAGGTCGAACGCCTGCACCTGCCGAAACAGGGCTACGACGACATTCTGCCAAAGTATGTCTCGGCCACCGGTGGCCTCCCGGTCTACCGGGAGCTTACCCTCAGTGCCATTGCAGATACCTATGCCCAGGCCATGAGCGATGCCCGCAACCAGTACACCTTGGGCTACACTCCCGCCCGGCCCAAAACCCCCACCGCCTCCTCCTACCGGAATATCGAAGTCCTGGTCGAGCGCCCGCATTTGAAGATCTATGCCAAGGACGGATATTATCCGGTACCCGCTGCGCGATAGGAGGTCGCGGGCATCTTCCCGGCATGTTTCCGGCAAAGAGGCTTACCCGGTGTTCCACCGTGTCCCCTGTGTCGAATGGTTTCCGCTCCTGAAAATGCACAAGCTATCGGTCCTCTCGGGTCTTTCCGGCTGCTCTTTTGGCCGGGGGTCACCTGAGTAACCTGCTTTCCATCCCGCGCCTGTGATATAAAAGCCCCGAGCCCCCAAAGGGATATTTTTGCGCGCGGCAGGGTATGCAATCCGCGCTTTTTGAGGAAAGCCTTGAGTTTCATCAACTTCGCAGCCCGCGAGATCAATTGCAAGATCGTGTACTACGGCGCTGGTCTGGGCGGCAAAACCACGAACCTGCAGGTGATCTACCAGAAGACCGCGGAACAGCAGAAGGGCAAGATGATNNCAGGAACAGCGCATGGACGCCAACGTGGAAGCGCTCGACAACCTGATGTCGAACCTGAAAGAGCACGGCTACGACTTCAACAAAATTCCCTACGTGCTGCAACTCAACAAGCGCGACCTGCCAAATATTTTATCCACGGAAGATCTTGGCAAAGAACTGCGCAAGAAGAATGAAGCCATGATCGAGGCGGTAGCGTTTCAGGGCACGGGCGTGTTCGAGACGCTGAAGGAAATCGCCAAGCAGGTGCTGACTGAGTTGAAGGCCGGCGGGTAGGGGAAGCAGTTCTCAGTTTTCCTCTCCAGCTTTAGGGAGGCCGTCTCGGGGACGGGATCGGGAAGTGCACGGCTTCAGCCGTGCTGCTAGAAGCCAATGAAGACAAAAGGGCTTTAGCCCCTGAGAGCGTGCTAGAGAGTCACTGCATCGGCTGTCCCGCCGCCAGCACCCCTTTGCCTGTACCCCAGGGATGGATTTCAGTTTTCAGCAGCCCAGCTTTAACAATCGGATCGTCCTGCAACAACTTGGCAGTCTGCTCCCCGCCCACCTGAAAAATGCTGGCTCCGATCAACTCCCCCGGATCGCTAAACGGGAACGGACCAGCAATCGCAAGCTTCCCCTGATCCGTTATTTGTTTTATGTAAGCATGATGCTCTTTCATCACATCGCCAAGCTCTGGCGCATTAGGATTCCACTTGTCGCCTCTCTTCAACAGAACCAGCGTGTACTGCTCAAATCCCTCAGCCCCCGCCGGATCATGAATCGCGCGCGGATCAACCAGCCACGGCCCATGCACCTCCGGAGACAGCCGTCCTGCCTTGACCGCCGGATCGCCATTAGCCCACTCCTGTGCCTGTGCCGCTGAGTCCGCTTGAAACACGAAGATGCCGCGAAGCGCGGTGTCATCCAGGAACGGTCCGGCAATCACAAGCTTGTGCTCGGCAGCCATCCTATGGATATTCGCCATGTGCTCATCCTGGAGCTTTTCGCCCGCTTCTTTACTCAGTTGCGGAGCGTTGGCCGGACGACTCAACAGCACGAAGAAGTACTGCGAAGGTTTTGCATTCGGATGCGCCTCCGCTTGCGCGAAAGCCAAACCTGCAAGCGCCATCAGACCGAACAGAAGTACTCCACCGAAAGCAGTTCTTCTCATAAGCGATACCTGCCTATTGCGCCGGACGATTTTACTCCACTTGTTTACTCCACTTCGAGTCCATCAAGAAATGACAGCGCGGCGAGCATGAACCAGTTTTCTCCGCGCCGCTGTCATTTGCCGACACAGAACAGCAGCGCTCGAATCTCAGTTCTCGGGATATGCAATTCTCTTCATCTTGACAGCCTCTCTCTTTGCGACTAGTTTGATTTCCTCCCCTCGACCTGTTCGTTCGACAGATTTTTGGGCCCACTGCGTCTAGCGTCTGTGTATCAATCGACGACGTCAAAACCACGCCATCGGAGGCTATGATGAAACGTGTCAGTTTTCTTTTCCTAACGCTAATCTCTCTTTGCGCAGCGCTCTGCGCCCAAAACAACCCCATCCCTCTCGTGTATCAACCGTTGGTCCCAGCCTCCGCCGCACCGGGCACATCCGGATTCACGCTCACCGTAAACGGCACGGGATTCGCCACTGGCGCAGTGTTGAACTGGAATGGCTCGGCGCGAGCCACCACAGTGCTTTCCAGCAGCAGCCTGCAAGCCGCCATCAACTCCACTGACGTCGCGCACATTGGCACGGCTAATGTCGCCGTTGTAAATCCGCTCCCCGGCGGAGGCATTTCAAACGTGGTTTATTTTCCGGTTCGGCAACCCGCCGCTGCGGTGGCCTTCGCTCCCGAACCCGGCGTGAGCCCCTTGGCCGGTGCCGCAGTCGTGGGCGATTTCAACGGCGACGGCATCCTCGACCTGGTGGTCGGCCAAAACTTTAACAATGCGACCGGCAGCTTGAGTTTCTATCGCGGATTGGGAAATGGCACTTTTGCCGCCCCCGTCACCAGTGCATCCACTCTGCCTGTGTTCTCTTTGATGTCGGGGGATTTCAACAACGATGGCAAGCTGGACGTGGTGATTGGCACCTTCGATCCCAACAAATTCACCGCCGAAGCAGTTCCGTTTCTTAACACTGGCACCGGACACTTTGTGCAGAAAGATCCCGTCGGTGGCGGAGATGACGGATGGCTCTCGGGAGTGGCGGACGTCAACGGCGACGGAAATCTCGATATCCTTTTCGAAGGCGAAGCCCAGGGGCAAGGGGCTGTTGAAGTCTATCTGGGCAATGGCAACGGCACCTTCACCTATAAATCCCAGGCGAATGAAGACAACTATGACGCAGCCCCCATCGGCATTGGTGACTTCAACGGCGACGGCAAACTCGATATGGCAGTAACGGACTTCGACCAGATTGATATTTTTCTGGGCAACGGCGACGGCACATTCCAGCCCTTCGTGCCGTACTCGTGTTATCCGTGTGGCGGCTCCATCACGGCGGCTGACTTGGGTGGTGACGGCAACCTCGACCTTATTGTGGGTGAACTAACCGTGCTTCTGGGTAACGGCGACGGAACCTTCACTCCGGGCTTCGCTTATTCTCCCTCGGGTTCGGGCTTCAACGCGGTGGGAGACTTCAACGGAGACGGCAAGCTCGATGTAGTCACCAGCGGACCCAGCGTCTCAGTGTACCTGGGCAACGGCGATGGCACTTTCCAGAACCCCACGACTTCAGGGTCATTCACCACCGGAACAACCATGGCGGTGTTTGGCGACTTCAATCGTGACGGCCGACTCGATGTCGTCAACTGGGGTAGTCCGTCCGATCAGATTGGCTTGCAAACCACGCTGGGCTTAACGCCGGGCTCGTTAGACTTCGGTTCGATCAAAATTAGCAGCACCAGTAAGGGGCAGGAAGTTACGCTAACCAACGTTAGCTCGAAGTCGCTGCCCATCTCCAGCATCGCGCTTACGGGTGCGGACACAGCAGATTTCATCGAACACAACACTTGCGGCGCCGGACTTCACGCCAGAGCCACCTGCACCATAACTGTGGCTTTCAAACCCACGGTCAAAGGCACGCTGACTGCATCCGTAAGCATCACTTACTCGGGTCTCGACAGTCCGCAAACTGTGACGCTCTCGGGATACGGGTTCTAGATCGCGATCGGCAATCTCTAAAGATCGCAAGCCGGGCTGCTCATCTCGGCTTTTTTCGCGGAACTGTTTGCCGTCAGTCTGCAGGCCCAGCTCTACCGGCCCACGCTGGAGTGACTCACTCGCAACTTTGATTGCGTTAACTCCTTCACGTCCAGAATCCCCGCTCTTGTCCTTGTCCAGCCGGTCAAACTCCGCTTCCATAAACTTCATGTACTCTGCTTTGGAGATCTTGCCGCTCTTCTCGGTATCTATGAGAAGGAGCAATTGCTTCACCTCCTCCTCGCCCAGCGCCAATTTATCCTGCGGCTTCGGCACTGCCGCCTCTGTTTGTGCAAGCGCGTTCCCTGCCATGGCCCAAATTGCAACCAGGATTGCAATGGCTACAATCATCAACCCGAGGTTCGCTCGCTTCAGCATAGTCGACTCCTGTGATCCTCTGCATCGTTTCGTTCGCGTCTTTCAGAAGAAGAAAATAATATCCCCCGCTGCCGTAAGCTGGCTCTTCTTCGTGCCGTTCTGGTAGGCCGCGGCATCGTAGGAGTGCTCGTAACGAACCTCCGGCCGGAATAGAACCGTCGTGCCAATCCAATGTCCCCAGCCGAACAGATGCTCCGTATAACGTGTCTTGGTTCCCGTGCGCTGGCCGACGATGTCGTCGAAGTATTCGTTCCGAATCGTGATGTAATTGTGCGCTCCGAACTGCCGCTCGATATAGTTCACGATCGCCCACTCCGGCGCATAGCAACTAAAAGCGGCCGGGTTACTGCAAAAAGCTCCATTGCTCCCCGTCTCCGGCTGAAGGGGATCGACCGGGGGCAGGTTCGAACCCGGAGGAGGATTGTACGCGACGTTGGGCACCTTCTTCATCCACTGGTACCAGGTCTCCGTATCCGTATGCCAATTCTTGTCGATCACGTGATACCAGGTCAGGTAGTAGGCCTGCAGGTTGTTGTATCCGTACTGCCCACTGTCTTTGCCCAGATTGGTCTCGTTGTCGCACAAATAAAGCGTGTCCTTGCTCGTCTGCCAAGAATACTGCACACACCAATTCAGCGTGAGCCTCGAATCCGTCAGGTTCCAAGGCGCCGTTTCGCAGCCCGGCGAGAGCCCCACTTGCGTAGTCCAATGCGAATTCCACCTCGTCGTCGCGTTAATCCCGGTCTGCGTGTAACAGTCAAACGTATAAAGCAAGGAGTGGCTGTACGTATAGTTATTCGGCGCCAGCTGCGCTTCAATGTCAGGCAGAGAGATGTACCGCCCGATGCGAACGTCCGTTCCCTCGCCAATGTGAGGGAAATACATATCCAGATACATCATCACCGGATCGAAGCCATACTCTTTCCCTGGAGGATGCCCCAGCAACTGCTGGCTGAAATACCCCTTTGCCGTGGTGAAACGGTAGTCCAGTCCCCACAGTCCGGAAAGACGGAATCCCCAATCAAAATGGTCGGTTTGCACCGTATCCGGCTCGCGTTCAATGTAGAGCACTTCCTGATCGGGTTCGATCGCGTTCGGCACTTCGTCGTAAGCCGTGGGGAAGTTGTCATACTTCCCTGCCGCTGGATTCACTCCACCCTTTGACGTGCTATAGTTCGCGCCGACATCCAGCCAGCCGTAAATCTGTATCTTGCTCTTCTTCCAGAAGTCACCGTGCGGCCCCGTCCACAGCGCCGTCATCAAAGGCCCGGCTTGGGTCCAGGGTTGTCCAATCGACACTGTGCCGCCAATCGGCCACGTGGAAAAAGGGAATGGCGGCCCACTCACCGGCGCTGGATCTCCGCGGAACGCTGGCGCAGGCGCGGCTGCTGCGGCAACCGCTGCCAGCGGCTTCCAGTCATCGCCATAGGTCCTGAAAAGTCTCCTGAAAAAGCTGCCCTGATCCGGTCGCGTGTTGAGCCCCGAGCCCGCGGGATTGGCGGCCGGCGCGTTGCTCGGAGATCCTTCCGAAGCCGATTGTCCGCACGCCGCCGAACTGAAAAGCGCAACCGAACACAGGAGTGTGAGAGAACAAAAAGTCTTGGCGGAGATCAAAGTGACTTGTCCTTCCCCATAGCTTCGCAACCATCAACCGGAAAAGCCTAGCTGCCTCGGCATAAGGAAGCCGTAAAGTTCTCCGCAGAAATTCCTATGGCTCCCACAATTTTTTTCGCTTACGGAATGTTTCCCGGATCCGGCGCTGCCCCAGTAGCGTCCTAATTTGCCTTTTTTCACCACAGAGGCACAGAGTCACGGAGAAAACCTCGGACCTGTAAAAACCAGAAGGGGATGGGTTTGCCACGCAGTTGGGTTTCTCTGTGTCTCTGTGACTCTGTGGTGAAAACTAAGTCAGGACACTACCGCTGCCTCGAGGCAATGACGCGTTCGCGGCAATTCGTCTAGAATGGCAGCCGCACGCCGCTCGCACTTTATGCGAGCCTCCGCTGAAAGAGGCCATCATGCGCAGACTCACCTGGTTACTGGTACTGGTATTTTCTTCGTTTCTTTTTTCACAACTCTCGTTCTCACAGCAGTCTCTGCACGGCATCGACGTCACCGATCTCGACCGCAAGGCCGATCCCTGCAATGACTTTTACGAATTCGCCAACGGCACCTGGCGGGCCAACAATCCGATTCCGGCATCGATGACCCGATGGAGCAAGCGCTGGGCCGCGGGCGAGTCATCCAAAGACAAGCTGAAAGAAATTCTCGAAACCGCCTCCGCAGATAAGAATGCGCCCAAGGGCAGCACCGAGCAGATCATCGGCGACTACTACGGCGCCTGCATGGACGAGTCGCGCGTGAACGCCCGCGGCATGGAGCCGCTGAAACCGTGGTTTGCCCGCATCGATGCCGCAAAAGACACAGCCGATTTGCAGCGGATTATGGCCGACATGCACGACGTACTGGTGACCGATCCCTTCGCCTTCGGCAGCCAGCAGGATCCGCACAAACCCGAGTGGGTATTGGCTGACATCGGCGCCAGCGGCCTCGCTCTCCCGGATCGCGATTACTACCTGAAACCGGAAGCTCGCTTCAAGGAAGCGCGCGAAAAATACGTCGTCCACATCGCCGCCATGTTCAAGCTCGCCGGATGGGACGAGAAAACTGCCGCCGCCGCCGCCCAAACCATCATGAGCATGGAAACGAAACTGGCCGAGGCTTCGTTGGACAATGTAACCCTCCGCGATCCTGCCGCTACCGATCACAACACCAGCTTCGCACAGTTGCAGGCGATGGCGCCGCACATCGACTGGGTGGAATATTTCAAACATAAACAGATTCCGCAGGATGTCGACATGAATGTCGATCAGCCGAAATTCATGCAGGAACTCGACCGCCAAATGCACGAAGATTCGCTCGCCGATTGGAAAGTGTACTTGAAGTGGCATCTGCTGAACTCAACTGCCAGTTCCCTTTCCGCGCCATTCGTGGAGGAAGATTTCGCATTCAACGGAAAGTACCTGAGCGGCACCACCGAGATGAAACCTCGCTGGAAGCGCTGCGTGGAGTCCACCGATCAACTCCTCGGCGAGGCTCTCGGCCAAAAGTATGTGGAGAAATATTTTCCGCCTGAAGCCAAGGCACGCATGCAGGAGATGGTGCGGAATCTGCTCGCGGCGATGCGCGACGACATCCTCAGCCGCCCCTGGATGAGCGACGACACCAAAGAGAAGGCCATGGCGAAGATTGCCACGTTCAATCCCAAGATCGGTTATCCGGACAAGTGGAAGGACTACAGCCACGTGGAGATCCGCCGCGACGCGTTCTTTGAGGACACGATTGCCGGAAGAAAATTTGTGGAACAAGACGATCGCCTGACCATCGGCAAGCCNNGCGGTGAACTACGGCGCGATCGGCGTGGTCATCGGCCACGAGATTTCGCATGGCTTCGACGATCAAGGCGCACAGTTCGATTACCTGGGCCGCCTGCGCAACTGGTGGACCGATGCGGATCTGAAACAGTTCCAGGCGCGCGCCGCCTGCGTAGCCAATCAGTTTGACAACTACTTCATCGAGCCCGGTGTGCATCACAACGGCAAGCTGGTGTTGGGCGAGAGCATCGGCGATCTCGGCGGTGCGAAGGTCGCTTTTCTAGCCTACGAGAAATCCCTGGCCAATAAGCCTCGTCCCGCCGATATCGACGGCTTCACTCCGGAGCAGCAGTTTTACATTGCGTGGGGACAATTCCGCGGCGACGAAATCCGCATCGAAGCCCAGCGCTTGATGATGCAAACCGATCCTCATCCCATCGCGAAATATCGCGTCATCGGCCCGCTTTCGAACCTGCCCGACTTCCAAAAAACATGGAGTTGCAAAGCCGATGCGGCCATGGTGCGGCCCGAAGGAAAAAGATGCGACGTGTGGTGAGGCTTGGACCATGAACGATTCGCGCTCTAGCGCCCGAGACGAAACGCCCGACTGGAAAATTCACGGCCTGCGTATCATTCGCAGCGGTGAACTCGACACCAACACGCCGCAAACCCCCGGTATGACCCGCGCCGAAGCCATCTCCCACGCCAAAGTCGGCGCGCAAAAGCTCTGGGCGGGAACCGTAGTAGTGCATCCCAACGCCAAGACCGGCCCTCATCATCATGGCGAACTTGAAACCGTGATCTATGTCGTCCGTGGCCGCGCTCGCTTTCGCTGGGGAAATCATTTGGAGTTCGTCGATGAAGCCGGCCCCGGAGACTTCGTCTACGTCCCTCCCTACGTTCCTCATCAAGAGCTGAACGCTCGCAAAGACCAGCCGGTGGAGGCCGTGATCGTGCGCAGCGGCCAGGAGCCTATCGTCGTCAATTTAGATATTCCCAGCCCGGAGGACGCTCCCGATACTCCACAGGCCGATCCCTTTCACTCCCCGCCGGGGAAGCGTTAGACAGCCTAACTTCCATGAATCCTCAGTTGGCCGGTGGCCCATTCAAGCCGTCTTTTGGCTTGAGTGGGGCACTCGCCCTAAGGCGTTACAGCGAAAACCGTGCCCTCGTTGGCGTTGCCGCCATTCTCAGTGGTGCCGAGGAGAGATCCTGACGGACCAAAAATTAGTCCGGCCTGCGGAGATCCTCCGTCTGGAGGGGTGGTCGTGAACGAATAGAGGGAGTCGTAGGTGTATGCGCCGCCCGTGCTGGGAGTCAGCTCAAAGACCGTTCCGCACTCACCGAACGCGCACCCGTTTACTCTCCCGGGTGTAGTTCCGTAAAGATTGCCCGCAGCGTCAATGATTAAATTGCTCGCCGGATTCGCGCTTTGATCCGGACCGGGGAAATTAAAGATTCTCCGCTCACTCCATTCGCCGCCCGCGTTTTGCACAATCTCATACGCAGTTCCGCAGGACGGGCAGCGGCTGTTCCCCGATCCGCCCCGAAGAGTCGTGCCAAAAATATTTCCCGCGCCGTCCACCACCGGACTGGCCGAGGGGTACAGGCCGTCGTCCCCGGTATCCTGAAACGAATAGAGATGGCCCTCTTTCCATGCGCCGCCTTGCGGCACGAGTTCAAACACGGTGCCACATCCAACCGTTTCGTCGTTCGTTCCAACGCAACCTCCATCGCCTCCCCGTAAAGTCGTGCCATACAAATTGCCGAATTGATCCAGGAATAATCCGGCCTCCGGCCGCCCACCATCGAGGGGATAACCGGCGAATTCATAGATTACTTTTTCAGACCAGACTCCGTTAGCGTCCGGACTTAACTCAAAAACCACACCGTTACCAGATTGCGGATTTCCCTCAACGCTCCCGATTCCACCCAGCGCTGTTGTGCCATAAAGGTTGCCGGCAGCGTCCATGACCAAACCGCCGAAGGGATCATTACCGTTGTCGCCGGGAGTGAAATCGTAGAGAGTTTTTTCGGTCCAGCCCCCGCCTGCCGAGGGCGACAACTCATAAACCATGCCCACATTGCGCGCACCGCCGTTCTGGGTTTCACCAAAGAGATTGCCGAAAGCGTCGATGATCAAACCCGAAGGGAACGTTCCGCTCTGAATGTAGTAATAGTGAAGATTGCCTTTCGTAAAGTTATAGATAATTTTTTCAATCCAGCCACCGCCGATGGCTGGACTAAGTTCAAAAACGGTTCCCAGTCCTGCCGACCCGCCACCAGCCGTGGTGCCGTAAAGGTTGCCCGCAGCATCCGCGACTAGATCGGCGGTAGGATTCTCACCGTCGGTGTTGACGAAGTTAGCCAGCGAAGTCAGACTCCACGTTCCGCTGCTCGGGGTCAGTGAAAAGACAGTTCCGTTCTGTCCGGCATTGCTGCCACTGTAGGTTTCACCGAACAACTGGCCACTCGGGGTCAACAACAGGCCGCTGCTGGGGCTCGCGCCATCGGTAATACCGGAAAATTGCCACAGCAGGGTTTCGTTCCATTGGCTGCCGCTGGGCGTCAATTCAAAGGCTGTGCCGCAGCCGCCATCGGTACAAGTTCCGAGGCCGCCGCCATCGTAAGTTGTGCTATAAAGATTTCCCGCAGCATCGAAAATCAATTCGCTGATGGGAGCCTCGCCGTCGTTTGTGCCCTGAAAATTGTAGAGAATACTTTCGGTCCACTGGCCGTTACCGGTTGGCGTCATCTTGAAAACAGTGCCGCAGCCATAATTGCATCCAGTACCGGTGCCCGTGCCGCCGTCGCTAGTGACGCCATAGAGATTGCCGGCCTGGTCAAAGATGAGCCCGGCTACGGGAAAAGCGCCGTCGGAGGGAGGGCCAGCAAAATTATGCAGGATCGTCAAATTCCACTTCCCACCGGAAGCAGGAGACAACTCGTAAACCGCGCCACACTCGGCCGAACAACCATTGCCGCCATACTCCAAGACGCCGAAGATGTTTCCCGCGCCGTCAAATGCGATCCGGCCTTTCGGCCACCACGGAGTGCTACCCCCGCCAAAGGTGAAGCCGTAAAGGATGGTCTCCGTCCACGTTCCGTCAGTGGAAGGGGAGAGTTCGAAGACGATGCCGCCACCGTTAGCACCACCGACCCAGGAGGTGCCATAGAGATTGCCCGCCTTGTCGAACACGAGCCCATACTCCAGATCGCCGCCGAGCTTGCCGTTGCTGAAATTCTGCAAGATGCTTTCAGTCCAGCTTCCGTTGGAATTGTGTTTCAGCTCGAATACGGTGCCGCAACCGCCGTAAAGACAACCACCGACGTTCCCTCCCCAGTAGGTCGTGCCGTATAGGTTACCGGCCGCATCAAAAAGCAGTTGGCCCTCTGGGTAAATGCCATCGTCGCCGCCCTTGAACGTATAGAGAATTTCTTGATCCCATCCGCCGCCCTGGTTGGGGACCAATTCAAATACGGTTCCATAATCGTAGGCTCCGCCTCTCGCACTGACGCCGTACAAATTACCGGCTGCATCGGAAATCAGCCCGCCTTGCGGAGCTGCGCCGTGGCCTTGCGCAGCGAAGCTATGCAGAGTGGTTTCGGTTCCCGCGAGTGCGCGACCTGTAACTCCGATGATAAATTCGGCCAAGACTATAAAGAAAATGAGGGGCAATCGGAACATGGTTTTGCGAGGCATGACGGTATCCTTCGAAACAGGCTACAGACGGGCGCAAAAAGGGGGGGAGCGCCCAGCCCGCGTATTATACATGTCTGGCGAACACCGAGGCAGTTTGCGATCAGCAGAAAAAAGGCGCCGGATTCTATCCGGCGCCGAGGGTCTCTCGCGAGATGCGGTCAAGCGAGAAGTTGAAATCCGAACGAACTTATTTGCTCTCCGCGATCGGGCTTGCGCCCAAGTCGCCTCGGCGGCCGTTGAAGGCAGTGCGTGCTGCGCGAGCGGCAGGCATATTGGCGGCAGCGGCTCCGTAGCGCTCCAGCAGTATGGGCGCCATGGTATTCTCCGCTTCCTTGACGAAGATCATCTGCGTCTCCGAAGCCATATCCACACGGACAAAGTCTCCCAGCTTCACTTGGCTGGTAGCAACCAGATTAGCCAGCGGGAACACAAGGTGGCGCTCAATCGCGCGTTTCAGATGGCGCGCGCCGTAACGTGGGTCCGTACCTTCCTTCAGCAGGAATTCCTTCACTCCCGCCGTGCAATTGAAAACAAACTGATTCGCACCAGCCGCCATTAACACGCGCTGCTGCACCATGCCAAGTTCGATTTCAAGAATCTGCGCCAAATGCTCATCCCGCAGCGTCTTGAAAACCACAGTCTTGTCGATCCGGTTCATGAACTCCGGCGTAAACTTGCGGCGGGCCGCTTCTACCGCCGTACGCTGAATCTTGTCGTCGAAGCTGTTGTCGACTTCCACCG
>PLUI01000274.1 GCA_003164855.1 Acidobacteriaceae bacterium
CCAGCGGCAACACCGGCATAGCCTATGCCATGCTGGGCGCAGCTGAGGGATTTCCCGTAACTCTGTGCATGCCGACGAATGTCTCGGTTGAGCGCAAGAAAATTCTGCAGGCCTACGGAGCCAACATTCTCTACACCGATCCCGGCGAAGGATCCGACGGCGCCATCCGCATGGCCCGCGAACTCGCCGGCAAGCATCCCGATCTATATTTCTATGCCGACCAGTACTCCAACAATGCCAACTGGCAGGCCCACTATTACGGTACGGCCAATGAAATCTGGCAGCAGACCGAAGGCCGCATCACTCACTTCGTCGCCATGCTCGGCACCAGCGGCACTTTCATGGGGGCTACGCGCCGCCTCAAGGAACTGAATCCCACAATCCGCTGCATATCCCTGCAGCCCGATTCGTCTTTCCACGGCATCGAAGGCGCCAAACACATGGCCAGCGCCATTGTTCCGAAAATTTATGACCCGTCCCTCGCCGATGAGAATATCGAGATCGCAACCGAAGACGCCTATGCCATGGCTCGCCGCCTCGCCCGTGATTGCGGACTGCTCGTGGGCATCTCGGCCGCCGCCGGCGTCTTCGCCAGCCTCACACTCGCGCAGCAACTCGAACCAGGAAAGGACCAGCGCGCGGTCATTGTCACCATCCTGTGCGACTCCGGAGACAAATATTTGAGTGAGAGATTCTGGACGGAGGGGTAAGGTATTTGCATCTGGCCTGCACAATTCCAAGGAGCGACAATGAAGCAGCACCACTATGAGATTCAAGTTGCGTGGACCGGAAATCAAGGTCAGGGCACAAGGACTTACACGACCTACAAGCGCGACTATACGATCACAGCTCCCGGAAAGCCTCAGGTATTTGCGTCTTCTGATCCGGCGTTTCGCGGCGACCCAGCAAGGTACAATCCCGAGGATCTCTTGGTGGCAAGTCTCTCGGCTTGTCACATGCTCTCCTACCTTCACCTCTGTGCCGTCAACAAAATAGTAGTCACCGAATATCAGGACAACGCCCGGGGCGTGATGAACGAACGCCCGGATGGATCAGCAGCATTTTCCGAGGTGACTCTGCATCCCCATGTAACGATTTCAGAAGACTCTGACGAGGCCAAGGCCCTATCGCTTCACGAACAAGCTCACCATCTTTGTTTCATCGCAAATTCGGTAAATTTTCCTGTGAAGAATGTCGCTCAGATAAGCGTTGAAGCCCCTCGTTGACAGGTGAAATTCGATCCTAGCTTGAACAACGTCCATCGATGCTGAAGATTACACCCAAGGACTACGAAGCCCTCCGCCGGCACGGCGAAGAAACCTACCCGCACGAGTGCTGCGGCGTCTTGCTCGGCCGAACGGACGACGACGGTACTCGCGTGGTGACATCGACGGCGCGATGCGGCAATACACGTACCGATTCGCCGCAGAACCGCTACAACATCGATCCCCGCGAACTGGTGCGCATCCAGCGCGAAGGCCGCGAGCGCGGCGAGGACATTGTCGGCTTTTACCACTCCCACCCTGACCATCCAGCCCGCTGGTCGTCGACCGATCTTGCCGAAGCCCACTGGTTCGGCTGTTCCTACGTCATCACCGCCGTGGAAAAGGGAACAGCGGCGATTACCAACTCCTTTGAACTGGCGGGCTCCGACGAGACCGACAAGCAACTCCTCGACGAGAAGATCGAAATCATCTGATTTTCCACACGGCGATGTGGAACAGCCGCCCTCGGCTGTGCCGCCGCGAGAGCGGCGCTCTACGGTTTCGGCAATCGCGCCGTGATGAAATCCGAGGCGTGCCCGGCGGCCTGCGGATCGAGGTTTGCTAAAACGGCGACCACATATCCGGATTGCGGGCAGATCTTTAAATCGCCGTTCATGCCGGGTGCTCCTCCACCGTGGCCAAAACAGCGAACGCCGTCTGCTGAGATCTCCTCGCCGAACCCGTAGCCATATTTCGAGCCGCCACCCGGTCGTTCCACCTTACCCCTAGTCAGCAGATCCACATTCTTGGCATCGAGCAACTTGTGGTTCTCCAGCGCGTTGGCAAACGCGAGAAGATCCTCGACCGTCGAATAACCTCCTCCCGCCGAGGTCCCGCGATAAGGCAGCGTATCCCCATTGGGACGCCACTCTGTCGTGCCATTCATCTTCGTGTAGCCGACGGATCGGCCCGGCACCGATTGATCTTCTGGGAGAGAGTCTGTCGAGTTCATTCCCGCAGGCTTGAAAATGTGCTCGCGAACATAGTCGTAGTAATCCTGTCCGCTGGCTTTCTCTACCACCAAGCCCAGCAACAGGAAACCGTAGTTGCTGTATTCCCAGCGGGTGCCGGGTTCGAAGCCCAGGCCGCGCTCGCCGTAAAGCTTGACATAGTCCCGCAGCGTGCGCAGCTCCAGGCGGTTTGNNGTGCGCAGCTCCAGGCGGTGTTTGTCGAACTCCGGCCCGAAGAAATCGCCGGTGCCTCCGGTATGGGTGAGAAGGTGGTGAATCGTGACTTTGGACGCCAGATCTTTGTTGGGATAGTCGGTGAGATATTTGCCGAGCGGATCGTTAAGACTGATTTTGCCAGCCTGCACCAATTGCAGCACTGCCGTCGCCGTGAACATCTTGTTCATGGAGCCGATGCGAAACTGTGTGCCGAGCTGGTTGGGAATTTTCTTGTCACGGTCGGCCATGCCATAAACGGCGGTGAATACCGGCTTCCCATTTTTCGCCACCAGCGCTGCGCCGGAAAAGCGGTCAGCGGCGGCGGCTCGATCAAGGTATACCCGAAAAGCTTTGAGCGCCTCCGCCTCTGTCATGCGGGGTATGGAAAAATCGGCGGTGCGGGGAATGGCGCGAAGGTCAATGCTCTTGATGGCATGGGGCTCCGCGGAATCCACCTCGACCACCATGCTGGCAAACTGGTCGGAATCGCGTTCCTGCACGACAGCCGAACATTTTGCGGCTCCGCAGTCACCTGCCTGCTTCAGATCAAACCCGCCAGTCTGCTCGCGGAAACCCATTTCGCCGTCAATCTCTCCGGCACGAGCGGGATAATTCTTCTGCAGAAATGCCAGGAAAGTCGCTTTATCGCCGCTGTTGAAAGCAGCCAGCCAGGCGGAAAGTTGATGGGCTGCGGGCGTATCGGGAAGTTGTACTTGGGCCGGCAAGCATCGGGCAGCGAACAGGATTACAGCGGCCAGCAGGAGGGCACTCCGGGTTTTCATGCTTGGTAGTGTAATCCCGTCTCTCCCTTCTGTGTCTCACTGTTTCGGTCTCGAGCTGAACTCCTTGCTGGACGCAGCTTTTCCCCGCTTTTCACAGCGGCGCAGCGGTCCCCCACCCAGCTCCATCGAATTCCCCGGGAATTTTAAGTCGTGAAAAGCCGCAACGATCACATGCCCTGCAGGAAGTGCGGCTCTCCGCTCTGCACCAATTCCGGTCACCCGCCTGTGGACGCCATGCACTCGCCTGAAAATACGTGGGTTATAAATGCACAATTTTCGTTGACTCTTGGAATAGAAGGAGTAGAAACATAATCGTTCTTTGACACCTTCTAAAGTTTTTCCGGTTGGTGCGGCGTCCGGGACTCAAGCGCAGTCACCCTCTTCATGAAAATGACTAGGGAGGGCAAGCAAGGGTCTATAGCAAAGCGCTGGTCGAGGAGAACAAGAAGAAACGTCGAAGGCAGGATAGAGTTCCGAGGCGCTGGGTAGGTTTTTCCGGTTGGCGGTAAGCCCGGAGCCCGAGCGAGATCGCACGCGGCACCCCGCAAGGGAAGCTGCGTAGCAGGTCAAGTAAGGGTCTAAAAGCGAGCTACTGGCCGAGACGAATGGACCCAACACCACCTCGGAACTCTTATTTTTTACCCCAAAACTCCCGCTTTCCAACTGCATCAGAAACCACAGCCATGCACTGCAGCCGCCGGTAGCAAGAAGGCGAAAGACGGATACTGTCAGGATTTCAGGGCGGTTTCTTCAGGCAGATACTCTTCCAACCGGGCGGCCAGCCAGGATACCAGTTGTTCCCGTACCGGCGCGGCAACTTGCACGAATTCCATCCCCGCCGATCCAGTTGGATCTCTCCAGCAAACCTCCGCGGTGATTCTGACGGCTGCCTGGGTACGTGGCAGCGTCAACCGCAAAGCAACCCTGTCTCCCACCTGTAGAGGCGGCGACTTGGCGAGTGCTATGCCGACCTCACTGATATTGATCGAAGTCGCCATCACCTCGGCTTGGGAACCCGTCGACACATAGACGGGAACTTGGACGGGACAACGAAATGAGCGCCTCTTTTCGTTCACCATGAGCGGATATGACACTTTGAGCGTACGTGCCAGAACAGTGGGAGACAGCGGTTTGACCAGCACGAAGCTGGCGCCGGCGCGGAATGCGCTGGGCATTTCTTCGTTGCAGTTCAGGATGGCGAGCACGACAGCCGCCTTGTGAGACGTCATTTCCCGCGACTTCTTCAGTAACTCCAGCGCTGCGGCCCTGTCATTGAAGTCCACGACGAGCGCTTCAAATTTGGAATGGCAAAGTTTGCGGGTAGCGGAGGCAAACTCGGAGCAGATATCGACGTGCATCGCCATCTTCCCCATAAACTCGCAAAGAGTATCGATGATCTGGATATCAGCACTCACCAGCAGAACTCGAACCCCGATCGTCGCTGCGGGCAATCTATATTTTCTTGATCCGATCTCCGTTGTGCCGGCCAGGGCATCGCTCATACTACAAGGGCCTCGGGAATTTCCATCTCTCCATGTTCAAAGGCGTCCACGAACGCATCCACCACCGCGGGGTCAAAATTTGCTCCGGCACTTGAGACAACGATTTGCCGAGCTTCAAATGGGGTGACTGCACGGCGATATGGCCGATCGCTAGTCAAGGTGTCATAGGCGTCAGCCACCGCCAATACTCTCGCTTCAATCGGTATTTCACCACCTTTGGAAGGGCCATATCCGGACCCGTCGTACTTATCGTGGTGGGCAAGAATAATAGGAAGCACCCGGCGTAGAGATCCTCCGACTGGTTCCAGCAGGGCGACTCCTTTTTGCACATGCTTTCGCATTTCCGCCATCTCGTCCGGAGTCAGACTGGCCGCCTTGTACAAGAGTTCGCGACTGGTTTCGAGCTTGCCCAGATCGTGGAGAAGAGCCGCCGCCCGTACATCGTCGANNTCAAATCCCATGCGCGCGGCAATCGATGAGGCGTACAACGCCACTCTGTAGGAATGATTGTGGGTGTATTTGTCGTTCGATATGAACTGCTGCAGAATGGCCAAAAGTCCAAAATAAGTTTGGCGAAGTTCACCCAGATGCCTCTCCTTCCGGTCATACAACGTGCCCATTGCATACGCCGTGATCAGAAGCAAGCCTGCCCACGTGATCAGTTCGGACCACTGGTCGTAACTCATCGCAAACCGCGCTGAGCCGGCGAAAAGTCCGGTATTTTTCCACAGAAGTATGAGCACCATGAAGATGCTGGCACTGGCTGTGAGCACGGCGTGTCTCCGGCCATAAACGTAGGCCGAGAAGATGGTGGGCAGCGTGTATAAACTCAAAATCATCCGGTGAGAAGCTACCAGCCAGTTGAACAATCCCGCGATAACGAACAGCGACAATACCAACCATAGTTCCTGATTAATCCTGGTCAAACCGATTTTGAACCTGGATTTTATGTCCAGTGCATCCCCGCTNNCCGGCAATGGCTTCTCCTATCTTTCTATCGGTTCGTTCCAGCAAGAACTTTAACCCTCCGAAAGCAATCCCCACCTGTCAGCCGTCGCCGCCATAGGTCTTTCAAGTTGACCGATGCTCTCGGGATTTGTAGTCTTAGCTGGCAACTCGGAGCGGTCCAACCCATGCGCGAAGTCATTTCCACCAAAGATGCCCCCCAGGCCATCGGCCCCTATTCCCAAGCCATCAAGGCGAACGGATTCGTATTCACCTCCGGACAGATCGCCATCGATCCCGCCACGCAGCAAATCGTCACCGGAGACGTCGGCGCGCAAACCGAACGCGTGCTGCGCAATCTGTCGGAGATTCTGGAAGCTGCCGGCAGCGGCCTCGGCAAAGTCGTCCGCTCCACCGTCTTCCTGAAAAACATGAACGACTTCGCCGCCATGAACCAGGTTTACGGCAAGTATTTCAGCGTTGCCCCGCCCGCGCGCTCCACCGTTGAGGTGGCCCGCCTGCCGAAGGATGTCTTGGTGGAAATCGACGTCATCGCACTAGCGTAGAGAATTACCAAATAGACGAGTTAGGGAAGATTTCGAAATACCCTGTGCACCCCTGTGCCCCCTGTGTTAAAGATTTAATAGGAGACAAGCATGGCAAAGTACCTCGTAGCAATCTCGATCATTCTCGCATTGACTGCAGCGTTCGTCCTCGCCCAGACCACAACTCCAAAAAAGCCCAACACCAGCGCACCCACCAAAGTCACAGGCGATGGAGTGAAAACGCCCTCTGGCCTTACCTATTGGGATATCCGCGTGGGCACCGGCGAGGTCGCAAAAGAAGGCAGCCGCGTCCGCGTGCACTATACCGGCTGGCTCACCAACGGCAAAAAGTTTGACAGTTCCGTGGACGCCGGCCAGCCTTTCGATTTCAGGATCGGCAACGGTGAAGTCATCAAGGGATGGGAAGAGGGAGTTGCAGGAATGAAGGTCGGCGGCAAACGCCAGTTGCGCATCCCTCCAGATTTGGCATACGGCGCCGAAGGCACTCCCGGCGGTCCCATCCCGCCTAATGCAACTCTGATCTTCGACGTGCAGTTGCTGGGCGTGCAATAGAAGGATCTACCGCCGAGCACGCAGAGAGCGCCGAGGAATTGCTTGGTTAAAATTCTGATCGGTAGTCTTCTTGGCGGGCTCGTCGATCTCAGCGGTAAGATGCTCTTACGCTTTAACCACTTTGCCGCTGCGGATGCACGCCGTGCATACTCGCATGCGTTTGGTGGTAGCGCCCACGCGGGCGTGTACTGGACGCAGATTCACGTTCCAGCGCCGCTTGGTGACGTTATGGGCGTGGCTGATTCGGTTTCCTGATTGCGGCTTCTTGCCGCAGATATCACACTGTTGGGCCATGACGGCGGTAAATCCTTTCAAAAGCTTTGAGCGAAGCTACCATTCTACCGGATTCTGGCCCTTGCCGACAATTCGCCACGGTTGACACAGCAGGTTAAACTAGCAGTGGCGTCTGTCGCAGCAAAACGAGGAGAAAGTCTATGTTGAATCGTGGGAACTCGACCTTGGTGGAAAGCGCCCTGGTTCTGGCTCTGATGGGAATTCTAGCTGGAGCCATCGGTGGCCTGGCCATCGGAGTCGTGACCAGCCCGAAGACTGCTTCAACTTCCAGTTCCAGCACTAGCCACTAGCGCGCCGCCGTGGCCCGCTCCGATTCCCGTATGCGATACTGAAACTTATGCAGTCCCCGCTTCAGGCGCCCACTTCGGCCACGGATCCCAAGTCGGTCAAAGTGAACCTCACCACTGGCACCGGCGTCGACATCGATTGGAAGGACGGCCACGTTTCGCACTACGGCTTCGTCTATCTCCGCGACGCCTGCCCCTGCGCCATGTGCAACGAAGAACGTGACAAATCCGGACGCAACCCCGGCGAGCCGGCCAAACTCGCTCCCGGCATGTTGCCCATGTTCAAAGCCGCAGCCAAGCCCGTTTCCGCGGAAGCGATCGGCAAATACGCCATCCGGTTCGCCTGGAACGATGACCACGACCTCGGCCTCTATTCCTGGAAGTACCTGCGCGAAGTTTGCCCATGTGAGGAATGCAAAGCCGAGCGGACGAGAACTGTTTAATTCTGGAGATTGCAAGTCTGAACATGCAAGAAGGAACCTTCAGCAAAACTGCAAATCGTGTGGCCATCCGCCGCGCCGCGCACCAGCTTCTCGATCAGCCCAAAGTTCTTGACGATCCTTTGGCTCTGCGCATCATCGGCTCCGAAGCGGCGGACGAGCTTCGTTCCAACCCGAAAGAGCACCATGCTTTTTCCCGCGCCTTCCGCGCCTTCATGGCCGCCCGCAGCCGCTATGCCGAAGACGAACTCGCCCGCGCAGTGGCGCAGGGCGTCAGGCAGTTTGTAATCCTCGGCGCCGGACTCGATACTTTCGCCTATCGCAATCCTCATCCCGGACTGCGCGTCTTCGAAGTCGATCATCCGCCAACCCAAGCCTGGAAGCGCGAGCAACTGCAAGCGGCCCACATTCCGGTCCCGCGCTCCTTAACCTTCGTCCCC
Organism: Acidobacteriaceae bacterium; assembly: GCA_003164855.1. GTDB lineage: Bacteria > Acidobacteriota > Terriglobia > Terriglobales > Acidobacteriaceae > Sulfotelmatobacter. The sequence goes on from PLUI01000274.1 coordinate 8,240, forward strand.
ATCGATTTCGAACAGCAAACCCTCGAGACTGGCCTCGCACCCTCCGGACTCGACACCAATTCGCCCACATTTTTCTCCTGGCTGGGCGTAACCCCCTACCTCACCCGCGAAACCTGCATGACAACCCTAAGCTTCATTGCAAAAATGCCCGCGCGAAGCGGCGTAGTATTCGATTTCGCCGTCGATCCCGCGCTCCTCAATCCGGGTCAAAGACAAGCGCTCGCTGCCCTCTCAAAACGCGTGGCACGCTATGGCGAGCCCTTCCAACTCTTCTTCGATCCGGAAAAATTGCAGGACGAACTGAAGAACATGGGATTCCACCGCACCGAACTCCTGCAAGGCAAGGAACTCAATGCCCGTTACTTCAAAGACCGCACCGATGGCCTGCTAGTCCGCGGCAGCCTGGGACATCTGATGAGCGCATGGGTCTGACGCTATTCCTTCCTTCATCTCGAAAATCGAAAACCCTCAATCCTGTAAAATTAAACTCATCACCTCCGGAGCCACTTCCGCATTGTCTTTTCTCGATCAACTCAACCCGCAGCAACGCGAGGCCGTCGAAACTACCGAGGGCCCGGTCCTCATCCTCGCCGGCGCGGGCAGCGGGAAGACGCGCGTCATCACCTACCGCATCGCCTACCTGATCGAGAACGTGGGAGTGATGCCGGAATCCATTCTGGCAATGACCTTCACCAACAAAGCCGCAGCCGAAATGGGCGAGCGCGTCGAAAAGCTTGTCGGCGGACTCAGCATCGCCAAGCCGGTCATCTCGACCTTCCATTCCTTCTGCGTCCGCGTTCTCCGCCGCGACATCGAAGCCCTGCAGATTCCCTCCGCCACACCCGGCCAGCCTCCCATTGGTCACACGAAGAAATTCGTTATCTACGACGAGAGCGACCAGCAATCCGTGGTCAAAGGAATCATGAAGCGCCTCGGCCTCGACGATAAGCAACTCACTCCGCGCACCGTGCTCTCGCGTATCTCCTGGGCAAAGAATCACATGCTCGATCCGCAAGAACTTTACCTGCAATCGGCCGATCCCAAGACGGAGAAGATCGCGCATTTGTTCGAGGAATACGGCAAAGAACTGCGCAAAGCCAACGCCCTCGACTTCGACGATCTCCTGGTCGAAGCCACGCGCCTCCTGAAGTCCGCCGCGCATGTTCGCGAATACTACAATCGCCGTTTCCAATATTTGCTCATCGACGAATATCAGGACACCAACCGTCCGCAATACGAACTCATGCGCATGCTGGCCGGCGAGCGCCACAATGTTTGCGCCGTAGGCGATGAGGATCAGTCGATTTATTCCTGGCGTGGCGCCGACATCCGCAACATTCTGGAATTCGAAAAAGATTTCCCCGAGGCCAAGATCATCCGCCTCGAACAAAACTATCGCTCCACGCAAAACATTTTGCAGGCCGCATCGTCTGTAGTTGCCAACAACATCCGCCGCAAAGGCAAGAATCTTTGGACCTCCCGCCAGGGCGGCACGAAAATCGGCTACTACGAGGCACCCGACGGCGAAAACGAAGCCCTCTTCGCCGCCGACCACATCGCAAAATATATCCGCGAGGCCGGCCGCGCCGATAACCCGCGCGGCGAAACTTTCCGCGCCGCCGTGCTGTACCGCACCAACTCGCAGTCGCGTCTGTTTGAAGAAGCCATGCGCCGCTATGGCCTCAAATACAAAGTTGTCGGAGGATTTTCTTTTTACGAGCGCTCCGAGATCAAAGACATGATCTCGTACCTGAAAGTCATCCAGAATCCAGATGACTCAATTTCGCTCCTGCGCGTGATTAACACCCCCACCCGCGGCATCGGAAAAGGCACCATCGACACACTGGAACGCCTCGCTCTGGAGACCGGCCTGTCGCTGTGGGGAGCAATCGCCGAAGCCATCCGCCGCCAACTTCTCCCGCAGCGCGCGCTCGCCGCCGTGAAGACTTTCCAGCAGCTAATCGTCGACGCCCAAGCCATGTTGTCAGGAACCTTCGTCGAGAACCTGGAAGAAAGTGGGGGAACGAACCATGTGGGCGCGGGCGACTCTCCCGCGCAACTGCCGGAAGCGTTACAGACCTTGCAAGCTACAGCAGAAGATTCTCTTCCCGACGATGCAGTCGCCTTCGATCCCAACGAACTCGAAAACACCACCTTCGATTTCGGAGGAGCCTATGCCGGCGCGAACGAAGAGGAAGGTGAAGCCGACCTGCGCTCCGCCGATCTGCAATCTTCCCCCGCAGATCAATCGAGGACTCCTGCCCCAGGCTCACCTGCCCCCGCCGCCGACATATTTCCCGTCCCCTCCGTCAGCACCGCCGACCTCCTCAAATTCCTAATCGACCGCACCGGCTATATCCGGCTTCTCGAAGCCGAAGACACGCCCGAATCTTTCTCCCGCATCGAAAACCTGCGCGAGTTAGTCAACGCCGCCGCCGACTCCCGCGACCGTGGCGAATCGCTAGATCAGTTCCTCGACCACGCCGCCCTCATCGCCGATACCGATGATTACGACGAGCGCTCCCAGATCACGCTCATGAGCCTGCACGCCACTAAAGGCCTGGAATTCCCGCTCGTCTTTCTCAGCGGCCTTGAAGAAGGATTATTCCCGCACTCGCGCACCATGCTCCAGCCCGATGACGTCGAAGAAGAACGTCGCCTCTGCTACGTCGGCATGACCCGCGCCATGGACCAACTCATTCTCACGCGCGCCGTCTATCGCCGCCGCTACGGAACCGACCTCCCCGAAGCCAGCGTCCCCTCGCGCTTCCTGGAAGAGGTTCCAGCCCCGCTGATCGAAGAACTAGGCCGCCGCCGTGGCAGCACAACTCGTGTGGGAGCGGGCGACTCGCCCGCTCGATCGCGCAGCGACGACCATACCTCGACCCACTATTCCTACGAAGACGAAGACCAGAGCGCGGCCTGGAAGCGCAACGGCGTCGCGGCCTCTCGCCAGAAGCCGACAACTCCCGCCAAACCCTACAACTCCATCGAGAATATCGCCGAGTTTTTCGCCAGCCGCGGCAAGAAGTTCACCGTCCCGAAAACGCCTCCCGAAGCGCCCACCGGCAAGCGCGGATTCCGCCCCGGCCAAAAAGTCCGCCATCCCAAATATGGAGAAGGAACCGTCTACCAGCGAGAAGGAGAAGGCGAAGAAGCCAAGATTACTGTACAATTTCCTCGCTTCGGATTAAAAAAGCTCGTGGAAAAGTACGCCCAACTGGAGCGCGCATAAACGGGATTTGGTAATTTTGTAATTGAGTAATTTGGTAATTTTGCAGGCAGCATCCTTCAAATTACAAAATTACTCAATTACCAAATTACAAATCCAAAGGAATTCATGGCAAACACAGCGGAACTAACCAAAGAAGAACGCAAAAAATCAAAACGCACCGCCCGCAAAAAAGCGAAAGCGGAAAAGCCCAAGAAGCCCCGCGACTACGCCCGCGGATCGAAAAAGCGCAAGGTAAAGAAGTTGGCTCGCGGCCAGTCGAAACGGTAAAGGCAGCAATTGGCAATAAGCGCTTGGCATTTAGCTGGGAAGGTTCTGAGTTATCTGATAGGAATCGGAACTGGCTAAATGCTAAGTGCTAATTGCCGAAGGCTAGTTTCCAGGAGACAACTACTTCTTGTCACAACCATCCACGGAACCCACGGCCACGATACGCACTTCCGACAACCAGCTTTTTTGCTGCAAGTCGATCGACAAGCTGATCTCGGATTCCGAGGCCCCAGGCCAACGCCTGCAAAAAACCTTGGGCCCCTGGTCGCTGACCGCGCTGGGTATCGGCGCCATCATCGGTTCCGGAATTTTCATCCTTACCGGCACCGCGGCCGCGGGCGAATATTTCCAGGCCCCATCCATCCTGCATGCGCAGGCGCTCGACGTAATCATAAATCTACTGCGCACCGGCAGCACGGCGGGAGCGCTCATGCACGGACGCCCGCCGGCCGGGCCGTCGATTGCGATTTCGTTTTTCCTGGTCGCGATCGCCTGCAGTTTTGCTGGATTGTGCTACGCCGAACTGGCCTCGATGATTCCCATTGCCGGCAGCGCCTACACCTACTCCTACGCCACGCTCGGCGAAATTTTTGCCTGGATTATCGGCTGGGATCTCATTCTCGAATACGCGGTCTCGAACGTCGCAGTCGCGGTTGGCTTTGCCGGCTATACAAAAGCGCAACTGGCGGTATTCGGCCTCACCTTGCCGGAAAAATTTGCCAGTCCGGTCTGGGCTGGCGGGCAGTGGACGGGCGCCTATTTCAATCTCCCCGGCTTCCTCATCGTTTTCCTTCTCACGCTGCTGCTGGTGCGCGGAGTGAAGGAGTCGGCGGAGACCAATAACGTCATGGTGCTGGTCAAAATCGGCGCCATAGTGACCTTTCTGGTAGTCGGCGGAATGCTGGTGAAGCCCGCGAACTGGCATCCCTTCGCGCCTTCTGGCTTCGCCGGAATCGTTACCGGAGGGGCCATCGTTTTCTTCACTTACATCGGATTCGATTCCGTTTCCACCGCCGCCGAGGAATCCCGCAATCCGCAAAAAGATTTGCCGTTCGGCATCATCATGTCGCTGGTGGTCTGCACGCTGCTCTATGTCGGCGTTGCCGTCGTCCTGCTCGGCATGATGAAGTACACGACGTTCGTGTCCGGCGCAGCCGCCGAAGCGCCCGTGGCCTACGCCATGAAGTATCTGGGTGTGCACCCGCTCTTCCGCTCAGTCATCGTGATCGGAGCGCTGACGGGCATGATCTCTTCTTTACTCGTGTTTCAGTACGGGCAGGCACGCATCTGGTACGCCATGTCCCGCGACGGCTTGCTGCCGAAGCTGTTCTCCGCGGTACACCCGAAATTTAAGACGCCGTACTGGTCCACCTGGATCGCCTGTTTCGCCGTAGGCATTCCCGCCGGCCTCGTCGACATTGGAGATGCCGCCGACCTCGCCAACATCGGAACGCTGTTCGCCTTCGTTCTGGTTTCGCTGGGAGTGATCATCCTGCGTCGCCGGCAGCCCGATCGCAAGCGCGCGTTCCGAGTTCCATTTGTCCCATGGTTTCCGCTGATCTCGATCATCCTATGCGGCGGCCTCATGACCGGACTCACGGTCATCACCTGGCTGCGCTTCGTGTTGTGGCTAGGCTTGGGACTGCTGATCTACATTTTCTACAGCCGCCACAGAAGCGAGTTCGCGAAGAAGTAGAGAATTAGTTCTCAGCCATCAGCTCTCAGCCTTCAGCAAAAATGCGCTGTCATCCTGAGCGGAGCAGACCGATGAGCGACAGCGAATCGGTCTGCGTAGTCGAAGGATCCCTAAATCCACTCGACTCCAGTCCTTTCAAAGAGATTCTCGCCGAGCCACCGGCCTTTCTCCGTGCCGCCCGTGTCTCCGTGGTGAATTCTCCCTCCTCGCAAATCTTCCCCCAAGAATCTACAATCAAGAAATAATGTCTTCCGCCCTCGACCGATTGCCCAGCAGCTTCCTCCGCCAACTCCCCAAGGCCGAGCTTCACCTTCATCTCGAAGGCGCAATCGAACCGGCAACGCTGCTCGAACTCCGCCAGCGCCACGGCGACCGCATCACTCTGTCCGAAGTCGATCAACTCTACCTCTACAACGATTTCCAGGGCTTTCTTCTCGCCTTCAAGAACATCACCGAACACCTGCGCACGCCGGAAGATTACGAACTGATCGCCTACCGCCTGATGCAGCGCCTGAAGGAAGAAAACGTTCTGCACGCCGAAGTTTACGTTTCGGTTGGCGTCTGCCTGTGGCGCAAACAGGATTTCGCCGCCATCTTCGAAGGCCTCGACCGCGGCCGCATGCGCGGCGCTCGCGACTTCGGAATCTCGCTCCTCTGGATCTTCGACGCCGTCCGCCAGCTTGGCCCTGAGGCCGCGCAGAACGTCTTCGAGCTCGCCGTCCGCTATCACGACCGCGAAGTCGTCGGCATCGGCATCGGCGGCGATGAGCTAAAAGCCCCGCCCGAACTCTTCCGCGATGCCTACGCCTGGGCCGCCGACCATGGCATGCGCCTCACCGCCCACGCCGGCGAAACCGGCCCTCCCGAATCCGTGTGGGGAGCGCTCAACCTGCGCGCCGAGCGCATCGGCCACGGTCTCACCGCCTTCCACGATCCCGATCTCGTCGAAGAGCTCGCCCAGCGCCAAGTCCCCGTGGAAATCTGCATCACCAGCAACCTGCGCACCGGCCTCTGCCCCAACGTCGCCGATCATCCGGCGAAGAGCTACTTCGATCAGGGCGTTATGATCACGCTCAACAGCGACGACCCAGCCATTTTCGGCACCACCCTCGCCCGCGAATATCAACTCGCCCAGCAAGCTTTCGCCTTCACCGACGAGCACCTCCGCGAACTCGCCCGCAACTCCTTCGAAGCATCTTTTTTGCCTGCGGAAAAAAAGTTGGAATTTCTAAACCTCTTCGATGCCGCCGCCGCCAGATGAACGGTCATGTAAGAACAGCCGCCCTCGGCTGTCCAACCGAGCGAAGCTCGGCGGCTCGCCACAGAATTTGTTGTAAAATCGCCCTTCGAAAAAATAAAAAACGGCCTCGTGTCTGACTGAGAACTGAACTGGCAACTGACCACTGGCAACTGGCAACTGAAATGCCTCTCCACATCGGCATCGTCGCTTGCAGCACCGAAGGAGCCGCGCTCTGCTACCGCACCATCTCGCTCGAGGGCGCGCAGATGCTCGGCAAACACGATCATCCCGAAGTCTCGCTGCACTCNNTCCGCGGACAAACTCGCCCGCGCCGGCGCAGATTTTTTGATTTGCCCCGACAACACCATCCACCAAGCCTTCGACTTGGTCGAGCATCGCTCCCCGCGTCCCTGGCTGCACATCGCCCGAGAAGTCGCCAAAGAAGCGCAGCGCCACCAGTTCAAACGTCTAGCCATTTTCGGCACCCGTTACCTGATGGAAGGCCCGGTCTACCGCGACGCGCTGAAAGCCGCCGGCATCCAGCAACGCATCCCCGGCGCCGAGCAGCGCCAGCACCTCAACCAGATCATCATGGACGAACTGGTCAACTCCCAATTCCTCCCCCGCTCGCTCGCCTATTACATAGAAGTGATCCGCTCCTTCAAAGACGAAGGCTGCGACGCCGTCGTCCTCGGCTGCACCGAAATCCCGCTCTTGGTGACGCCGGAATCTTCCCCGCTTCCCACGCTCGATTCCACGCGCCTCCTGGCCAGAGCCGCCGTGCGCAAAGCAGTCGAAGTCTAGAAAGAAAAATATGGGGACGGGCGACTCGCCCGTCCGCCGCGCGCAGCGAGGTGATTATGTGTGGCGCGGGCGCGCTCGCCCGCGACTTCCATCCACGCAGATGATGTATAAACTCACTTGAATCCATGCTGAAATTCCGCCAACTTCCCGGCTCCTACGCCATCGTCCGCCTCGATCCCGACTCCCCCGTCCCCGACTGGGCCACGAAAGCCGCATTCACCTCGATCACCCGCACCGCCGACGAACTCTCCATTGTCTGCCCCGCCGAAAACGTCACAAAAGAAATCCCAGAGGCCCCTCGCTGGATCTGCTTGAAACTCGAAGGCCCATTCCCCTTCTCGCAAACCGGAGTCCTACTCTCCTTCATCCAACCTCTTTCCAGCAGCGGCATTCCCATCTTCGCCACCTCCACCTACGATACGGACTACGTCCTGATACTGCACCAGGACTCCGACAGAGCAATCGATTTGTTGTGCCAGGCGGGGCATGAACTGCTTGAGGGATAAAAGAGTCGTGAACAGGACTTCAGCGAGAAATAACAACAGAAGATATTAAGCCGGAGAATCTCCCGATTCTCCGGCCTTGGTTTCTTACGAACCTCCTCAAGGTTTACTGCTTCACATCAGTGGAGGCGATATCGAGCGTCAGCATGAACCCGTTTGTCCCTTTGTACTCGAATGTTTTTGGCCCGGTCTTATAGGCCTCAAGCTCATTCGGCATCATAATGAAACCATCGTTGCGCGGAGTTCCCCAGTATTTCAGGTTGTGGATCACCACCGGATCATCGGTATTTCCCGCGAAGCGCTGCAGTTTGACCTCCGCGGTTTTCCCGCCATCGATCGTTGCGTGGGCTCCATCTTTGCTGAATTCCCAGGTGTCAATGTTGCCCACCGCCGTCTGGAACGAGTTCCACTTTACGGGGAAAACATTCGGCAGAATCGCTCCCAGAGCGGTCTGTTGTTCCTTGGTCATGGCCTTGTCAAATGTAACCAGCGCCCAGTCGGTTTTTCCCTGGGAAAAATCCGCGCCCAGGTCGCCCGTGATCCAGAACTTTGCGCCGTCCAGGTTGACCGCGCCGTAGTGTCCGTGGTTCACCTTGTAGGCATTGTTGAACTGGCAATAGTGAGCTGCCATGCCGTGCTCGTGGTGCGCGGCAGGTTTGGTGTTGAAGTAGCACTGACAGAACATCGGGCAACTGCAGGCCTCGATGGTGGTCGCGTTCAGCGCCCAGTCTGGCCGCGTCGTGTCAGTTGTGCTCATGGCGAGCAACACAAGTGCGAGAGAGATACCCCAAGCTTTCAACATGCTTAATACCTCCTCGGCGGCAAATTATGATCTCTGCAAAGGGTTTTTGCAAGCAAATTGCTGCCTGCACGGCGGCCCGCTGCTGCCGTTCGCACCGTCAAACGCGCCAAACGCTGTCGTCAAGCCTGACACCGACCCCGAATCCATGCTGTAATAAGGGTGTTCATTTCATGCCCTCAGCCCTTACAACTCTGCGTCGCCGCGCCAAAGCCCTCCACCGCAACCTGCGCGGAGCCGCCATGGCCGCCCGTGCGCTTGCTTCAACCGGTCATCCCGTGCTGGCGCACATCATCCCCATCCGCCGCTGCAACCTGGCTTGTACCTACTGCAACGAGTTCGACGATTTCTCGAACCCCGTGCCCACGGACGAAATGTTCCGTCGCATCGACAAGCTGGGCGCGCTCGGCACGACCATCGTCACCATCTCTGGCGGCGAGCCACTGCTGCATCCCGAGCTCGATGACGTGATCCGCCGCATCCGTTCCAACGGAATGATCGCCGGCCTCATCACCAACGGCTACCTCCTGGTCGCGGACCGAATCAAGCGCCTCAACCGCGCCGGACTCGAGTGGCTCCAGATTTCCATCGATAACGTCAATCCCGACGAAGTTTCGAAGAAGAGCCTGAAGGTTCTCGACAAGAAACTGCAACTGCTCGCCGAGCATGCGGAGTTCCACGTGAACATAAATTCCGTGGTCGGCAGCGGCATTCACCATCCCCAGGACGCGCTCACCATCGGCAGGCGTGCTCTCGAGCTCGGATTCACGTCAACCATCGGCATCATCCACGATGGCAGCGGGCAGCTTCAGCCGCTGGGCGAAGAAGAGCGCCGCATTTACGATGAAATGAAATCGTGGGAGAAACGCAGCTTCACCCGCATCAACGCCTTCCAGGACAACATTGCGCAAGGCCTGCCCAATGATTGGCGCTGCCGCGCCGGCGCGCGCTATCTCTACATTTGCGAAGACGGATTAGTCCACTACTGCTCCCAGCAGCGCGGCTATCCCGGCGTGCCGCTCGCCACTTACACCCGCGACGACATGCGCCGCGAATATCTCACGGAAAAATCCTGCGCCCCGCATTGCACGGTTTCCTGCGTACACCAAGTTTCGATCTTCGATGGCTGGCGCGCCCCACAACATCCCGCGCAGTCGACTCCTGTGGTAGCGGGCGAACTGGTGCAAATCAAGTAGGGGACGGGCCACCGTCACCGGCATCAGGAAAATAAGACACCGCGGTTAGCTACTTATTTTTTCGGCTGCGCGCTAGGCGGCAAAATCCCATTCAGACGCAAATCCGTCGCGGCTTCAGCATAGTGATCGGCCCAGGTGTTGGCCAGGAACAGTACGGCCATGGCACGGGGAAACTGTTTTGGCCCGAAGAGCTGGATGCTGTCGCCAAGCTTCGAGTCGTCCATCTTGCTCAACACGTCATTGCAGAAGTCGAAAGAAGCTTTCGCCGCGGCCAGGAGCTTGTCTTTCGAATCGGTGTCCTTGACCTCTTCCGCCTTCGGTGCGGGCACATCCGTCGCCTTGGCGCATAGAAAGAAGTTCGTGTCGGCGATGTGTGTGACCAGATGCCCGAAAGTCATCTGGTCCGGCGTCGGTTTGAAACCGAACTTGTCTGCCGGCATAGACTGAATCGCGCCCAGAATATTGTTCTGGGACCGCGGAAGCATGATGCGGAGGGATGCGCTGACCGGATCCTTCACCGGTGCGCTAGCTTGCGGCGCAGCTGCGGACGCGGGTGCCATTGCAGTCTGCGCCCATCCCGAACCTATACAAACACACGCCAACAGAAACGTGACAAGAATGCGTTTCATCGAAAATCTCCTCGATCCACCAGATTCCAGCCTTCGGCCGTGATTTGAATTTTTCCTCGACTACCGAAATGCCGCCCCAATGGCCGCACCAACTCCGGTGATAACCACCCACCAGCCAAAAACAATGCCATAAGCCGTGCCCCGTTTCACTTTGCTGACGCACGTGAAGCCGATTGCGGTCAGAATCAGCGTCCAGATCAGAAAAATATCCAGCGCACCAGCCAAGCTGTGCAACAGCGGAGAATCCAACGCACTCACAAAGTAACCGGGGTTGGTGGCCACCGGGTTGTCCAGAGTGAATGAGTCCGCATTCGCCCCCGCCGCAACCGAAGCCGTCGCCAGTATCAGCTTGAGCACCCCGGGCAGGCCAGCGTACATCACGATGGCAAAACTCGTCTTGAACTTTACGTCCGCTCCAGCGGCCAACTTGAATGTGCCAAAAAGAACCGCCGCTATTATGAGATTGAACACCAGAATCACCACTGGATACGCGTACAGGAAATACTGCGTGCCCTTCGCTTGCCTCTCCAATGCCTGGTCGCGCTGGTCGGCTGGCAGCTGGTCCATACGCGCCGCGGCCTTCGCCGATGCCTGAACCTGATTCTCAGCGACCTTCCGGTAGCCGATCTTTTGCCCGACAACATAGAAAAACGCGAGCGACATGATCGATAGCAGCAGCCACGGCGCCCACCACTGTGCGCTGCGGCGCAAATCAGTAAAAGTTTTCGAGGGTGCGATGAACGTGTCAACGATGCGCGCGCCTTCGGAGAGCGATGTGACCTCAGGTGCGGGCACGGGTGCGGATACAGGTGGGAGCGGAGCGGCAGCCATGTTTTGTCTCCTGCGGAATGCGAAAGAATTCTAGCCGGGAAGTGGCTGCGTGACAAGCAGGCAAATTCAAGTGGAAGTTTAAGATGAACCCATGCAGAACCTGACGCCCGCTGCGATTGCAGCCCTCTGCCTGGAACTCGCTCCTGCGGCGTTCTTCGGCTTCGCTTCAGAACGCATCGAGCGCGCCCTGGCGCGCTGGCCTCGGGCTCTGCGCGTCACTCTGCCTGCCCTGTTCGCCGTTCCCTACGTACTGGTTTCGCTCTCCGCGCACATCTTTCGCTGGGAGTGGTTTGCGCTCTATGCTTTGCTCCCTGTGGCGATCTCCTGTCTGCTCCTGCGCGCCGCGGCGGCCGACCCAAACCAGCGCGGCGACTGGCGTGACGGATTCATTTTGCTGCTGCTGGGCCTCGCTGTAGATCTGCGCTGGTTCGAGAGCGCCTGGCCCGCCGGCCTGCGCGCCTTGAACGAATTGTTTCTCGTAGACGCCGGCTTATACGGATTCCTTGCCATCCGCAAATTATCCGGAACCGGATTCGATTTCCACCTCAAGTGGAGTGACTGGAAAACCGGCCTGCGGGAACTCTTCTTCTTCGCGCCGCCCGTTATCGTTCTCGGACTTGCACTCGGCTTCATTCATCCCCACCGCAACCTCCCCGGAATCGGCAGCGCACTCCTCCGCTGGGTCGCAATATTTTTCTTTACCGCCGTTCCCGAAGAACTCTTCTTCCGCGCCTGGGTCCAGAACTTGCTGGAGCGCCGCCTTGGCCGCCGCGCCGCCCTCATAATCGCTTCCGTCCTCTTCGGACTTTCGCACTTCAACAAACGCTCCGCACACTTCAATTGGCGCTACGTCTTGCTGGCTACCATCGCCGGCATTTTCTACGGACGCGCCTGGCGCGAGCATCGCCGCGTTCCAGCCTCCACTATCACCCACGCCAGCGTGGATTGGCTGTGGGGCCTCTGGTTCTAGCGGTAGGCATTCCGCACGGTGAAGTTCGACAGTCTCCATTCACGATGACGTCATCTTGACCGCATCCCCGCACCCGGAGCCAGAATCCTTGTCCCTCACTTGGCTTTTAAGTCCGCCCTAGTGATAGTCTTCTGGGGTCAGTCTTCCGGGTCCATGAAAAATTTCACACGTCGTCAATTCACCACGACTTTGGCTGGCACCGCCGCGGCCGCTATCGCCAGCAGTTCTTTCTCGCGAGTCGCCCTCGCACAAATGGCTTCGGCAAGTTTGCTGCGCTTCCCGCCGAACTTCCTCTGGGGATGCGCCACCGCTTCCTATCAGATCGAGGGCGCGGTCCACGAGGACGGACGCAAGCCCTCCGTCTGGGATACTTTCTCCCACACCCCCGGCAAAACTTTTCAGGGAGAAACCGGCGACGTCGCTGATAACTCCTACCACCTCTACAAAGAGGACGTGCAGTTGCTCAAGAATCTGGGCGTCACCGGCTATCGCTTTTCCATTTCGTGGTCCCGTGTCTTTCCCGACGGAACCGGACAGCCGAACGAAAAAGGCATCGCCTACTACCAGCGCGTCGTCGATGAACTGCTCAAGAACAACATCGCCCCCTACATCACACTCTTCCACTGGGACCTGCCTCAGGCTCTCCCCGGCGGATGGCAATCCCGTGACACTGCCAAAGCCTTCGCCGATTACGCCGGATACATTTCCCGCCAGCTCTCCGATCGCGTCACTCATTTTTTCACCACCAACGAGTTCGTCTGCTTCACCGACCTCGGCTACAAAACCGGCAGGTTCGCCCCCGGCATGAAGTTGCCCGCGGCCGAAGTCAATCAGATTCGCCACCACGCCATCCTCGCCCACGGCATGGCCGTGCAAGCCATTCGCGCCAACGCAAAAGCCACGCCGCAGGTCGGCCTCGCCGAAAACGCCACCGTCTTCGTCCCCGTCATCGAAAGCAAAGAGCATATCGAGGCTGCCCGTCGCGCCACTCGCGAGGGAAACGCCCCATTCCTCACCGCCGTTATGGAGGGCAAGTACACTGACGGATATCTTCACCACGCCGGCGCCAACGCTCCCAAGGTCGAGCCCGGCGACATGGAAATTATTTCGACTCCGCTCGATTTCGTCGGCCTCAACGTCTACACCCCGGAATACGTCCGCGCCGATTCTTCCCCCGCCGGATACGCCGTCGAGCAACGCCAAACGTCTTATCCGCACATGTTCTCGGACTGGCTCTACATCGGCCCCGAAGTGATCTACTGGGCGGTGCGCAATGTCAGCGACATCTGGAAACCCAAAGCTCTCTACATCACCGAAAACGGCTGCTCCGCCGACGATGTAGTCACCTCCGACGGCCGTGTCGAAGACACCGACCGCGTCATGTATCTGCGCAATCACCTCACCCACCTCCATCGCGCCGCCTCCGAAGGCTATCCCATCAAGGGTTATTTCCTCTGGAGCCTCATGGATAACTACGAGTGGGCGGACGGCTACAGCAAACGCTTCGGCATTCACTACGTCGACTTCAAAACCCAGCAGCGCACTCCAAAATTAAGCGCAGAGTGGTACCGCGAAGTAATCTCCCGTAACGCCGTCGAGTAGGAGCCTTGGATTATGTAGGGACAGCCGCCCTCGGCTGTCCGCGTCGCGAAGCGACGCCGGGCCCCCGTGTGGAGCGAACAAGCCTCGCCAAGCATCAGCCACCGCCAATTGTCACTCTGACGAAGAAGGACCTCTGCTACTCGTCGGCAACAACGGTGCTTCTGACGAATCCGTGCCTTTCGGCCCGCAGAAAACGGACGGATGCTGAGAGAAGGATGCGCGGGAAAAAGTCGCAGCTCGCAGAGTTGTTTGTCAACTCTACGCGCCGGTTTGAATCAAGCAACTACAGACAACCGCTTTCTACTCTAGGTTGCGCCAAAGGCCCAGCCCAGCCGCCCCCGTGGCGAGAACTCCCAGGAGAGGCGGAAGACTCTTCGTAGTCGGAGTAGCTTGCGAAGTCTCCTCGTCGGATGACTCTCCATCGCCCGTTGCCCCCGTGACAATGGCCTTCCCGGGAACGCTCTCATAAGCGTATTCGGTCAAAGTGGTCACGCCAAAACCGCTGCCCGAGTTCGAGATTCGTGCCCAGCCAAAATGGAGCTGGCCGTTGATGTGGAAGGCAAGTCCCAGATAACGATTCTGAACGTCTTGAAAAGGACCGCCGTAGGCAGTTGTTCCGCTCGTCCGGTTTATGAACGCGTTCAACATGACTTCCTTTTGTCCTTGGAACTTGTTGTCTAGACCCACAGTCACGCCGGAAGCCAACGCCGACGCCAAGTAGTCGCCCATAATCTGGTTGAACTTGAACGGAGCGATTACCAGGTCGGTCGAACAGCAAAATTGAACGTCCGATGCGAACGCGAAGTCGGGAATTCCGTCGTTGTTCAGATCGAGCTTGGTGTGCTTTTGAAAGTTGATAGTTTCGTTGGTGTGTGTGACCACGACTCTGGCCTGAGCCGGTTGTGCGGCGGCCAAGACGCATGCACCCGCGGCGGCCGCTGCCGAGGCGTAGGTGAGAAGTTTTTTCTCGAGATCGCGGGACGGGATTGGTTGGGGGTTAACTGGGATGCGGATGGGTTCGTCGTAGATTCTCATAGCTCACCTTTTCCTGAACTGAACTGCGTATCGCTATTCCTTACCTCGCTGTGCGGCCAGTCCTGCCGCGCCAAGCGCCAACTTGCCCAACCCGGAAGCTCGCGGCGACGCTTCAACTGGTTTCTCCTGATCGACTGAATCCTCTTCGCCGCCTCCAGTATCTCCGGTCACAATGGGCTTGAGAGAGACGGTCTCATAGGCGAAGCCGGTAAGGGTCACTCCCTCA
The DNA here is from genome assembly GCA_003164855.1 of Acidobacteriaceae bacterium. Classification (GTDB taxonomy): domain Bacteria; phylum Acidobacteriota; class Terriglobia; order Terriglobales; family Acidobacteriaceae; genus Sulfotelmatobacter. The sequence continues at coordinate 23,273 of PLUI01000274.1, forward strand.
AAATAGACATCAGTGGCGGAAAACCGCGCCCAGCCGAAGTGCGCTGCCCCTTTAATATTGAATTCGAAACCCATGTACTCATTCTGCTTATCGGCCCATGGGCCGACGGAGCCAAACGACCCTGAACATATGCAGAAAAAGACCATGTCCTGTGCCCCGGCACGAAAACTCTCTTCCGGCCCCACGGTAACTCCCGCGGCAAGCGGTGCAGCTTGGTTCATCGTCTTATTGAACTTAAAGGGAACCACATTGTAGGCGAATTGAGTACCCAATCCGGTTTGGTCGAACCCAAAATCAGGGATGCCGTCATGATTCAAATCCAGGCGACCGTCGTCCAATGTCATAACGGGCCCGTCGAATGGCGTATAGATGACCTTGGCAGCGGCGGGTTGCGTCATGGCCAGCGCACTCACTCCCGCGGCACCCGCTGCGGCCATGTAGCTGAGCAAGCGTTTATCGAGCCGATCGTTCAAGTGCGAAGGTTGCCGGCTCGTGGAGCCGATGGTGGAAGAATCGACGGTGCGTGAGTTTCGTGCGGACATGGTTTCTTCCTCCGATCAATTTCTGGAGCGGCAGGGGGCTGGCCGACGAATTATTCGTTGGTTGCT
>PLUI01000292.1 GCA_003164855.1 Acidobacteriaceae bacterium
GCGAAGGGGAAGACGATTGATTTATTGGTCAGTTGTCAGTGGTCAGTGGTCAGTTGTTGGTGGTCAGTGGTCAGTGGTCAGTGGCCAATCTTCAAGAGTTCGCACTTCCGCCGTTACCGGCGAGGGCATTCCTGAACTGCGGTCCGAAATCTTTCGCCACATCGGTGGCGAGATCGGGGGCGAGAGTGGAGCTCAGGCCGAAGCCGGATTCCTCACGAATATTCGCCACCAGCGCCTGGTAAAAGATTCCCTCGCCGCGCTCGAAGCGGCCAGCATCGCGGTAGGGGGCAGAGTCCCGCATGAAATGCTGCTGCTTGATCTTTACAACGCGCTTCGACCACTGGACGCGATTACCGGGGCTACCACCACGGACGACATCCTCAACTTGATTTTCAGTACGTTTTGCATCGGAAAATAAGCTGAGCGAAATTCTTGACGATCGATCTCCAGCGGCAGCTTGCGGCGAGAACGAAAACTCCTGCAGATCATACATTGCAAAACAAAAAAAGCCGCAACCTTCGGGATCGAAGATTGCGGCGCGACACAAAGACCTGCTTAGTCGATAGTTACAGCTACTGCCACTGACGGAATTCCGTTCGCCACCACTTCCAAAGTGCTGGCCCCGGTTCCTATGGTCGCAGGAATGTCAAAGTACGTCGAGACGTTCTCCGCTCCCGTAGCTACTGCCATGGTGCTGTGATTGTGAGTCTTGCAATAGACGACGTTCCCGGTGGCAGTGTTCGTGATCCGAACCAGCGGATAATTCGTTGCCATCTGAGCGTCATCGCCGTACATCGCTCCCTGCGACAGTCCGTTGAACTGCCTGCCCTGAATTTTATTGTTCTTGGTGCCATGGGTCAGAGTGCTCTCAACCTTCAAAATCTTGGGTTGCCACGCACTCTCGTAGGTACCGCTTGCGGTGTAGATTTGCACGGTCTTCGTTCCGTCGGTGAAGAGCACCTGCCCCGTGGGGAGCACCAACATGCGTCCCGTGTAAGTTGGATTGCTGCCGGCTCCGATGGGAGCGGGAACCGACGTCAGAGTGGTACCGTTGAATTCGTAGAATTTGGTGCCGCTGGCGTAGCAGGGAGAGGTTGGACCCACGTCAATCAGGACGTTGCCGTCGGGCAGAATCGCCGCCGGACCATCCTCAACGCCGTCTGAACTTGGGATGGTTGGCCCCGCCGCCCACGTTCCACTCGCGATGCTGTAGACCCCTGTGCTGCTGGTTCCTCCCACTGCGAAGACTGTGCCGTCCGGACGCAACACTGCCGGTCCGATCTCTTCGCAACTGCTATCTGGCAGGGTTACGATCGTACTGCCCGCACTCGACCATGTGCTGCTAGTGGGATTAAAAAGTTCAGAATTCTTTACGTCCCATACGTCGACTACCAAAACGTCGCCGCTGGGCAACAATTCCCAACCTTCTTCCGAATTCTGATCGGCTTTGCCGTTGCCGGAGCCGATAATGGTCCAAGTCAAAGTGGCCTCATCCAGCTGTGCCTGGTAGGTCTGGTTGGTGCACTCGGTACCGGCAACGCCGCAGTTTCCAATCATGAAGGTTCCATTTGCCAACACGACGCTGGCGGCATCTCCAATGTGAGTCCAACCGGTAGGCGGAGTAATCGAGGTCCAGGCATTGGTGGCTGGATTGTAGATGGCCCCCAGGTTAGTTTCCTCATCGGCATTGTTGTTGTACTCCCCGCCGACCGCCACCAGCCGCCCGTCGGGCAGAACTGCCGAAGCGTAGTAGAGAGGCGAGTACCCGGTAGGCATCGTCGCCCGGGTCGACCAGGTGCCATTGAGGTAGCTGCCCGTACTGTCGGGGGTCAATCGATACCAGGTTCCCGTGGCGTAGCCACTGGTGGCCATGCCCTGCGCCAGGACGGTTCCATCGGTCATCAGGAGAGCCGTGCCCAGGGCAGAAGAGGGCGCGTGAGTTAGGGTGGTCCAGGTTTGGGCTTGCGCGACCAATGACGCAGCCAGCAGCACGCCAAAAATGATAAAGCTTCGACGGATTTTCATGTCTGTTCCTTGTCTCTCCTGAGATTTAATTTTTGAAAGCAAACACCCGAGATGAAGATGGGCTCAGATTCAGCGCACCCACAATCGCGCGAATTGTAGCGTTAAGTGTTGCGCCAGGCCCTCACGCGCCGAGCAAACTATTCTTGTGCCTTATTTTGAAATCTCAAGGCCGCCGGATTATAACTCGGTTCGACCGCATTCCAATCAACTTGTCACGCAGATTTGACAATTATTTTGCAAGACACTTTGGAGCGAGGATAGTTTGCAAGATCTTGCATACAACTCGGGGATTTCGTCGACCAAACTAACTTTCGTCCGGAGATTAAATTCTCTGGAGGAATAGAACGCTGCGTTAACGGAGATCTACTGCGAGTCAGCTGAAGCCTTTGCAGCGCGGTCCGGCTTGAATCCGATCTTGTCAAGCATGGGTTGGATCTCCGGGTTGGACATGAACAATTTCCAGACGAGGCCAGTGCGATAATTCTCCACCATGACGACGATCGGCGCCTGATCGAGGCCCATGTACACGGGAGAAAACCAATTCCGGCTCAGATTGAAAGCGTCGTGCGGACCGTAGACTCCCCACAAGCGGTCGCCTAACTCTCGATAGAAAAACTTCAAGGCGGCCATCGAGGCCTCAGGTGTGTAAGGAAACGAAGAAAGCGCACCCGTCGGAGTGATGGTGCCATCGTCAGTCGTCGGGTCGGGAGCATGGGCGAGATAACCCAACTGATCATCGCTGGCCGTCAATCCCCAATCGTCGGCCCCATAGCCTTGGAAGTGCCCGGGATTAGCCTCACAGTAGGCCAGGTCGATGAGAGCGAGATTGCGGTTATTATCGAAGTAATCGGTGTAGCGGTCGCGAATGCCCTGGGGATCGAATCCCATGAAGGAATATTGCGTGAAAAACAACGGACCGCCCGTGCCCGAGCCAACGTCGAGCTTGATTCCATAATAAGTGTGCCCGTTCAGATAGCGGTCTCCTGCCGTCGAACCCGACGATCCGCTGCGGTCGGCGATTGCAGCCTCCGACTGTCCCGCCCAACCGGTATAGTAAAGGCTCGCTGGAACGCCATGCGTGGGCGATGCAATGGCCAGCAAGTAGGTGATCATGGTTTCGTTGAATCCCGTCAACCGGTGATCGATGAACCAGGACCATTGCGGCGACCAGTGCCACAGCAGCGCGTTATTTTGTGAGGTCCGGCGGTACCAATCCCACTCCACGGTTTCCCAGAGGTGGGTAATCCTTTGATAGATACTTTGCTCGGCTTCGCTGTCGCCTTTGAAGTACTGCCGCGCCGCCAGTAGCCCTTCCATCAGAAACGATGTCTCCACCAGATCGCCGCCGTTATCGAACATGCCGAACACCAACATACTCTGCGCCGTGCTTCCATTCAGAAAGTGGGACCAGGCGCCGTGGTAGCGGGGAGCTTTCTCCAGGAAATCCAAAATCTGGGTGAGCCGTTCGAGGCCTTGCTCGCGCGTGATGAAGCCACGGTCCACTCCTACGACGAGCGCCATAATGCCAAATCCCGTAGCGCCGGTGGCGACAATGCGCTCATCTCCAGGAATGTTTTCGAGCGTCGCTCCCGCGACGGGATGAGCTCCCTCCCAGTAGTAACGGAAGCACGCTTCCTGCAACATGGTAAGCAGTTCATCGTCGGACAATTCTCTGGTTGACGCGCTCGCTGCTTCCGAGAAAGCGGACTGCCGGTAAGACCGGTCAACCGCTTTAACCCTATAAGTCGCCTTTACCCCTGCGCGTCCTATGAAATCGGTGTAGCGATAGATGTCTGCACTTTGAATACCGATGGGCTGGAATTTGTGTTTATCTTCCGAGCGATAGATGGCGTAGCTTTGCAGCTCGCTGTCTTTCACCGGCTCCCAACTAATGTCGATGTGGCGGTCGTAACCTTTGGCTTGTACGTTCTTCGGCGCACGAGGAGCAGCTCTTACTTCGGCTGCGACCGGCGAAGCCGCACTTCTGTCGTCAATCTTGATCTCGTCGATGATTAACGTATGAGGCGCGTCGTCCGTAGCGCCCTGACTAAAATATATGCCGTGGAGTTCTCGTGCCTGGAAGGGATGGATCGAAGCAGTCTCAAATTCGCTGAGCGGCAGCCTGACCTGAAACCATCGTTTCGCGGGAACATCCCCCTCGACGGCGTCCAGCTTTACCGGGACGGTAAAATCATGCTGCTCGTCTTCCAATTGAATGAATGGCAAATCGGCGGCGGGAATTGCCTCCGGCGAGTAGCACCAGATGTAAAGGGTGTCGCCGCGAAACTCCGTGAGGCGGTTGCGCATGCTGACCACGCGCAGCTCCGTCTCCCAGCTTCCGCCCGCCACGGAGCGCCAGTGCAGGCGAAGGGCATTCGGTGGCGTGAAGAAATTCTTTTTTTCAACTGGAAGCGCTCCCGACAACAACTCAATTGTGCTGGGAAAAACCGCCCTTCCACTGCTGTAATAGTAGTAATCGGGTGTGATGCTGTTGTCGAACACTACGTGGTTGTAGTAGTCCGTGGGCGCAGCCGCACCGCAGAGATTGATACTCAAGATGAAAAAACAGAAAAGGCAGAAAAACCAGCGCACCGCGCACTCCCGCTCTTGGCAGATGGAGAGAGTTTTATTGCACTCAAAGTCAGAGTTTAACATAGGAAAATGACAAAGCGATTCGACGAAAGTGCAGTGTGGTGGCGCCAGCGCCGCTCCGCGGGTGATACATTTCGGATATAGTGCTCTTGCCTCCGAGCTTTGCCGCTATCGTATCGGCGTTTGATTCGAGGACTCTGTCCCATTGACGACCAAAAGCCCTGCCTCAATCTATGCGATTTCAGCGCGGCCAACCAGGTTCGCGAGCGCCTATGTTCTCGGCGTCCTGCTCTTATTCGCCCTGGTGTATGTAGGCTCGCTGTTTTCTCCGGGGCTGCAAGACGATGCGGATTCAACTCACGCCGAAGCCGCGCGCGAGATGTTGGTCACCCACGACTTCGTAACCCTGAAAGTGAACAGCAACCGCTATCTGGAAAAGGCTCCACTGATGTACTGGGCGGTATCGCTATGCTATCTGTGTTTCGGCGTAAACGAGTTCGCCGCACACTTGCCGGTCGTAGTCTCCATGTTGCTCCTGGTGCTGCTGGCCATGCGCTGGGGACGCCGCGCATTCGGCGACCGCGCCGCCATCTATGCGGGACTATTTATTTCCACAGCGGCCGGATGTTATCTCTTCACCCGCATTCTGATCCCAGAGTCCATTCTTAGTCTTTTCATCGCTGCGTCGTTCTACTTCTTCGTCACCGCCCTGGAAGACGACGACGCGTGGCGATGGTATGCCGGCTACGCCTGCATGGCATTGGCCGTGCTCACCAAAGGACTGCTTGCCATTGTCGTCGTCGGGTTGGCGCTGTTGCTCTACGTCGGAATCAGCGGGGAATGGCGCCGCTGGCGTGAGTTCCGCCTGTTCACGGGCACGCTGCTTTTCCTGGCGATCGCCGCGCCCTGGCACATACTCGCGGGCATTCGCAATCCGCACTTCTTTTGGTTTTATTTTGTGAATGAGCACTTCATGCGCTTCTTGGGTAAGCGCATCCCGAAGGACTACAACAAACAAACTGACTCCCTCTATTGGACTCTTCACTTGGTATGGCTTTTCCCCTGGAGTTTGTACTTGCCCGTAGCGCTGCGGCGGCCGGTTAGCGAGTGGATCACGCGCAGGAAACTCGGCGTGCCCAAACCCCCGCGGCCACCACTAAACTTCCGCTCGCGAACTGAATTGCTCTGCCTGGCCTGGGCCGGAGTCACGCTTGTCTTTTTCTCGTTCTCCACCAACCAGGAGTACTACACGTTCCCGGCGTACTTTCCAATCCTGCTGCTGATTGCAGCGAAGCTCGCAAACGAAGAAGAGTCGGGATCGCGGCGTTGGCTTCTGTGGAGTTCGGGTGTGCTGGCGGCAATCTGCATCGCAATCTCGGCGGTACTGGCTGCCGGGTTGTGGAGCTCGCGCCACGTGCCGTTTGTGCCTGACATTGGCACGGTGCTCGCCAAACCCAATCTGCAGGCCGAAACGCTGTCGATGGGGCACATGCTCGATCTCACAGGCGAATCGTTTGCCGCGCTGCGACTTCCCGCCATCCTGGCAGCGGTAATTCTGTTGATCGGTCCAGCTGTTGCTTTCTGGTTGCGACGCCGCGGTTCGCAGGTTGCCGCCACGTGGACAACGGCTGCCACCATGGCTGTTTTCCTGATCGCTGCACACATCGCCCTGGTGCGCTTTGATCCGTTCCTGGGATCGCGCAGCATGGCACAGGAGATCGCTCCTGAACTCAGGCCGGCAGACCAGGTGATGATTTATGGCGACGAGTCCTTCGGCTCGTCGCTCCTGTTCTACTTGCGGCGTCCGATTGAACTGGTCAACGGGAATACAACTTCCATGTGGTGGGGCTCGACCTATCCGGATGCGCCGCACATTTTTCTGGACGATCAGGAACTACAACAGGCGTGGAATTCTCCGCAGCGAGTTTTTCTTTTCGTGCCGCAGCACGAACGCGCCAAGGTGGAAGCTCTGCTGCCAGGAGCGCTGCACATTGCGAGCGAAGCGTCAGGGAAGGTGATTCTTACGAACCATTTATGAGCTAGCAGTTAGCAGTTAGCGTTGGCTAGAACGGCGCTAACTACCAATTGCTAATTGCTAATTGCCACTAGCGGCGCGATACTATAGCAATTCCCTGCTTTGCGGTCGGCAGCGAAAGTCCCGACTTCACCGCGTCCCTGTGGAACATCTGCACGGTTTCTTGCGAGAACTGGTGCAGATCTTTGCCCACGAGTGGAAGCTTCTTAAGAATGTCAGTGGTCGCTGTGATCACATGGCACCCAATCTCATCCGCCTGGAAAACATTGAGCAGTTCACGGGGACTCGCCCAGATCAACTCAGCGTTCACATCATTCACCATGGACACGGCTTCGCGCATCAGCGGCACCGGATCGCGACCGGTGTCCGCGATGCGGCCGGCAAACACGGAAACGTATGCCGGCGTGTCGCCCTGCAGTGCGCCGCAAACGCTGCGCACCTGTTCCAGCGTGAGCAGCGCAGTCACATTCAGCTTGATTCCTTCCAGTGAAAGAGAGCGCACCAGATCGTAAGTGGGCGCGCCGTTCGTCTTCATCACTGGAACCTTGACGAACACGTTCTTGCCCCAGGCGGCGATGTGTCGGGCCTGGTCTTCCATTTCCGCTTCGTCATCGGCGAACACTTCGAACGAGATGGGGCGGTCCTGAATCGTCGCCAGCAGATCCAGCGCGAACCCCTGATAGTCGGTAACGCCGATGGCTCGCATCAAGGTGGGATTGGTGGTGAAGCCCTTGATATACGGCTGGCGGTAAAGCTCCAGCATGCTGGCCTTGTCAGCCCCGTCCGCGAAAATTTGCACGCGCAGGTCAGACACCGACTTCATGCGGGATGCGCTCCTTTTGGCGTCGAACGGATGATCCAGTCAGCCGCTTCGCGGAGAGAGCTAACGCGCAAATCGGGCTCACGGTCTGGAGGTCTCTCCGAATAGCCGTAATCGATAAGAATAGTCCTGCATCCCGCATTATAACCCGCCTCGATGTCGCGCCAGCGGTCGCCGACCATGAAACTGGCCGCCAAATCGATGTTGTGTTTTCGCGCTGCCTCGAGCAGCATACCCGGCATCGGCTTGCGGCAGTCACATTCGTCTTTATCCGTATGGCAGCAAACCAGAATGTCGTCGAGAGGAAGAAGCGCGCGTAAACGCTGATGCATCGCGTCCAGCGCCTCACGTGATTGCTTTCCGCGCCCCACGTCGGGCTGGTTGGTCACCACCAGCAACTCATAGCCGTGTGATTTCAGTTCATGCAACGCCTCAGGAACGTCAGGAAGCACTTCCAAATCTTGCGGTGTTGGCGGCGGGAACGGTTTGCCATCGCGCACAAATGCCCGGTTGATTACGCCATCGCGGTCCAGGAAAACGGCGCGGCGTTTTTCGGACACTGACATGGATTCCCATTTCGTCGCCTGCATCTTGACGGCCGGATGCGAAACCAGGAGGTGCCAAATAACCGCCTGGAACGCTTCTGTATGAGGAGTTATGTGCGCGGAGTTTACCGTGGGAATCAGCACGCAAGCGTCGGCAACCGTGGCGGTGTAGCCGCCGTCGCGGCCCACCACACCGATAATTTTTGCGCCGACCGACTTCGCATACTTCAGGGCGGCCACCAGATTCGGACTTACATTCTGTTCAACATTTCCGCCGCCAACCGACAGAATCAGCAACAAATCGTCGGCCCGCAGCCGGCTGACGCGCAGCCAACTATCGAATATCGAACTCCACCCTTCATCATTGGCACGCGCCGTAAGCTCAGACACATTATCGGTGGGCGCGTACGCTTCAATGCCCGCAATCTTGCGGAAGTCATTGACGGCATGCGAAGCGTTGGCCGCACTTCCCCCCACGCCGAGAATAAAAAGTCGCCCGCCCGCGGTTCGCGTGCTGGCCAGAAGGCCCGCAGCTTTTTCAATGCTTGCGACATCCAGCTTCGCGATGATCGCAGTTGCTTCAGCGAGAAAATCCTCGGCGAAGTTTTCCCGATGACGGCTGGGGCTGCTCATTTCCGCGCGTCTCCTCGCTGGCTCAAAAAGTTCTTCATTTCCTGTAATCCCGCAGGTGAACCAATTTCGTAAAACCGTTCGCGCACTTCCAGGGCGGCCACTTCGCCGGCCTGCAGAAGCTCGGCATAAACATCGGCCAGATCTGTGGCGCGGGTTCTGGCAAAGGCTTCCGCATGGAAGACGCCCAGCCCGTAATCGATGTAGCGCATACGCGAATTGCGAATCTTCTTGCTGTAGGCCAGAATTCGGCCTTCTTCAAACTCCACGTTGCTGGCATCCCACTGTCCGTCATTGCGGTATACCGTCATCAGTCCCAACTTGCCGCGCCGTAAGAATTCCTGCTCCACTGCGGCATAGTCGCAGGCCAGGTAGGAATCGCCGTACATCACAAAAAAGCTCTCACCGAGTTTGGGGAGCGCAGCTCTGATCGCTCCTGCCGTTCCCCGCAACGTCGCGCCATCGTAGGAATACCCGACCTTAACTCCGAGGGCGCTGCCATCGCCGATGGCCCGCTCAATCTGCTCGCCCAGATGGCCAACGCACAGTATGACATGTTGGATGCCGCTGTTTTGCAGCAGGCGCAACTGACGTACCACAAAGGGTTCGCCGTCGATCGGGATCAGCGACTTCGGAATTGTTTCCGTCAGGGGTCCCAGGCGTGTCGCCAAACCGCCGGCAAGTATGGCCACAGGTAGCATGATTCTTAGGAATGCGCCAGGACGGAAGTCCCGCTGAAGTCGAACTGCAACCGAACCTCACGCAGACCCGCACCTCGCATGGCAGAACGAAGTCGAGTTTTGTCTTCAGTGTAGAGCATTAGAAAGCCGCCGCCGCCCGCGCCAATCAGTTTGCCGCCGAGAGCGCCGTGGGCCCGCGCCAGTTCATACATTTCATCGATGAATCCGCTGCTCATTCCCGGAGAGCGTTTCTTCTTGTGCTCCCAATGAACGTGCATCAGTTCGGCAAACTTGCGCAGATCGCCGGCCAGCAGCGCGTCCCGGCTTTCGTGACCCAGTTGCTTGGTAAGGTGCAAATTCTCCAGCATCTCGCTGGCATTGTCGCGGGTTCGCGTGTCCTGATCGCGCAAGACTTCTGCCGCTGAGCGCGATGCTCCGGTGAAGAACAGCAGTAAACTGTCCTCGAGGTTCGCCAAAGTTTCCGAGGCGATCTTCAAAGGTTCTGCAACTACCCGGTCATCCGGCAGAAATTCGAAACAGGTGATGCCACCAAATGCCGCGATGTACTGGTCCTGCTTGCCGACCGGTTCTTTCAGTAAATCAATTTCGATGTGACAGGCTTGCTCCGCTAATTCTTGAGGCGGCACAAAGTTTCGCTTCATGGTGTGCAGCGCGCGTAGCAATGCCGTGGTAAAGCTCCCCGAGGATCCCAGCCCCGTTCCGGCCGGAATATCCGAGAGGCTGACGATCTCGAGGTACGGCCCCATGATTCCGGTCAGTTTAAGCGCTTCCCGGATGATGGGATGTTGAATTTCCTCCCATCGCTCTACATCTTCCAGCTTGGAGTACTTCAAAATGATGCGCGGACGAAACGCCTCGTTGATTGTAATGTAAACGTAGCGATTGATTGCCGCCGACAACACGAATCCGCCGTACTTTCGGTAATACGACGGAAGGTCGGTGCCGCCTCCACCCAGCGAAATTCGCAACGGACTTCGTGTGATGATCAAAGGAAATTTCCTTAGGGGTCGGCCTATAGAATATCTAAAACACCGCTTTAGACGTTGCGGCGTTAGCGCTCACGAACTTGATCGTGGCCAAAACCGCCTGCTTGATGGTCAAGCGCGGCCGCCAACCCAGGGCTCGGATCCTGGAACAATCAAGCAGGATGAACGGACTATCCCCCACCCAGCCGCGTTCGCCGCCTGAGTAAGTCAGCTTCGGATTAAGCCCGAGATTCTCACAAATCCAGCCGATGGAGTCGTTGACCTCGCAGTATTCGTCAGTCCCCAAATTAAAGATGTTTACTTTACCATCCGCCTTCTCTAGAGCGGTAAGAATAGCGTCGATGCAATCCTGAACGTACAAATACGATTTGCGCTGATGGCCGTTGCCCAGCACATGAAGATGTTCGGGATGTGCGGCAAGCTGCTGGTAAAAATCGAACACATGCCCGTGCGTGTAGCGCTCTCCGAGGATCGACACGAATCGAAAGATATAAGCCTGCATTCCGAAACCTTCGCAATAGGCTTGGATCAGGCCTTCCGCGGCCAGTTTGGAGGCTCCGTAAAGCGAGGTCTGAACGGGAAACGGACAGGTCTCGGGCGTGGGGAAAATATCGGGCTCGCCGTAGACCGAACCGGTCGATGAAAATACGATCCGCTTGCAACCGTGTTCGCGCATGGCCTCTAGTACGTTCCAGGTCGCGATCGTGTTCTGTTCCAGATCTTTTCGTGGATGCTCGATGCCGAAGCGTACGTCCGCATTCGCGGCGAAGTGGGCCACGAGTTCCGCTCCCGGCATCGCCCGCGCCAAACTCTCCCGGTCCAGTAAGTCTGCCTCATGAAGAGTGAACCGAGGGTGATTCATCGCACTTTCCAGGAATCGCCGCTGCCCCGTCGACAAGTTGTCGAACCCTACCACGCTGTGCCCCGCGGAAAGAAGGCGATCTACCAGATTGCTGCCAATAAACCCAGCCGCACCCGTGACTAAAACGCGCAATAAAACCTCCACATGAAATAGACAAGATAGATTCGGATCTGGAGAAAAACTACCTGCCATCCGACGATGTCTGCCGCAATGCGATTCGCGTCCCTTTCAGTTCGAAGCGGCTATCGCGCCAAACATAGCGCAGATTCAGGTAACTGGCGAACCACACCGCAAAGCCGAGCAAGTCCCGTAGCGGATAGAGCCAAGGGGCGCGCCGTATTTCCGGATCTCGAACTACAGTCCAGCCTACGAGCCACGCTTCGGCCAGGCGGTTCAGCACCGCCGCACATAGCAGGAGAGTTGCCAAGCCCCAGTGACCAAGGAGCGCGCAAGAGATGAATCCCAGCAGGCCGTAAGGCATAGAGAAAATCAGCCCGCTTCCGAAATGGCCCTTAGGACGCGAATAGCGCGTGGTTTGCGCCCAGCGCAACTGGTTCTGCCACATGCGGCGGAACGATTTCTGATTCACCACATGATCGATGACGTGGCCGGAGAGAACGACGCGGTAGCCGGCCCTTGCGATCAGATTGCCGACAGCAAAGTCGTAGGCAATGTAATCTTTCAACGCCGTGTAACCGCCGATGCTGGCCAGCGAATCCTTGCGGACCACGGTCGTCGGCCCTAATCCGAACTTCATGCCTTCGAGCAGATTCGCCACCAGCACTCCCGCCGTCATTTCCACCGACATACCGATGGCCGTGAGGCCGGAGAAGAATCCCGCCGCATTCTTGCCGCGATATACGCACGTCACCATGCCTACTTGCGGATCAAGCAAGGGCGGCACAATCTCGCGCAGATAGCGCGGATCAACCTCCACGTCGCTGTCCGTCGTGACCAGAATTTCGTGCGCAGCCGCCTCTGCCATGCAATGAAAGTTATAGACCACCGGGTTCGGCCACGGCGTTCCGGTCACCAGAATGCGGGCCCGGATGTGCGGATAGCGAGCGCAAACTTCGCGGACCACTGCGAGCGCCGCATCATCGGCTTCATCCGCGGCAAATAAAATCTCGTAGTCGGGATAATCCTGCCGGAAGAAGCTCTCGATATTCTCTTTGAGTTGCGCCTCCAAACCATGCACCGGCTTGAGCACGGAAACTGGAGGCAGGTGCGCGTCGTCAGGAATCGAGCGGAGTTGCCGCCGCGCGTCCCTGTGAAAGCGCAGGACCCCCACTGCTGCGAGGCCAAGAAATACGGCCGAAGACAAAGTGCCGATTACAGCCACGCCCAACACGATATATAGAACCAGCCACATCAAATTAGCATTGCCCTCATTTGGAAGGTTGTCGGCGGCACAACCCAACTTGGGGGCACGCAATCGCTCCCTGACGTCAAAATAGCAATCCTCACTATACATTTTCGGGCGGGGCTGAGGTAAGGCGGAGGCCGAGACCGGGCGGACAGCCGCACTTAGGGCTCGCTTCAGGTTTGCGGAGATATTTTCGGCACGTCGGTTGCTCAATGAACTCCAACATTCCAAGGAGCGCACCGGCGGCTGACGGCTCCGCGGATTTCTGTACGAAGGAGCGCAGCTATGCACATTCATCCCAACCAGATCAATCCAAACACGCAACTGGATGCTCTCTATGCTGCGGACAAGGCCGCTGCTAAACGGGAAATCGAGCGCACCAGGAGGAAACTACTCGAGTTTGCCTCTGAAATAGCTGGCGAGGCCGATGAAGAAGACTGCATCGTGCAACTGGGGGCACACGAAGAAGGGCGGAAGCAGCAAAATCACAACCGCGGCAGCCGGAAGAAACAAAAAGAACAGTTGGGTACGGTGGACGAGGACAAATCTCTCTCGGACTGGGCCTGAAGCGAGGCACGTTCCGAACATTGCTTTCCTCCCCCGCCGCGCTTTGTGGCGCGGTTACTCAGAATTTCAACTGTCGACCCCGCAAGCTGAAGCTATATGAATCGCAATCAACATCTTCTCGCGAAGGGGCGGGCTCGAACTGGAGGGCAAAACACATCTCCAGTAATTAAAGACATGCTGAGGAACGGCCTTCGGCACCACCAGGCCGGACGTTTGACCGAGGCGGAGCAGATTTACCGTCAGATTCTGGCAATCGATACCCATCATGCCGACAGCCTGCATTTGCTCGGCATGGTCGCATACCAGGCCGGCGGTCATGAGATCGCCGTCGAGCTGATTTGCCGGGCAATTGCGATCAACCCGGCAGAAGCTGCCTATCATTCCAATCTGGGCACCGTTTTTCAGTCGCAAGGCGGGCTGGAGGAAGCTGCGGCATGTTATGAGCGTGCAGTAATTCTCCGGCCGGACTTAGCCGAAGCGCACTATAACTTGGGAAACGTTTTCTATGAGCGGGAACAATGGGAGGATGCCGCGGTTTGCTATGAGCATGCGCTCGCTCTCCGGCCGGATTTAGCCGAAGCGCACTATAACCTGGGGAACGCGCTGCAAGCCCAGGACAAGTTTGATGAAGCCGTGGCATGTTATGAGCGGGCGCTGGCGGTCAATCCGGAGAAATATGAGGCCCGACATAATTTGGGGAATGCCCTCCAGGCGCAGGGCAAGCTGGAGGACGCAATGGCATGTTATGAGCAGGTATTGGCCGTTCAGCCCGGCTACGCCAAGGCCCACTACAGCGCGGGCTGCCTCCTGCACGCCTTAGGCAATCTGGATGAGGCGCTTTTGCAATACAGACTAGCGCGGGCTCTGCAACCAGGCCTTGCACAAGCCGGTTTCAGCGAGTCTCTGGCTCAATTGCTTCAAGGTGAGTTCGCCGCTGGCTGGCAGAACTTTGAATGGCGGTGGCAAACCAAAGATCACGACACACCGATGCGGGCCTATCCGCAACCGCTATGGAGAGGCGAGAAGCTGGCATCGGGACGTCTGCTGATCTGGCGCGAGCAAGGCGTGGGCGATGAAATCATGTTCGCGGGTCTTATCCCGGATGTGATCCGGACTGGTAACCGCTGCGTGCTGGATTGCGACGCACGTCTCAAGCCTCTTTTCGTCCGTTCTTTTCCCGGCATTGACGTGGTCTCCGGCGATCTGGCTGGGCAAGGTCCGGAAAACAACTCGGAACTCGATATTGCCGCACACCTGCCCAGCGGCAGTCTGCCCGGCCTGTTCCGGGCTTCCAACGCAGCATTTGCCGCCACCACCTCGCCCTACCTCGTTGCCGATCCAGTGGCAACGGAGCGTTTTCGCTCCATGTACTCCAATGGCAGACGGTTGGTCGGGCTGGCCTGGCACACCAACAACCGGAAGACGCGTCGCAACCGCTCCATCGACCTGTCGTTGTTGGCTCCGCTGTTCGCGCGTCCCGATATCCGATGGGTCAGCCTGCAATATGGGGATCACGACGCGTTGGAGAACGAGTTGGAGAAACAGGCAGCAGTTGCCGGTTCACCCATTTTCATCGATCGCTCGGTCGATCAATTTCTGGATATCGACACATTTGCGGCGCAGATCGCGGCTATGGACATGGTGGTGACGATCGACAATTCCACGGCACATCTGGCTGGCGCACTCGGCGTGCCAACTTGCGTGCTGCTGCCATTCGCGCCCGACTGGCGCTGGCTCCAGGCGCGTGAGGATAGCCCGTGGTATCCCACGCTGCGCCTCTTTCGTCAGCCCAAGCGCGGCGACTGGCAATCCGTCGTGCAAAGAGTACAGAGTGCCCTCTAAATTCAACCTGCAGCACTACCTTGACGCCAGCGATTATTTCGAAAGTCCTGCCAGCGCTTCGCGGAACATCGCATCAAAAGAATCGCTCTTCCCATTCTTCACCGCGCTCGCCAGTGCCTTCTCAGCTGCAGCCCGTTGATAGCCCAGGTTCACCAGTGCGGACAAAACATCTTCCTCCATCGCACTAATCGCAGGAACGGTGGAGGCTGCGGTTCCGGCCGTCTCTGGCAGTTTATCGCGCAATTCCAGCACCATGCGTTCGGCAGTCTTCTTGCCAATCCCGGGAATCTTCGTGAGTCGTGCCAGATCATTGCCGCGAATTGCGCCTGCCATTTCGTTCGCGGCCATTCCGCTCAGAATAGTAATGGCCAGCTTCGGCCCGATACCACTGACCGTGATCAGCTTCTCGAACAGTTGCTTCTCGGCTGGGCGAAGAAATCCATAGAGCGCAATCAAATCTTCTCGCACGTGAGTGTGGATGTGCAGCGCAACTTCCGAGCCATTTGCAGGCAGTTCAGAAAACGTAGGCACGCTGATGTTTACTTCGTAGCCGACGCCGGAGGTTTCCACAACCACTTGATTGGGATGTTTGAACAGCAACGTTCCGCGCAGATGGGCAATCATGTTGACGACATTGTAGCCGCAAGCCCGATTTTGATCGCATTTCAGCGGCAGCAAAAACGGCAGGGCCGACCCCCTGCCGTCTTCGTGATGGCGAATTTCTCAGCTTACTTTTTGTTAACAGCTTTTTTCAGTTCGGCCCCGGGGGAAAACTTCGCGACCTTGCGGGCTGCGATTTTGATGGTGGCGCCGGTTTGCGGATTGCGCCCATTCCGTGCCTTTCTCTGTGATATCGAGAAAGTGCCGAACCCTATCAATGCCACTCGATCCCCTTTGCGTAACGCACCAGTAATGCTGCTCACGGCAGTGTCAATCGCGGTCGTAGCCTGCGCTTTGCTGATCTCGCAAGCGCCGGCGATCTTATCAACTAGATCGGCCTTATTCATAGTTTCTCCTCGCAGGTCTCGTTCATACCCAGCACAATACCGGGAGGACAAACGCTTGTGTCTGGGTTGGGAAACCTGATGGGAGGTATTCTCCTCTCTCTGGGGAGAATGTCAACTGTGAAAATCCGCGCCCGAAGCCTGTTTCGCACCCCCCGGTCCCGGATTGGGGCTGAGGGAGCGGGTTTTGGACGGCAGGAAACCAGTGGTCGGTGATCAGTGGCCAGCACGACCGATGAGGGATAAATCCTTTGACTGACCACCAGCCACTGGCCACTGCTTTTCCTCATCCTTCCACAGCCGTCGTCATGCCTTCACAGGTTGTACACAGGCCCTCAGGTTTTGACACTTGCAGGAAGGAGGCCTGAGGGTGCAAAGTCAAACGATAGAGTCTTCTCGGGAAAGGTTTTGCGAAGTTTGAACGTGGTCAAGACAGCAGCGGAGGTTTGCCCCCTGTGCGAAGGTACGGGCTGGAAGACGCTTCCCGCGCGCCCCAGCGCGCCCAAAGACCGCCGCGTGACGCGCTGCGATTGCCAGTTGCGGACGCGGAACCAGACTCTGCTGGCGGCGGCCCGCATTCCGAAGAGATACGAACACTGCGAGCTTGCCAGCTATACCACGGACTTTCCCGGGGCTAATCCCTCATTGGCATTCGCGCATCTGTCCGCTGCCAAGTTCGCGCAGGAGTATGACCCTCGCAACGGCACGGGGCTGTTGATCATCGGCAAGATTGGCACCGGCAAAACTCACCTGGCAGTCGGGATCACCAAAGAACTCATCCTTAGCAAAGGCATTTCTTGCCTGTTCTACGACTATCGGGAACTGCTGAAAGAAATCCAGAATTCGTATAACGCCACGGTTCAAACCACCGAACTGGATGTTCTTCGTCCTGTCTTTGAGACCGACGTTCTGGTTCTCGACGAGTTGGGTGCAGTGAAGCCGACGGAATGGGTTTGGGACACGGTGAGCCTGATCCTGAACACGCGCTACAACGACAACCGCACCACCATCATCACGACAAATTTCGAGGATCAGGCCGCCGCCGGCGTAAGCGGATCTGCCTCCCGCGTCGCTCGCCCGGAAAGCCTGGGCGACCGCATCGGAGAACGCATGCGTTCCCGTCTCCACGAAATGTGCCGCATCATCAAGATGGAGGGCGCCGACTTCCGCCAGACATTCCGCAGCGCCAGCTTTCGCTAAATCGTTATCGTGTAGTTTTGCTGCGACACAATCTTCAGCAAGAAGGGAGTACCAATGCGCTGGTATCACTATGTGGCGTACTTCTTCGGGGGCACATTCCTCGCTAATGCCCTGCCTCATCTCGGCAATGGAATTTCGGGGCATGCCTTCCAGAGTCCCTTCGCATCACCACCGGGAGTAGGCTTGTCTTCCTCGACGGTCAATGTCGTGTGGGGGCTCTTCAACCTTGCCGTCGGGTATCTGCTCGTCTGTCGCGTCGGCAGTTTCGATCTGCGCAAGACCCTCCACGTGGTCGTTCTCGGCACGGGCATCCTGGTCATGTCGTTAATCCTTGCTCGCCATTTCGGAGCGCTCCACGGTGGCCTGTGAGCCTGCCGGTTCGCGGAACAAGTCCCGAAAATCACGAAGACACGCAGAACTACAGCCGTGGGTGTTCTCTGTGTCGGAGCCTGCCCTGAGCGCAGTCGAAGGGTGACTCTGTGGTAAAGGCTTGCTTACAATGAATTCGTGCTGACCGAACGCCTGGAATTCGCTCCCGAACGGGACGCGGAAATCTTTTCCGCCGTTCCAGCCGCGCCGGCCGTGTTCTTGCTTCGCGGAGACGATGCCCAGGCCGAGCCCTACGTCAGTAAGACTGCGAACCTTCGCCGCCGCCTGCAACGGCTGCTGGGCCCGGTGGACGAGCGCACGAAGAAGCTCAATCTGCGCGAGCGCGTGCGTTGGATCGAGTACACGCCGACCGGCTCCGATTTTGAATCTGGATTCATTCTTTATAAAGTCCTGCGCTCCACTTTTCCCAAGACTTACTCCCACCGCTTGCGTTTTCGCTTCGCGCCGCTGGTCAAGCTGCATCTCGAAAACCAATATCCGCGCGCCTCCATCACCACGCGCCTGGGACGCCTCAACGGCCGCAACCTGTACTACGGGCCGTTTCCCTCCCGCACCGCTGCCGAGAAATTCATGAACGACTCGCTCGATTTTTTCAAGATGCGGCGCTGCGTCGATGATCTACATCCCGATCCTAAGTTTCCCGGCTGCATCTATTCCGAAATGAAGATGTGCCTGGCGCCGTGTTTCAAGGGTTGCACCGACCAGGAGTATTCCGCCGAAGTGAACCGGGTGCAGGCCTACTTCGATTCTGGAGGAGATTCTCTGGCCCGCGAATTTTCGGCTCAGCGCGACGCTGCCTCGGCCAATCTCGCATTTGAAGATGCCGCCGCAATTCACGTCCGCCTGGAAAAACTGAAGCCGGCGGTAAGTCAGCTCTCCGAAATCGTTCGCCGTCTCGATCGCCTTTCCGCGCTGATCATTCAACCTTGCCAGCTCACGGAATCGGTTACATTCCTCCGTGTCGACCAGGGAGCGGTTTCCGGACCAGCCGTATTTTGCATCCAAACCGGCGAGCACACAAAGTCTCAATCGATGGAATCGCGTGTGCAACAGGTTCTAGATTCGCTGCCGCCCGCGAAATCGGGGTCCGCGCTCGAAACCATGGAACATCTTGCGTTGCTCAAGCGCTGGTACTACCGGGGCCGACGCATCGGCGAAATATTTCTTGCGGACGATCGGGGCGTCCTCCCCATGCGCCGCATTGTGCGCGGCATTGGACGCGTCCTCCGCGGCGAGGGACCAGAACCCGCAGCGCAGACTTCGATTGGAATAACCGAACTCCTAAGTTGAAAGAGGGAAAGAAGGATCAAATGGTGGTGAAGAAAAAATCTTCAAAATCCTCAGACAAGCTGCTTCGTGAACATGTGGTTGAACTGCTCAACGGCCGTGGAGCTCATGCCGGGTTCGACGATATCGTAAGAGATATGCCCGAGAACCTGCGCGGCGTTAAGCCTGATGGGCTGCCTCATTCAGCGTGGATGCTGCTCGAACATCTTCGCCTTGCGCAGTGGGACATTCTTGAGTTCAGCCGCAATCCCAAATACAAATCGCCCAAGTGGCCTGAGGGCTACTGGCCTGAGACGGAGGCTCCGCCGAGTGCCGCCGCATGGGATAAAAGCATTCGTGAATTCCGTAAGGATCTGAAAAACATGCAGGAGTTGGTTGAAAATCCTAAGACTGACCTGTACGCCGCCATTCCGTGGGGCGACGGCCAGACCATTCTGCGCGAGGCTTTGCTTTTGGCCGACCACAACGCCCACCACTTAGGTCAACTCATCGATGTGCGCAGGCTGCTGGGAGCCTGGAAGAACTGACCTGACCCTCTTGAGAACAATCTCCAGCGAAACAACGCCTCCCAAGCGTTCATGAAAAACATCGAGCCGGCCCTTTTCGGGCCGGCTCGATC
>PLUI01000236.1 GCA_003164855.1 Acidobacteriaceae bacterium
ACGTGGCGGCGCGCCGCCACGTCAAGCCGGGCCGCCCGGGCAAGCCCGGCCGTCCGCGCAGCGAGCAGGCCGAGCAGGCGATTATCGAGGCGACGCTCGACCTGTTCGGCGAGCAGGGCTTCGAGGGCGTCTGCGTCGAGGCCGTCGCGGCCCGCGCCGGAGTCGGCAAAGCGACCATCTACCGCCGCTGGCCGAACAAGGAAGAGCTGCTGCTCGCCGCGTTCGGCTCGCTGAAGTCGCCGTACCCGGAGCCGAGCGGTGTCTCGGTCCGGGACGACCTGGTCGCGATGCTCACCGTGATGTGCGTGGACAAGGGCGATCCGCGCAAGGCGCGCCGCTACGCGCTGCTGCTCGGCGAGGGCGAGAAGTACCCGCGGCTGATGGCGCGGTACAAGGAGACGGTGGTCGAGCCGCGGCGCGACATCATGCGCGCGGTCATCCGCCGCGGTATCGAAACGGGCGAGCTGCGGCCCGACACCGACGTCGAGGTCGCGCTGCTCGCCCTGACCGGTGCGGTCCTGGCCAAGGAGAAGTCCGCGGACAGCACCCTTGACGCCGATTTCGCGGCCCGCGTGGTCGACGGCGTGCTTCTGGGCCTGGCCGCCCGCTGAGACCCTCCCGTCACCCGTTTCCACGAAGGCTTCACAGTCCGCGCAGACTGTGAAGCCTTCGCAGTAATTACTGCATCCCGCAGCGGGTCGGGCTTCCCTCAGGAGGGGCGCGGTTCCCGCCACCGGTTCGTGATAGGCAGGCGCCGGTCGCGGCCGAAGTTCTTCTGGCTGATCTTCGGCCCAGGCGGGTACTGCCGGCGCTTGTACTCGGCCCGGTCGACGAGCGCGATCACGCGGTCGACGTCGGCCGGATCGAAGCCGCGCAGGATCAGCTGCTCGCGCCCGAGATCGTTCTCGATGTAGCCGTCGAGGATCGGATCGAGCACCGAATAGGGCGGAAGGGTGTCCTCGTCGCGCTGGTCGTGGCGCAGCTCGGCGCTCGGTGGCCGCTCGATGATCGACGACGGGATCGGGGGTGGGACGGCGAGCAGATTGCGCCGCCGTGCCAGCTCGTAAACGCGCGTCTTCGAGCAGTCCTTGATCACCGCGAATCCGCCCGCGGCATCGCCGTAGAGGGTCGAGTAGCCGACCGACATCTCTGACTTGTTGCCCGTCGTCAGCACGAGCCAGCCGAACTTGTTCGAGAGCGCCATCAGCAGCGTCCCGCGCGCGCGCGACTGAATATTCTCCTCGGTCACGTCTTCCTTCTGATTCGCAAACACTTCCTTCAAAGTCTTGCGGTACGCTTCCACGGCGCAATTGATCGAGAGTAGCTCAAAACGAATCCCCAGATTGCTCGCCAGTGCACGCGCGTCATCGATCGATCCCGGCGAGGAATACGGTCCCGGCATCCCTACGCCGATCACGTTTTCCGCCCCCACCGCGTCGGCGGCGATGACTGCCGTCAGCGCCGAATCGATCCCACCGCTGAGTCCGATGATGGCCTTGCGGAATCCACACTTCTGGATATAATCGCGCGTGCCCAGGACCAGCGCGCCGTACACGCTGGCTTCTTCGCCCTCGATCTGCTCGTGAAGGTCGCCCGTAAGCTTCGTCGAGTCGAAGTAGATGAGATCTTCTTCGAAGGAACGTCCCTGCGCGATGATGTTCCCTTCCGCATTGAGAACGATACTGGAGCCATCGAAGACCAGGCTGTCATCGCCTCCAACTTGGTTGACCATCGCAACCGGAACTTTATGATGCCGCGCGATCGAGGCCAGCATGTCGCGGCGCACTTCGCGCTTGCCAATCCAGAACGGCGACGCCGAAATGTTCAGAACAAGATCGCCCCCGGCTCGAACCAGCGCGTCGATAGGATCAATGGTATACAGGCGCTTGGGCCAGAATAGCTTGTCGTTCCAGGCGTCTTCGCAAATCGTCAGCGCCACGCGATTGCCGCAAAGCGGAAATAGTTGCTGACTTTTCGCCGGAGCGAAGTTGCGCATCTCGTCGAAGACGTCGTAGGTCGGCAACAGCATCTTCGACTGCAGAAAGGCAATTTTGCCCTCCTGCAACAGCGCCGCTGAATTCATCGCAGACTTGCCGGTTTCGGATTCCGCCGGAGTGACCAGCCCGCAGATCACGGCCATGCCGCGGGTCGCAGCGGCAATCTGCTCGGCGGTCTCGCGATTGCGCGCAACAAACGATGGCCGTTCAACTAAGTCGCGCGGCGGGTATCCGCATACGGATAGTTCGGGAAAAAGAATCAGCCCCGCGCCCCCGGTTTGCGCGCGCCGCGAAAACTCAATGATCTTTGCCGCATTGCCGGAGAAATCTCCGACCGTAGGATTAATCTGTCCCAGCGCAATCTTCACACTATTAGTGTAAAGCCCGGGCTAGCGCAGGCCAAGTTCGGCTTCGGGCTTTACTCTCAGCACGCAACTAAACCTTGGGCGGCGCGGATCCTGATTGCGCAGATCCCGGTGGCGCAGATCCTGGTAACGCAGATCCCGGCTCCCCAGCGCCCGCCGCAGCAGCTTTTGCCAGTAGAGCGCTGACCCGCTCGACGGCCTCCGGTTTCGCACACAGGTCCACAACTTCCGCGATCTTTTCAATCTCTTGCTGCTTCACCGCCACCCAACTCTCAAAAATAGCTTTCTCCCTCGCCATTCCGTCCAGGTTCCGAGTGACGCGCACCATGTACTGTGCCTTAACCCTCTCTAGCTCTTCCTGAATCTGAACATTTTCGTCCACCTTCCGCGCCCACGCCGCCTCAACCTGCTTCTTCTGTTCTGCCTCGTAAGCTTCCAGAGCTCCCTGACGGGTCTTCGCGTCTTCTTGTACTCGCTCGATCGACATGCCCGCAGCCTCAAGAGCCATCAGCACAGCGGCGCGCCTCATCTCTTTTGACAGCCCCCGGAGGTGCTCGCTATTGATCATCTCGGACACTTTGGGAATGCTATATCCTTTCTGCGGACTCATGATCCCGGCCGCGCGGTAAATCTCTTCCATCGGCAACAGCTCCGCCTGCAAGCCGCCAGTGCCCGCCGATTCGTCCTCCCCCGCAGCCTTGTTCGCAGATGCTGTTTCTTCGAACATGAGATTCTCCTTAGCGCTCTTTCCGTCCCCGCCTCCATTGTTTCCGGCGCCTGCAATCTGGCCCTCCCGCCTCTTTTGCCAGGGTGCCAGTTCGAGCCATTTGCGTGCCATAGATTTCCTCTCCTTCGGGACTTCCCTAGCCTTCGCTCGCGATGTGCTTCGGCTCCCCGCTCGCCGAGCCCTCCCCAAGTCTTCGCCCTGCGAAGGACCCAGCCGCTCGCGATGAACCATTTCGCGGCCAGCCATCCCGCGACCAATTTCCCCGTCCCTTTCGCGATGGATCCCACGGGGAAACATGGCCGCAGCCCGGTTCGCCGCCGGCACCACCGGCTCCACTTCCACCAGCTTCATAGCGGGCACTTTCATTACCGTATCCTCGTGCGCCTGCGACAAGCTTTGCACCTTAGTCTGCGCCCCATCGGAAGCCGCAGCTTCTGTACTTTTCACCTGTACATCTGTCCCTGCTGGCGCGCTGGTCGACTGACTATCCGTCTTTTCCCGCTGAATCCCCACCACATAATCCCAGTTCTCACGCCGGCAGTACCTCACCACCCCCGAGAATTGTTCGAAACGCGACCGAATCCTCAGCTTCGCTCCCAAGTCGATTGGCGTTTTCACCCGAAGACAAGCCCCGCTCAGCGACTTGTCTTCCATCCGCGCGGAAATGCTCCGCACTTTTCCCCCAGGATTGTCCCACGATACTTCCACCACGATCATCACGGCAGTCCGCGCCTCCCGCACAGGAGTGCTCATGCGGAATCTATCGGCAATAAATAGAATCGGTTCACAAACCGGGCGGAATCCCGATTTGATTAATTAGTTAGGATTTTCCCATTCTGGATTGCACCCCCGGCCGCTACTCATCGCCTCCCGCCGGAAACACGGTGTGCCTCGGCGCAGGTGCGGGCGCATCTCCTCTTTGATCGCGCCACAGAACTCTATTCAGACGCTCCGCACCCGCCGCGTCAGGCCGCGAGAAATCCATCTTCGCCGATTCACTTGCTCCCGGAGCATCCCGCTTGTTCGTCTCGTAGATGAGACCGTTCTTCAGATTGCGGTAGTCCGCCTCGAATGCGGCCTGTTTGCCTTCGCCGGAGAACATCGGCCCCATCGCCGGAGCATACGCGTCGTTTTGATTCATCGGCGGCAAGCCCAGCAGCATCTCCATCGTGTGAACCAGGTTGACCGTGGTGTAGAAGCGGTGGTCAACGAAGGTTTCGGCCGCCGTGCCCGGCGAATATTTGCTCACCACGAAGGCTATAGAGCGGTGCGCGTCCACATGGTCCCCGCCGTTTTGCGCATCGTCCTCAAGAATAAAGATTGCCGTGTCATCCCAGTAAGGACTATGCGAGACCGCGTCCACCACGCGCCCCAGCGCCAGATCGTTGTCGGCCACCGCGGCCGCTGGGCGCGGCCGCTCAGGCCGCGTGCCCCCGGTGTGATCGTCGGGCAGATAGAGCAGGACGAAGGCGGGTAGCTGGAACTCGGAGGATTCGTTTTCTTCGCGGGCGCGCGCGTAGGCCGCGAATTCATTGAGGAACTCATCGGCGCGAAGTTGGTCGGGATAATCGGTGTTGAAATCGGGATAGAGCGGGTCAAAGTGATCGCGCAGCACCGCCTTGGTGGGCCTGACGCGGTTAAACAGAGGTACCGCCCACGGGAACGGACTCGCGCCGCCATGCGGATCTCCCACATTCGGCGGCAAAGCATCACCCTGGTGAAGTTCAGTGCGCGAGCAAGTTGATTCTTGCGCCGAAGGAGTGCCCTGCTTGGGCGTCGATGCCTTGCGGGTTTTGTTGCACCACACGGCATTCACATACTCGCCATAATCGCGATAACTCAGTCCGTGCCGCGCCAGGTTATCCCAGAGAAATCCGGTAGAAGGGTCGTCGATATCCGCCTCGTTATGCTCCAGCGGATACTCATCGGCCACCGTGCCCTGGAAATCATAGGTCCGCTCTTTGCCGCGGTAGGCAATCTGCCACGTCTTTTCGTTGTAATCGCTGGTGATGGCCGCAGTCGACCACAGATGTCCGTCGCCCGAAACTTCTCCGCTGTCGTAAAAGTTATCCAGCACGCCGAACTGCAACGCCAGCTTGTGCTCGTTCGGAGTGATGTCAGCCCCATACATGGTCAACGACGGGTCGCCGTCACCCGTCTTCAGGTCGCCCAGAATCTGGTCGTACGTGCGATTCTCTTTTATGACGTAGATCACATGCTTGATCGGATTCTTGCCCCCTGCGAACTGAATCGTCCCGGGATCGTTATGCAGCAGGTTATCGTTCTCGACCGTTCGTGTAAGTTCATCGAGCTTGTCGAGAGTCGAGGGAATGTTCAACCGCGCGATCGATCCCCGGAGCAAGGTGGCAATGTAAGGATGTGCCTGGTGTTTGACCTCGTATGCAGTCTTGCCCATCCCCTTGTTCGGGCCCGTGCCTTCGCCCTTCGCAGTAGCGATCAGGAGATCGTCGCCGTGAACGGCGAGTGCGCTGGGGTACCAGTCGGTGGGGATGAAACCCAGAGCGGCCAAGGTGGTGGGCTCGCCCGTCGCATTCGGATTCAGTGTCGAGATATCAAATACTGCTACCGCATTGGCGGACGCGTCGGCCACAAAGAGACGCTTTCCGTCCGCGGAGTGTGCCAACGCGCTGGGATAAGTCCCGGCGAACTCTTCATGGCGAACCGTGCTGCTAAGAAAGGTGACGATCTGCCCGCTCGCGGTCGAAACTGCCGCGACCGCATCCACGTTCGACAGGGCTACGTAAAGAAGCTTTTCGTCCGCACTCAACAGCATCGCCGTAGGATGCGATCCCGGCGCAATCGGATCATTCGGCTCCTTCACCTTGATCCAGCGAACAACCTTCCCCTCAGTCAGATCCAGTTCCGCCACGCGCGATGCATTCCACAAACTGCACCACGCGCGCCGTCCATCGCGCGTGGCCACGCACGTGTAAGGAAATGACGAAGGCACTAGACTATTCGTACTCAGGTCGAAGCGCTGAAGCACCTTGCCGCTCGCCACATCCAGCAGCACCACATTGTCAGAGAGATCATTCGCAATCAGAAGCCGATCATGGCCACCACTAGAAATCAGCGCCAGCCCCGCCGGATAAGAAATCGCGGTCCCGGACGGAGTCTTCTGCAAAGCGATCGCGACCTTTTTCCCCGCATCGAGCGCCTGTGGTTCGATTGCAACAAATCGCTCCGCCACCACCTTGCCACGGGCAAACCCGTAAACCGCAATTCCGTTGCCCGTATCTCCAGCTTTCTGTCCCGTCGGATCTGTAATCGAACCCACCGAAGCGTAAAGATGTTTTCCATCAGACCCAAAGACCAGTCCAAGGAAGTAACTCTGATGCACCTCCTCCCCGAATCGCTTGTCGGGATAATCGGCCAGCTGATTCGTCTTCAGGTCGAGCACTGCAATCGACTGCGTCCCCACCGTCTCCTGCGTTCCATACCCATCATTCAGCAGCGCCGCGTAGCGTCCATCCGGACTAAGCGCGATAGTCGCCGGAAAGCTGTTGGTGCTGGCAATGCGCCCTGGCGACGGCGTCATCAGTGTCTTACTGGTGGGTAGTGGGATCGATGAAGGGCCTGGCTTGGGTTCCTGAGCGGGCGCAACTGCAATCTGCAGGGCGAGAAACGCGGACAGAAGAATAATGCAGGAGAATCGGATCACGGGACCTCCGCGGAATTTGATCGGCCAAACGATGAAGTAAATAATGATGAGCGTAATCCAGGCGGCAAGCTGCGGTCAAAGGATGAAGACTCGGCCTGGTGAGTCATTTCGACTGTTTTCCCTTCGCGCTGGCTATGAAAGCATGAAAGGATCAAGAGCGAGGGAGAGCTTACGGAATCGTTGCTGATCATCACGGGTACGATGGGAGCCGGCAAAACAGCTGTCCTGTGCGAAGCGTCGGATATTCTTGCCCAACGCCGAATTGTCCACGCGGCAATCGACCTGGATGTGCTCGGCCTCGCTCATCTTCCGTCCGCAGCCCGCAGCGATGGCGTGATGTATGACAACCTTCGGTCTATCTGCAGGAACTATGCCGCCTTGGGAGTGCAGCGATTCTTGGTGGCACGCGCAATCGAAGACGGCGCTCAACTGAAACTCTGTCGCGACATCATTCCGGCCTTCAACACGGCCGTCTGCCGTCTTACCGCGAGCATCGAGGTGATGAAGCAACGCGTACAGACACGTGACTTGGGGATATCGCAGCGGGAATCTGTTGCTCGGGTTGCGAAATTGAACGCTATCCTTGACAGCGCGCGCCTAGAGGACTTTGCTGTCGACAACGAGAATCGCTCGTTGACCGATGTCGCGCTCGAAGTACTTGTCAAAGCGGGATGGGTCTCAAACTGACCACTACCAGACCCGCAGAAACACAAACTCGAACTGGATGTCTGCATTCAAGGAAATACTCTTTTCATGATCGCGTCGATGTGCAGCTGAGCACAGTCGATAAACGGAAACGTCGTATTCGATGGATTGAAAAGCAGAGCCAGATCCGTTCCCGCAAACACAATCGCTTCCAGTCCCTCACGTTGAATCAGGGTATGTGCCAGAAAAGCTAAGGCCTGACGTTCTTCTTTCGCGCCTTCGCCCCGCGCGGCGGTTCGCACGTACGCCTCGTGGATTTGATCCACTTCCTCCGCCCGCGGCCGGACAGTATTTTTCCCTTGCAGCGTACCGAACAAGTCCGTTTCGATGACAAACCGGGTTCCGAACAGAGCGATGCGCTTCCCCAAAATCGATTCGCGGGCTACCTGCAGAAGATTTACCAACGGCAGCGGCGATTTCGCAACCAGCTCTTCGATACACAGATGAGGTGTTACGGCGCTCACGGCTGCTAAATTAGCTCCGCCATCCTTTAGCTGGCCGATGAGTGTAACGAGATACTCCGCCAAATCTCCCAGTTGCTTGGCCTGCACATGGCCGAGGACTTTCTGCATATCCGCATGCACCATCAAGAGGTGAAGCGGTTTTTGGCGTCGCGCATGCGCCTTGGCCAGAGCCTGATAATAGTGAATGGTCGCTCCGACCCCGAGGCCTCCGATCAATCCCAGGCAAGGGCCTTCAGCNNATTCCCGACGCGCGCGAAGTGCCCTCGTTCCCGGATGAGTGCTCGGGATGCTCCTCCGCACCAACATTGTGCCGCACATCGGCCCCCTGCACCCAGAAAATGACGTCCTCCGCAATGTTCGTAGCGTGGTCCGCTACGCGCTCCAGATTGCGCGCCACCAGCAGCGCATCCAGCGCCTGCCGCACCACGTCAGGACGTTGGTTCATCGTCTTCACCAGTTGGATGAACGCATCGTCCTTCATGCGGTCCACCACGTTGTCCATTTCCAGCACGGCCTGAGCCAGTTCCACTTTGCCTTCAATGAATGACTCCAACGCCCGCCGCACCATGGCGCTCACGGCCGCGCCCATGCGCGCAATGTCCACCGGCAAATCAACTGCCGGAAGATCTGTCATGTCCATCACGCGCTCGGCGATATTCACCGCTTGATCGCCCACGCGTTCAAGATCGGAATTGATCTTGGTCACCGCGAGGATAAACCGCAGATCCACCGCCATGGGTTGCTGCATCGCCAGCAAGTCGAAGGCGGCTTCGTCGATCTCCCGTTCGGAAGTGTTGATCAAACTCTCGCCCTCGAGAACCATCTGGCAACGCGTGAGATCGCGGTCAATGTAGGCCTGGCGCGCGCGATCCACCGCCTGCTCCGCCAGCCCCCCCATGCGGAGCAACTTCTGCCGTAGATCGTCGAGCCCTTGCTGAAAGCGCGTGCGCATGATCCGAACCTTTCCTATCCGAGCCTTTCTTATCCAGCTCTGCCTTATCCAAATCTGCCCGTGATGTAGTCTTCCGTCCGCTTGTGGGACGGTTTGGTAAAGATTTTTTCCGTCTTGTCGAACTCGATCATCTTGCCCAGCAGAAAGAAGCCGGTGAATTCGGCAACGCGCGCCGCCTGCTGCATATTATGCGTCACAATTACGATGGTATACCGCTCTTTGAGCTGAAAGATCAACTCTTCAATCTTTCCGGTGGAAATCGGATCCAGCGCCGAGCAGGGCTCATCCATCAGCAGAACCTCCGGTTCCACCGCCAGCGCCCGTGCAATGCAGAGCCGTTGCTGCTGCCCCCCCGAAAGACTAGCGCCTGATTTTTTGTGGAGCTGATCCTTTACCTCATCCCAGAGCGCGGCGGAGTCCAGCGACCCGTGTACGATCTCGTCCAGCTTTCGCCGGTCGTTAAATCCGTTCAGCTTCAATCCGGAAGCCACGTTATCGTAAATCGACATCGTTGGAAACGGATTCGCCTTTTGAAAAACCATCCCTACTCGCCGCCGCAACTGCGTGGCCGAAGTTCCGTTGTAAGCGTCAATCTCTCCGATGCGAACGCTCCCCGTAACCCGCGCCTCGGGAATCGTCTCATGCATGCGATTCAGGCACCGAATGAATGTCGACTTGCCGCAGCCCGAGGGTCCAATCAATGCCGTGGCGTGGTTGGCCGCCACGGCCAGCTGAATGTCATACAGCGCCTGCGTCTTGCCATACCACGCGTTCAGCTTTTCGACCTGGATGCCAACGCCCATAGACTATGCGGCTCCGAAGGTTCCACGGCGCACGGCGAAACGCACTGCCGCGACCGCGCTAACAATGAGAATAATCAGCACCAGCGCTCCCGCCCACGCCTGCCGGTGCCACTCGTCATAGGGAGAAATGGCGTAGTTGAATATCTGCAGCGGCAACGCGGCGGTGGGCTGGTTTACACGCAGATTCCAGAACTGATTTCCAAAGGCAGTAAACAGCAGCGGCGCGGTTTCTCCCGCCACCCGGGCAAAGGCGAGCATGATTCCCGTAATCACTCCAGAGGTTGCGGTGCGCAGCGTGATCGAGAGCGTCGTCCGCCAGCGCGGAATGCCCAGCCCATAAGCCGCCTCCCGCAACGCCCGCGGCACCAGCAGCAGCATTTCTTCCGTGGTGCGCGTGATCGTGGGAATCATCATGATGGCCAGCGCCACTCCGCCAGCCAGCGCGGAAAAATGTTTCTGATAAAGAACAACAATGGAGTAAGCCACAATCCCAATAACGATCGAAGGCACGCCGTTCAGCACGTCGGCCGTAAAGCGAATCGCATCACCCAAGCGGTTCCGGCCATACTCCGCCAGGTAAATACCGGCTCCCACTCCCAGCGGAACTCCCAGAACACTCGCCAGAGCCAGAATGAATCCGGAGCCCACGATCGCATTCGCCATCCCCCCGCCCGACTCACCCACGGGTTTCGGCGTCTGCGTCAGAAAAGCCCAGTTGATCGACCCGATTCCCCGGTAAACAAGATAGGCAAATATCGCGAACAAAGGCACCAACACCAGGACGACCGTCAGCACGGCCACACCAGTCATCACATGGTCGGTAACCCGTCGCCGCAGAGCGATCGGCGGCACAGGATTCCGAGTAGAAGTCTTTTCGCTTTCAGGCATTCGCCCTCGCAGGCTGCCCGCGCGTAACCGTCCACACCAGCAATCGCGCCAGAGCGTTAACCACAATTGTTACCAGAAACAGGGCCAACCCAATCTCGATGAGAGCCGCCAGATTCAAGTCTCCGGTAGCCTCGCTAAACTCATTGGCCAGCACGCTCGCCATGGTGTATCCCGGCGCAAACAGCGACTTCGCAATCTCCGGCCGGTTTCCAATCACCATGGTTACGGCCATCGTTTCTCCCAGAGCTCGTCCCAGGCCCAGGATGATGCCGCCCATAATTCCCGCCCGCGCATTGCGCAGCACTCCCATGCGGATCATTTCCCATCGCGTTGCGCCCAATGCCAGTGCCGCCTCCCGCTGGTGCTGTGGCACCACCATCAGCACCTCGCGCGTGATCGAAGAAATAATAGGAATGATCATGATCGCGAGAATAATTCCCGCCGCCAGCATGCTGATCCCGTAAGACGGCCCCGTGAAAAATCCGGTCCAGCCTAACGTGCGCGACAGGAAAGGTTCAACATAGTTGCTCAGAATTGGCACCAGCACGAAAATCGCCCACAATCCGTAAACCACGCTTGGAATGGCCGCCAGCAATTCCACAAAAAACGAGAGCGGCCCGCGCAGCACCTTGGGACACATTTCCGTGGTGAATACCGCCACTCCAACCGCCAGTGGCACCGCAATAATCAGAGCTAACAGCGATGAAACCAGGGTTCCGTAAATGAAAGGCAACGCGCCGAATTGTTCATTCACCGGATCCCAATCGCGTCCGGCAAAAAACTTAAATCCAAACGCGTGCCAGGAAGGCCCGGAGCGCAACACCAGTTCATAGACGATCAGCGCCAGCGTTCCCAGCACCGCCAGACCGCACCCCAGCATGGCGAATTGGAAGATTTTGTCGCCGGTCTCTCCCCTTGCCCAGGAAGAATGCGCCGACCGCCTCCCCGCCGAAGGGATTTCGCTAACTTTATTCGTTTCAATGGGTTGCGAGGATGGCATATCAGGCCGGGGTGGGGCGGGCAAAGCCATTCCCCTCCACCCTAGCAGAATCCTGTTAACAGGATGTTAAAATAACCAAGCTTTTCGGCATTGCCTTTTCGCAGATAAGCCTGTATTTTTCTTCTTCCAATTCGATCCATCTATTCTATGTCGATCGATCCAAAGCGCAGCCGCGAGGTTTTTCGGAAGCTTGAACGGGACCTGATCAAGCTCTCTTCGAAGCCTCAGGCGGAAAGTGTGCACCGCTTCCGCACCGGCACGCGCCGCCTTCAGATACTGCTCGGTGAACTTTCTTCCAAGCTCGACCGCAATGAGAAAAAGCTTCTCAAACTATTGAGCCGTATCCGCAAACGTGCAGGAAAAGTGCGCGATCTCGATGTTCAATCCGCTGCCCTGCGCAGCTTGAAAGTTCCACAGGAGCCGCGGCGCAAGACCCAACTGGTCAATCAATTGATCGAACTTCGCGGCCAGCAGGAAAAGAAACTCCGCAAGGCGGTCGATGAAACCACCGTCCGCGAAATTCGCAAGCGCCTGAAGCGCGCCGCCAAGCGCTTTAATCCCGAAGCCTGCCGCGATCCTTTGGCTGTCGCCCGGCGAATGCTGCAACGCCTTGACTCCGCCGCCCAACCGCTCACCGAAGCCGTGCTCCACCAATACCGCATCCTCAGCAAGCGAGCTCGCTACGCAGCCGAGTTTGCAACTCCCTCCCCAGAAGCCGAGCAGTTTATTGCAGAACTCAAGCGCATACAGGACGCCTCCGGCGATTGGCATGATTGGCTCACCCTCACCCAAACTGCCAACCAGAATCTCGGCGACGTCCGCGAGTCGCCCCTCGTCGCCGAACTCCACAATGTCACCGGAGCAAAATATCGTCATGCCGTCGCCGTCCTCTCCCAGATGCGAGGCAAACGAGAGACGGACTCCCATCCCCCAGCCAGGCCTTCCGTTCCTGCGCCGCCTGTGGAAGCAAGCCGCAAGACGGTATCCGCGGCCTGATCGCCTGGAGTTTCGTCGTCGCTCATTATTTGCCGGTCGTTCTTTCAGCCTTACCTTCATCTTCTGATGACTCACCACCATTCGGCATGTAAACTGTTTTCCTTGCCTCATGCCAACCTTTGCCGCGGTTGATATCGGTTCCAACTCCGTTCGCCTGAAGATCGCGCGCCTCACGCGGGGCCATCTTCGCCAGGTTCACGAGGACCGCGAAGTCACTCGCCTCGGAGAAGGCGTCTTCCGCTCCGGCTTCCTCACCCCGGAGTCGATGGCCGAAACCGTCAAGGTCCTGCGCCGCTTTCACCGCGCCACACAACAGGTCGTCACCGACCCCGTCCGAGTCGTCGCCACCAGCGCCCTCCGCGACGCCCGCAATTCCCAAGCCTTTCTGGAGTGGGTGCGCTCCGCTACCGGCTGGACCGTCGAAATTATCTCCGGCTTGGAAGAAGCCCGTCTGATTCACCTGGGCATCGTCTCCAACCTTCGCGCCGACAATTCTCCTACCTTAATGATGGATCTCGGCGGCGGAAGCTGTGAACTCACCGTCTCCGCACGCGGTCAAATCCGCGAGACCGTAAGTCTCCCGCTAGGCGCCGTCCGTCTCACCGACGAATTCCTCCGCCACGATCCGCCGCGCAAGGGCGAACTCAAACGGCTGCAGGGATTCATCGCCCGCGAAGTCAACCGCGTCGCATCGCGCGTCATCTCGGCGAAGGTGAAAAATGTAATCGCCACCTCCGGAACTGCCGACGCGTTGGCCACCGCCGCCAGCAACCTGCGCAAGAACGGCAGCCGCCAGCGCCTGGTCGTTTCCCGCGCGGAGATGACGCGACTCGCCAAACGCCTGGCTCGCATGCCCGTGGATGAGCGCAGAAAGATCGAAGGCATCGGCCTCCGGCGCGCGGAAATCGTCGTCGCCGGCGCCATGGTCTATCACGAACTGATCGACCGCCTCCATCTGAAAGGCTTTCGCTATTCTCCGCTGGGCTTGCGCGACGGCCTCTTAGCCCAAATGGCTGCCGAGCATGACCGCAGCACGCGCTCCGGAAGGCAAATCGAATCGGAACGCTGGGACTCCATCACCAAAGCCGTGGCTCACTATCGCGTGGATATGAAGCATGCCCTCGACGTGCGTGAATCCGCCATGTTCCTGTTCTCGGCGCTCCGGTCAGTGCATGGCCTGGCTCCGGAATTCCGCGAGTGGCTCTCCGCCGCCGCCATGCTTTACGAGGTGGGAGACTACCTCAACCGCAACGGCCATCACCGCCACACTTATTACATCATTTCGAACTCGGAGATCCTCGGCTACACCCCGCAGCAGCGCCGTTTAATCGCCGCCATCGCCCGCTATTTAGGAAAGTCGCGCCCCGCCTTGGACGAAGCTCCGATCAAAGCCCTCGATCCCGCCGATCGCCCCGGAGTGCAGAAAGCGATCATGCTTTTGCGTCTCGCGCGGGCTTTAAATCTTGGCCGCAGCCGCGCCGTGCAAAGAGTTCGGGTAAGCCACCGGGCCGCGCAGGTACACCTCGCGCTGGTGCCTCGCCGCCGTATGGGAGTGGATTTAGAACTCTGGGCGATCGAGAAAGACGCCCCTTATTTTCGCGAAGTGTTTGGCCGCGAACTCTCCACCGCGGCCGTGTAGAGCGTGCGCAGCGCCTTCGGAGTCAAACACCATTGCAGCGTCCCTGAACTGCGCCGCATGTCGACCCGCGCCACCGCACCCTTTTTCAATTCGACCGAAGCTTCACATCCCGACTCGCTGATCACCGTTCCCAGAAACTGGCTGAGGTTGGGATTATGTCCCACCACCATGATCGATTCCTGCCCCGCATACTTTTCCAGCAGCTTGCGGAAATCCGCAAAACTCGCCCCCGGACGCAGTCCGGCATCGATCTGCAGCTTGCCCTCATAACTCATTTCGTTACCCACCAGCGAAGCCGTCTGCGTGCAGCGTTTCAGCGGACTGGAAATAATCACATCCACCTGTGCATCGATCGCAGCCAGGGCTCGCCCCACATACCCGCACTGTTCGATGCCTTCCTTGTCGAGCGCGCGCTTCTCGTCCTTTTTCGGATTCAGCAGGTGTTCCCCGGCGCTGGCATGACGCAGAAAATAAATAATCATTGCAAATTATCTTTCCCTTCCCACCGGAACCCTGCGCTTCCTCGCCGGAGCCGGCACCGGGGCCGCATTCGACTGCTTTCCCTCCGCCACACTGATCAGATAATCCTGCGCGCTGAAAGCCGCCGCGCCCGTCGGCGCCTTACGATTCCGTTTCCCGTGCATCGGCTGCCACGCCCGGATGTAAGTCGCGTCCCGCAACAAAATGCGCGCCTTCCGATTATCCGCCAATAAAGAATCGAGAATTTCGTGACGCACCCGCTCGCGCATGAATTCATCGCGCAACGGCACCAGAACTTCCACGCGCTCGTAAAGATTGCGCGGCATCCAGTCGGCGCTGCCGATATAAATCTCTTCCTCGCCCGCATTGCCAAAGTAATAAATCCGGCTGTGCTCCAAAAACCGTCCTACAATACTCCGCACTTTGATTCGGTCGCTCAGTCCCCGCACTCCCGGCCGCAAAGCGCAGATGCCGCGCACAATCAAATCGGTTTCCACTCCCGCCTGCGAAGCCCGGTACAGCGCCTGGATCACGTTCTTATCGAGCAGCGCATTCATTTTGGCGATGATCCGTCCCGGCCGCCCCTGCCGCGCGTGCTCCGCCTCGCGATCGATCAGCGCAATCGTCTTCTCTGCCAGATCGAGCGGCGCCACCAGCAGCGGCTCATAGCTGGGATTCTCCGCGTACGCCGTCAGAAAACTGAAAACGTCATGCACCGCCCGCGTAATTTCCCGATTCGCCGTGAACAAACTCAAGTCCGTATAGATCCGCGCCGTGGTGGCGTTGTAATTTCCCGTCCCAATATGCGCGTAGCTGCGCACCCCATCCGGATCGCGCCGCACCAGCAGCGACAATTTGCAGTGCGTCTTCAACCCCACCAGGCCGTGAAACACCTGCACTCCCGCATCCTCCAGATCGCGCGCCCAGCGGATGTTATGCGCTTCGTCGAATCGCGCCTTCAACTCCACTACCGCGGTCACTTCCTTCCGCTGTGCCGCGTCGATCAGCGAAGGGACGATCAGCGAGTGCTCGTTGGTGCGGTAAAGCGTTTGCTTGATCGAGAGCACGTGCTCATCTTCCGCCGCCGATTCAATAAACGAAACCACCGCATCATAAGAGTCGTAGGGATGGTGCAACAGAATATCGTGACGCCGCAGTTCCTCGAACAGATTCTGAGATTTCGCCGTGAGCCGCAACTCCCGCGGGGCAAACGGACGATATTTCAAATCCGGCCGCCCCGTCTGCTCGTACACATTAAACAGCCGCGACAGATTCACCGGACCATTGACCGGAAATACCTGCCACGAATCAAGCTCAAACACGGTTCGCAGACGCTCGATCATTTCCGGATCGGCACCGGCTTCGATTTCCATGCGCACCGCGTCGCCCTTGCGCCGGTTGTGTAACTCCGTGCGCACCGATTCCAGCAGATTCCGCGCCTCTTCTTCCTGCAGATACAGATTGCTGTTTCGCGTCACGCGGAATGGCGCCGCCGCCACAATGTCGTACCCGTGATACATGTTCTGTGCGTGATGCGCCACCAGGTCCGCAAGAAAAATGAAGTCCGTCGTGTTCTCCGACGGCAGCCTCACCAAGCGTGGCAAGCTGCGCGGTACCGAGACCACTCCCGTATAAGTCAGCGCCGAGCGCCGCCGCCGTCGTAACAGCAATCCCAGGCACAAGGCTTTATTGATCACCCGGGGAAAAGGATGCGCGGGATCGACCGTAACCGGCGTTAGCAGCGGGTCCAGTTCCTTTTCGCAATACTCATCCACAAACCGCCGCGACTCGGCGTCCAATTCATGCATGCCGAGCACCCGAATCCCATGCTCCGCCAGCGCCGGGCGCAGCGCATTCCAGCACTCATATTGCCCATCCACGAACTTGTGCGTAAGCCGCGCCAGAACCTCGCGCTTGTCAGTCAGGGTGAGACCGTCAGGGCCCGCTTCGTTATACCCATCCTCGATCTGCTGCACCATGGCCGCGATGCGAATCTCGAAAAATTCATCCAGATTACTCGCCGAGATCGCCAGGAACTTCAGCCGTTCCAGCAGCGGATTGCCCGCATCCTCGGCTTCCTCGAGCACGCGCTCGTTAAACGCCAGCCACGAGGTATCGCGGTTCAGATAGTACTCAGGATTGTCCAGCGAAAGGCGAGCCATGGGAAGAGTACGACTTCTGCGATTTTTCTTTTAACTGAGTTCGGCAACCGATTCAAGCCGGGCGAATAATGCCACTTCAGTATAAAACATCCCCCTGCAAAGGCACAGTACGCTGAATCAAAGCAGGCAAGAGGAATCTTGCCTTCTCCCCGGGAAAGAATTTGATTGGCAAAAATGCCGGCGCATCGCGCGGCAGAGTTCGCCGAACGATGCGCCGGAAAAACCAACAGATAAATCTACGGCAGGTAGTAACGGAACGAAGTAAAGACCATGTTGTCGAGTCCGGAGGGCGATCCTGAAGTTCCCGGCCCTGCAACACCAACCCAGGTCTCACGCGTCACATAGGAGTACTGCGTGCCGTACTGGAACCTGCCCTTGGGCCCGTTGTAAAAGCGGTACCAGAAGCCGATCGTGCCTTCCATGATTACCCGCGTGTCCGCGGTGCAATTGGAGAGTGCGGTCGGAGTAAAACCGGTGGCTACGGCGGGAGGCAATTCCGTGTAGCAGCCAGTGTTTTTGAAGAAGGGCGATCCGTAGCCCACGTACTTGCCTGAGATCGGATCGAAATCCGTCGTCCGCCCGGCATATTCCGCTCCCGCGTAGGAGTAGAGATCGAGTTTCTTGCCGTGCCACTCCAGCGTGCCCAAGCCCTGGTAGCCCCGGATCAGATTCAAAGTTCCGTTGGCATGAATCGCCAGGTCGGAGAGACCGGCTGCGCCGTAACGGCCCACTCCGTTGCCTCCGAAGCCGTGTATCCCGAAAACAACATGCTTGTCGTCGAAGGTCCAACGAGCATTCACGCCAAAGCCTCCCCCCTCTTTCGAGGCGTTGTAGGCACCGAGAGCGTTGGGACCCGGCACCGTGCTACCGCCGCAAAGTGAGGTGGTGGCAGAGGCGACCTCGCCGCAAGGATAGATACGGTCGGTGAATCGATCGGCTAGGCCGAAAATCTCGTAGTGGCCGAAGCCCGGATCAAACGCGGCCTTGACGATCAGATCGGGCGCAGGATTCGCCGTGTAGGTTCCATTGAAGGCGTTGGCTTCATTGGTCGCGCCCGCCTCGCCCAGCAGGAAATTGTCTCCATTGTTATGTGTGGTGAGCGTGCCTTGCGCGTTTTCCATGGCGAAAGCGACTGACGCCTTAGTGCCGAAATCCTTGGTCAGGCGAATGCCATATTGACGCGCGAAAGTGAAGCCGACGTTATACTGGCCATCGATCGTCGACGGCCTGGCGTCATTGACTCTGCCCAGGTCGTCGCTGGGAGCGATTCCCGCCTTCATCTCGGTCACCAGACTCCACTCCTGGCCTCCAAGGAATTTCCAGCCATTGTTGAACTTGGCTTGGCCCCACGCCTGCCGCAGACGAAGCGTGTAGCTATTGGTTTGGTTGTTGTTAGAGGTGGTGCCAGAAGACAAAAAGTCGCCCGACACATAGCTCGAAAGCTCCACATTTTTCAAACGGCCCCCAACAAACACCGTAGGCCGTGACTGGCGGGCGGTACCGAAGAACTCCGGTAGACTGCTCTGCGGAGCGCCGGGCATGGTGAGGTTGTTGAACGGAGTGATAATGTCCGCTCCCAGTTCTCGCGAACGCCGCACAAATTCGGCCGCCGCGAAGCCAGCCGGCGTAATCGTGACCCCCTTGAGATGGATCGACAGGGGAGTCTCCCACTCCGAACTGACGTTCTTGGTGTCCTT
The DNA here is from genome assembly GCA_003164855.1 of Acidobacteriaceae bacterium. Lineage (GTDB taxonomy): Bacteria > Acidobacteriota > Terriglobia > Terriglobales > Acidobacteriaceae > Sulfotelmatobacter. The sequence goes on from PLUI01000236.1 coordinate 18,558, forward strand.
CTGCATCTCCTGCAGAGTCACGGTCGTGTTAAGGATGTTGGTCCTGAGGTCGGAGACATCCGCTTTCAAGCCAATCACTGCCTGCTGTTGCTGGCTGGCCTGCGCCTGCGCCGCATCCGCCCTGCTGGCCGCATCGCTGGCCGCTGCCTGGGCCTGGTTCACGGCTTGATCCTTGTGATGCAATTCATCGCGCAGTTGCTGGATTTCCTGCTGCTGCGCGGCCAGCGCTGCCTGCTGTGCGGCGATTGCGTCCTTCAATGCCCGCACCTCCGCCGCGGTCGAAGTCGCGGGCTTCCTGGTTTTCGGTGGCGTACTGGTTTGCGCCACCACGCTTGTAGCGAGCAACAATATCGCACACCACTTCCCTGCAGAATTCATCACACTCTCCTTTTTTTGAACCTGGTTTTGAACTATGACTGAAAAAATCCCCCGGACCTACCTGACCTGCTTAATCGCTTCTTTCTCTTTCTGGACAACGCCTTCCGGCAGCGGCGCGTAGGAAAGCGCCGCCGTCATCTTTTGTCCATCCGTCACCATCCAGTTAAGAAAATCGGCGAGAATTTTTCCGTGGGCCGCATCTTTCGATTGCGCCGGAATCAGCAGCCAGGTAAAACTCGAGATGGGATACGCATCCTTGCCCGGCGCATTCGTAATCGAAACCCGAAAGTCCGCCGGCATCTTAGGCGAGGACGCAGCCGCCGCCGTCACGCTCTCCAGCGACGCCTTCACAAAATTTCCCGCCGCATTCTTCACGCTGCCGTAGGTAATATTGTTTTGCACGGCATAGATCAATTCCACGTATCCAATCGACCCTGGCAGCTGCCGGATCGATCCCGCCACGCCTTCGTTCCCTTTTCCCCCCAGCCCTATTGGCCACTTCACCGAAGTTCCTTTTCCCACTTCGCTTTGCCACTCCGGGCTGATCTTCGAAAGGTAGTCCGTCCAGATGTAGGTCGTCCCGCTCCCGTCGGAGCGATGCACCACGATGATGTCTTTGTCAGGTAGATTCACCCCAGGATTCGCGCCCGCGATGGCCTTGTCGTTCCACTTTGTGATCTTCCCCAGAAAAATTCCCGCCAGCGCTTCGGGAGTAAATTTCAACTCCGCGCTCACTCCCGGAATGTTGTAGGCTGGCACGTCCGCGCCCAGAACCGTCGGCATGTGAAGAATCTTCGTCTTCGCTTCCTTCAGCATGTCGTCCGTCATCGGCCCATCGCTGGCGCCAAAATCCACCGTGCCATTGATCACCTGGCGGATCCCACCCCCGCTGCCGATAGACTGGTAGTTGATTTGAATGTCAGGATGCAGCTTGTGATATTCGCTGAACCACTTCGAGTACATGGGATACGGAAACGTCGCTCCCGCACCATTCAGAGTGGTCTGGGCCAGCGCCGGCATAGCCAGCAGCGCGCACACCAATGTCAGCGCAATTCTTCGCATTTATGATTTCTCCTCGGATATATGTTCTTTGGTTCTAACGGCGCTATATTAAAGGACTGTTACAAACCAGTAAATTTCTGATGAATGAGTCATCTTTTGCAGATGGAGGAAATGCTGCGGGGATAGCGAAGGATGCACATCCGCTCATCGAATAGAATACAAAGATCGCCCGATGGATCTTCTGCAGAAAATCCGCACCATTCCCACCGAGCCCGGCGTGTATCTCTACAAGAATGCCGAAGGCGAAGTCATCTACGTGGGCAAGGCCAAAAACCTTCGCAGCCGCGTCGCCAGCTACTTCCACGAAGGCCGCTGGGAGGATTCGAAGACCGGCACTCTGGTGCGCGAGGCCGTCGATGTCGATTACATCGTCGTCCGCAACAACAAAGAGGCGCTGGCGCTGGAAAACAATCTCATCAAGCAGCGCAAGCCCCGTTTCAACATTCTGCTGCGCGACGACAAGACTTACCCTTATGTGAAGCTCACCCTCAGCGAGCGCTGGCCGCGCGTCTACGTCACGCGCCGCCTGCGCAAGGACGGCAGCGCTTATTACGGTCCCTACTTCCCGGCCAATCTCGCCTACCGCATCGTCGATCTGATTCACCGCAACTTTCTGATTCCATCGTGCAAAGTCGATCTGACCCGTTTTCATCCCCGCCCTTGCTTGCAGTACTACATCAAGCGCTGCCTGGGCCCGTGCGTGCAGGACTTGACCACGCCCGAAACCTATCAGGAGGCGGTCCGCGACGTGAAACTGTTTCTCGAAGGCCGTCCCACCGATCTCAGCAAGTCGCTCCAGCAGCGCATGGAGCAGGCCGCCGNNCAGCGCATCGCCGCTGCCGAAGGCGATGACGCCGACGTTTTCGGCTATCACTATGAAAATGGCATGCTCGCCGTCAATCTATTTCACATGCGCGGCGGCCGCGTCGTCGACCGCCGCGAATTCTTCTGGGAAGATCTGCCTGAAGACGTGTGGGTCTCTGACCCGGACGCGGGTCGCAGACCCGCTTTGGAGGCCCCCACTCGCGATGTCGGGACGGGCACTCTTGCCCGTCCGGGCGAGCGTAGCGAGCCCGTTTCTTCCGCCACAGACTTCAACCCGGGTGAATTCTTCTCCGCCCTGTTGAAGCAGCTCTACATCGGCCAGCCCTACGTACCGCGCAATCTCTACGTGCCAGTCGATTTCGAAGATCGTGAAGCTCTCGAAGATTTGCTCTCCGAACAAGTAGCGGGTTCCGACCCTCGCGCCGCACACGTTCACATCCTGGTTCCACAGCGCGGCGACAAACGCGCCCTCATCGACCTGGCCGGCACCAACGCCAAACAATCCTACGACCAGCGTTTTCGCGTGCTCAAGCCCAACGCCAAAGCCATTCAGGAAGAATTGCAGGAGGTTCTCGGTCTGCCCGAATTACCCAGGCGCATCGAGTGCTTCGACATTTCCCACATTCAAGGAGCGGAGACCGTGGCGTCCATGGTCGTCTGGGAAGACGGCAAGATGAAGAAGTCAGACTATCGCAAATTCATCATCCGCACCGTCGAAGGCGTCGACGATTTTGCTTCCATGCGCGAGGTGGTCACGCGCCGCTACAAGCGCCTCCAGCAGGAAGAAAAAACCATGCCCAGCCTGGTTCTGATCGATGGCGGCCTCGGCCAGTTACACGCCGCCGCTGAGGCCCTGGAAGCTCTGGAGATCATCAACCAGCCGCTCGCCGCCATTGCTAAACGCGAGGAAATTCTTTACGTCTACGGCCAGGAAAAAGATCCGCTCGCGCTCGATCACCACTCACCCGTGCTGCATCTGATTCAACTCATTCGTGACGAAGCCCACCGCTTCGCTGTCACCTTCCATCGCAAACGCCGCCAGATGCGCGACCGCTCCACCGAACTCCTGGAAATTCCCGGCGTCGGCGAAAGCACCACTCGCCGCCTTCTCGAACACTTCGGCAGCCTGCAAGCTGTCCGGCAAGCCGATGCATCGGCGCTGTCAGCAGTCGTCACCCGCGTTCAGGCGGAAGCCATCAGCAATCATTTCAGAAAGTAATCAGTTTTTTCTTAGCGACCCTCGCGGCCGTTCTTCGCGATCTTCGCGGTTAAAAGCTTTTCCTCCGGCGCACCCGAATTCGACATTTCGCTTCCCTACACCCGCGGCAACTGCGGCAGCACTTCGAAATGCACATCGCGGGCACACAGAACCAGCGAATGTTGCAGGACTAAAGCCGCGATCCACATATCGTTGGTCGGGATGGGAGTGCCCTGCTTGCGCAGTTGCCGGTAGACAGCGCCGTAATGGTGCGTGGTCTGTTCATCGGCGTAGAGCACACCGACGCCGGACTTCAGCAGAAAGCGGCGCAGGACAGCTTCGTTGCGCGGTCCTTGACCGCCCAAACGAAGACTGCCTACCGCGAATCCGGCGCGCAATTCTCCCACCACGATGAAGGGCAACCAGACTTCGTCGGCGAGTTCGACCGTTTCGACAACGGAGGCGTTGCCGCGGCAAAGGTCGGTATAGCGCCGGGTATCGAGTGCCAGCCTCACCGCCCCATCTCTTTTTCGATGGAATGCTGGTCGATGGTATGCTGCGCGGCCAGGGCGCTATCGAATGCGGGATCTTTGCGCCAGGTGCCTGCGATGTCGGCGAGATCGCGCTGCCGGTTGCGTTCTTCGGCAACGCCAGCCCCCCGTGCGAGAGCTTCAATCGTTACCTCATGCAGGCTTTTTCCGCGTTCACGGGCGGCCCTGCGGAGGGCTTCATCCAGATTGCGAGGCATCCGACGGATGGTATATTGCATGCACTTGTTGTAGGCGTCGCAGGCAACTTATGCAAGCTCAACCTCCCGGTGCGAACAAAAGCGCGAGTCCATGGGAACTCAGGGTTGCATCCCAGCGGCAGACAAACGATTTCTTGTTACATTGTTCTTAAGCAAGCTTCGATTGCATGATATGCAACTCAGCCACAACACGCTAATCGTAACCGGCGCCAGTCGCGGCATCGGCGCGGCAATCGCCACGCTGGCTGGCGAGCGCGGATTTTCCATCGCGGTTAACTTTTCAACCGGCGAGTCCGAAGCCCGAGCAATCGTAGAAAAGATTATTTCCGCCGGCGGGAGCGCCTGTGCGATTCATGCCGATGTTTCCCGCGAACAAGACATCGTCCGCCTCTTCGAGACCGCCGAACGCGATCTGGGCCCGATCAAAGCTCTGGTCAACAACGCAGCCATCACCGGAGGATTTTCCCGCGTCGACTCGGTGAGCGCAAAAACTCTAACGCATGTAATGGCTGTCAACGTAGCCGGGGCGTTCTTGTGCGCGCGCGAGGCGGTTCGCCGTATGTCAACTCTGCGCGGCGGAACCGGCGGCGCCATCGTGAATATTTCTTCCCGCGCCGCGCGCACCGGCTCCGCCGGCGAGTGGGTACACTATGCAGCGTCCAAGGGTGCAATTGATAGCTTCACCATTGGACTGGCGCGCGAAGTTGCCACCGAAGGAATCCGAGTCAACGCCGTTGCTCCCGGCCTGATCGAAACCGGACTCCATGCCGCCAACGGCGCGCCCGATCGCCTGGACCGGTTGGCAGCAACCATTCCTATGCAAAGGCCGGGCACCCCGCTCGAGGTAGCCGAAGCCGCGCTTTGGCTGCTCTCCCCCGCCGCTTCCTACACCACCGGCGCCATCCTGGAGGTCGGCGGCGGCCGGTAATTTCCGTCGATCCTGGCTCGTGCGCCATTCCTGTTTCAGGCTGGGCGGCGGTCCGCTTCCCGCGCCCTCAGCAGCGCACCGGCTACAGGCTCAACCACTTGCCGGTTAACCTCCAGCCGCGGATCAACCTCCCGAACCGTATTGCAGAAAACCTCCCGCACGATATGCGAATAACGAAAGACGCCTCCTGCCATGGCTAACGGGATGGCGGCGGTATCTTGCTCAAACAGCCGCCGCACCACGATGCCGGCGAGTTGCGCGAGTTCCTTGCCCGCTAGCCGCAGAACCCGCCGCGCCAGTTCATCCCCCACATCGGCCGCGGATACAACCGCCGGGAACAGCGCCGCAAAATCTGGCGTGGAATTGGCAGTGCGGGCTATCTGCTCGCATGATTCCACCTTCCAGATGGATTTCATTTCGCAAAAAAGGACCGAGGTTGGCTGAACGGATCGCTCCTCTGCAGCTTCATCACTCGCTCGCAGTAGCGCGGCGACCGCCGCACGGCCGATCCAGTGCGCCGACCCTTCGTCCGAAATTGCAAAGCCCCAACCCCCGGCACGGGCCGTTCGTCCCCGCCCATCGCGGCCGTAAGCAATCGAACCAGTTCCGGCAATCACGATCACGCCCGGCCCCGTGCCCAGAGCGGCTTGTAGCGCGATCTCCATATCGCCCACCACTTCAATTTTCCCGGCAACCACCTCTGCAATAATCCTGCCGATAGCGCTTGCAATTTCTCCGTGTCCCGCGCCGGCCACACCCACGCAGCCGCGTTGAATTTTCCGCGGATCGATTTTCGCGGCGGCGCACGCTTGCCGAATCACCTCCTGCAGCGATTCGCGCGCTCGCACTTCTCCCACGCGAGTAATGTTGCTCGGACCAGCCACCGCCGTTGCGAGCACCGAAACTTCATCGCCCACCACGCACGTTGTCTTGCTGCCTCCGCCATCAATTCCTATGTAGTAAGCCACGGTTATTTCTACCACAGCCACCATCGTCGCAGAGGCGTCGCCTCATACTTCTCCGCGCGCCAAACGTCGACGGCAGGCCTTCTCTCCACGTCTACAAACACTCACTCGCGTGCCCCGCGAATTGCCTCCATAATGAAAGCCACCGACATGAAGATTCGAATCTTGGAACTCGGCAATACAGGCGACTTGCGGGGCATCAGTTTCACTACCCCAACAGAAGCCCTCGATTTCGTGGGGCGCGTGGCGGATCTCTATCTTGCCTCCACCGCGCCCGGAGCCATCCGCGGCAATCATTATCATTTGCGGAAACGCCAGGCCCTCATGATCCTGCCGGGCACAACCTGGTCGTTCCATTGGGACGACGGCGAAGGCACACCGGCGCAGCATCGCGGGTTTGACGGCAGCGCCGCCGTGGTGGCGATGGTGCCGCCGGGAATCTCGCTGGCCGTGCGCAACGAGGGCGAAGCGCCGTTATGGCTCATCACGTGTTCATCCGAGCCTTACGATCCGACAGAAATAGTAGCCCGGAAAGTTATATAGCGGCGGAACGCATGGGCCTCGGCAAACTCGATCTCGCGATTATCGCCCTCTACCTGGTCGGCATTACCCTGTTCGGATTGCGCTTCCGCAAGCGGCACCGCTCGCTGCGCGATTACTTTCTCGCGGGACGCGATATCCCCTGGTGGGCCATCGCACTCTCCATTGTTGCCGCCGAAACCAGCACACTCACCATCATCAGCATCCCCGGCCTTGCCTACGATACGAATCTAACCTTCCTCCAGGTCGTAATGGGATACGTGGTTGGGCGCTTCGTGATCAGCTTCGTGCTGTTGCCGCATTATTTTCGCGGCGATCTTTACACCGCTTACGAATTGATCGAACGCCGCTTCGGCCGCGGTTTACGGTCGCTCACCGCCGGTTTGTTCCTGTTAACCCGAACCGCCGCGGAAGGAGTGCGAGTGTATGCCGTGTCGATTGTGGTTGCAATCGCACTCGGAACGGGCGAGGTATCCTCCATTGCCATCATCACTATATTGACCCTCATCTATACGTTCGAAGGCGGCCTCGCAGCCGTGATCTGGACCGACGTGGTGCAGACCGTCATCTACGTCTCCGGAACGCTGGTGGGATTGTGGACGATTCTGCATCTCGTCCCCGGAGGCTGGAGCGCCATTCATGCCGCCGCCGCGAGCGCGGGCAAACTGCAAGTGTTCGATTTCACCCCGAATCTGTGGATCCCTTACACGTTCTGGGCGGGTGTAATCGGCGGAACTTTTTTTATTACGGCCAGCCACGGCACCGATCAACTCATCGTGCAGCGCCTGCTCGCGGCCCGCAGCCGAAAGCAATCCGTGACCGCGCTGCTTTCGAGCGGCATAGCGATTCTGTTTCAGTTTGCGCTGTTCCTGATGGTGGGAGTGATGCTGTGGGCCTACTATCGCGTGCCCTCGGCGGCGTTCGGCAAGCCGGATCGCATCTATCCTACGTTCATCGTCAAACAGATGCCGCACGGTATTTCCGGCTTGCTCATCGCCGCGATTCTAGCGGCTGCCATGTCGAACCTGAGCGCCGCGCTCAATTCGCTCTCCTCCAGCGCGATCATGGATTTCTACGTGCGCCTTCGACCGCAAGCCGGCGAGCAAAAGCGGATGCGCCTCTCGCGCCTGGCCACATTCAGTTTTGCCATCGTGCTCTTTAGCTTGGCTGTTTTTTCGCTTCACAAAGCCGGCCGCGTCGTCGAAGTCGGCCTGCAGATCGCGTCCGTCGCCTACGGCGCCCTGCTGGGAGTCTTCCTGCTCGGCGTCTTAACCAAGCGAGCCAACCAGCGCGGAGCGATGGTGGGAATGCTTTTCGGGTTCAGCATGGACTTATATCTGTGGCATTGGACGCACGTCCCGTGGACATGGTGGGTGATGATCGGAACGATTGTGACGTTCGGTGTGGGATACGCAGCGAGTTCCGTGACGCCGGAGTAGTCTTTCTTTGCGCCCTTTGCCGCCTTTCTTAGCGTTCCGCCGCTAACGTATACTTGCACCCTTCGCCCATGGCAGATCTCGCACCTCGCCCCGAACTCGCCCGTGATCTCGGCGTAAGCCACGCCTCAGCCGTGGTGGTGGGAACCATCATCGGCAGCGGAATCTTCCTGGTTCCCGCCGAGATGATGCAGGCCGTGGGCTCGGCCAGACTCGTTTATCTGGCATGGCTCGTAGGCGGTCTGCTGTCTTTTTTTGGCGCGCTCACTTACGCCGAACTCGGCGCCATGAAGCCGCAGGCCGGCGGAGAGTATGTTTACGTTCGCGATGCCTATGGACCGCTGGGCGGGTTTCTCTACGGCTGGACCTGGTTCGTGATCGCGAAACCCGCGTCGGTGGCGACTATCGCAACCGGACTGGTTCGCATTCTGGGAACGTTCTCCATTTTTTCTTTTTTCTCTGAAAACATTTTTCTTGTACACTCCTTCGCCGTTACCTGGGGGCAGCTCGTCGCCATCGCCGCGGCCATTCTTATCTCGGTCCTGAATTATCTGGGAGTAAAAAAAGCTGGCGAGTTTCAACTCATATTCACCGTCCTGAAAGTGGCCATCATTCTCGGCATCGTGCTCGTCTGCTTCAGCGGCGCGGGCAGCGCCACCGGACGCGGCTGGAACAACTTTGCCGGAACTTTTGCCGGAGCCAAGGGTGGTATCGCCGGATTCATGGCCGCGCTGGTCGCCGCTCTGTGGGCCTATGACGGCTGGAACGATCTGAACATGGTCGCCGGCGAGATCAAGCATCCCGGACGCAACATTCCGATTGCGCTGATTGCCGGCGTGGCCACGGTTGGCGTGCTGTACGTGCTGATGAATGCGGGCGTGCAATATGTTCTGCCCGCCAGTGCGATTGCGGCTTCGCCACGGCCCGCGTCCGATGCCGTCGCGCTGGTGATGGGACACATGGGCGCGGCCATCGTTTCCATCGGCATGGCTGTCTCCATGCTGGTCACGCTGAACGGCACCATCATGAGCGGCGCCCGCGTCCCCTATGCCATGGCTCGCGACGGATACTTCTTCCGCGCCCTCGCCGAAGTGCATCCGCGCTTCCACACACCGGCCGCGGCCATCGTGGTGCAGGCGGTGCTATCGATCATCCTCCTGCTGCTGGGAGGAAATTTTCGCCAGCTCTTTTCTCTCGCCATCTTCGCGGAATGGCTCTTCTACATGATTGCCGGCAGCACAATCTTCGTCTTCCGCTGGCGCGATCCGCAGGCGCCTCGACCCTATCGCGTGCTCGGCTATCCGTTTGTTCCCGCGCTTTTCATCGCTGTCGCCGCAGTCCTCCTCTATTACACCTTCCGGGAAAACTGGCCGAACTCTTTTTATGGATTGCTGGTGATTCTGGCGGGAGTGCCGGTTTTTTCCTGGTTTCGGCGGCGGAAGGCTTTGAGGCAGGTAGATTAATCCAGATTAAAAATTTTGTCCGGATTTGGCTTCCAAATCTTTGAGGAATAAGGGGTTACGGCTTCGGATTTCGGCTCTGATCTGGCTAAAATCTGGTTTCTAAAGAATTTAAATCTAAAATATTATTTTTAAAGAAGTTCCTGCCAAAATCGGAATAGGGCCGCTATCTGCTGAGCCAAATATCGATTTCAAAGAGCGGATCTCCGGCCTGGGCAGGAGTTAGGTTCTCAGAGTTTAGCGCGGCGCAGCGTAGTTTGCTGTGACGGATGAACTAGTAGTGCCTGAGGAAAAGCAAACGAGGGGCGAGATGCGCGAGCATCGTTGCTGTCGCGGAGATCCCCGCCCAAGCGAAGCTTGGACGGGGCACCCTCGAACTGGTTTAGGCCGGGCCAGCCCCCGAGCCCACAGCGCGAGGAACGCGAAGTTTTAGGCCCCACCGCGCGGAATGCCCGCTCGCCACAATCACAGGTAGTTCATCAAATGAACGAGTATGAACGGGGTGGCCATGCGTGGAATCGGATATGGAAGTGGTGCTGACGTTTCGTACAATTGCTAATTAGCGCTCGCGGCTTCAGAGGAGAAGCTCATGTCCGACGATGCCGAGTTGGTGAAGGCAGGGGTCGAGGGGTTTACGGCTGCCAGTCTTGCTCCTTTCTCCGATCTTATATCGAGACTTTTTGGTCGCGCCGCAGATGAAGGCGGCGCGATCCTTGGGGAGATTGTGCATGACTTCGGCAATGAATACCGCGAGCGTCGACAATCACGGACCGTGCGTGAGCTTCAAAGAACGCAAGATTTCTTGACCCTCGAAGGGGCCACCGCGAAGCAGATTGAAATGAAATTATTGGTGCCGCTATTGGAAAACGGATCGCTAGAGGAAGACGATGGGCTCCAGGACCGGTGGGCAGCACTGCTGGCACGAACGTCAACAGGGACGCGTGTCCCAGGTGCTGTCGAGATTCTCAAGCAACTCACGAGCGATGACGTAGAAACCTTGCAATGCTGCTACGATTTTGTGCGCAATATAGAAACGACGACATGGAAGGAGGAGGACGATAGGATTCGCGCAAGAGCGCCTATGCCACCCCCTCCTCCATTTGATCCAAGCAAGTACGACTTAACGCCTGCTCTTGAGGGCCGAAAGCACCAGATTGCGACGAGACTTAATCACCACTGGCTCTATACCGGCAAATACGGCCAGCCAGACGAATTCTTTGTGTATCTCGACAACGTAGTTAGACTGGGACTGTTAAGTTCTTCAGGAACGACACTCACAAGGATAGGATACAGGCTTATTTCGGCGTGTCAGATTCCGCGATGAACGCCCGTGACTATCGTTCTCCAGGATGTTTCATAAAACTGCAGTTTTACAAACCCGCCGGATCAGTGAGAGTAATCGCGATGTTTCGCCAAACGTCTAAGCGGGGGCGTTCATTGACCATGGCTGATCGACCTGGAGACGAACCCCGGTGATTCTCTCTACCGACATCCGGGGGAGCACACCATCGACAATCGCAAGATAATGTTCAATCAGCGCTCGTATGTGATTGAGGTCGCCATTCTCTATATCGTGCCAAAGTGATGGAAGGTATCTCACAACGATGCTTAGTGCATATAGGACGATAAAGTGAATGACAAAGGCATCAGAGATTTCACCCCACAGCGGCACGACGATACTGGTGCCAGAATAGCCGGATTTGTATGTTTGAAGATGCTCCCACCAATAACTGCCGTCTGGGTGAGTAAATTCCCCTACGAAATAGTGGGAATTCGTGGGATCGTCGTGCTCCGCAGTGATGTTTTTGATAGGCAGCCCTAGAGAGTTTAAATACGCTTCCGTGATCTTCGACCCTTGGGGATAGACCGCGATGTAGGTTACTGCGTCGGGTGCATATGCTGGGTTTCGTCCCGGGTGCGGATTGCGCCTCCAGTTCTCGTGGGCCGCTTTCCGCCGGTACGTGTCGGGAATCCCCACGTGAAGAGACAGAGGTTGAACACCCAAGTATTCTTCAACTACGGGGCTCAATTCAGGCACCCTCCGAAAAAGGTCTGTAAGAGAAACCAAGCGTTGTCGCTCCTCTGGATTGAGCTTGGAAAGAACGCGCGGCGGCCGCCTTTCGAAGGCGTATTCCCCGAGATCAATTCCTTTGTACCGACAGTACGAATGGAAGTGTCCTCTCTTCAAGCACGCAAGGTAGTAACTGTCAGGAAAGATTGCACTCGGGTCGCTAAGAGTAGATAGTCCGTGTCCCTGCTCTGTGTGCCGCTGAACCTCGTTTAGATCGAATGCCGCGTTGGGAGAGGCGACTTGTTCTGCGATAGAAATCTGAAGCAGCGCATAGTAGCGTGTTAGGATTTTCGCATTCAGGGCAGCCGGATTGCTATCCCAATAACCCAGGGCGCTTCGAACAGCCCATGCGACACCCTCGGACTTCGCTTCCAACACTTCGGGAGTAAGCGCACTGACCCTGGCGGAAATAATCTGCCGACACAGCCTCGAACTAGTTAAGCGACGTAGTCTCAGCCAGACAGTTTGTCGGATGTCTTCCGCGACGAGGCGCTCGACGGCGGGTTTCGCATTCTCTGTCATGTTTTTTATATAGGTCGGATGGTAGCACGGCAGCCCACGTCCCTTGCGTTCATTCAGCGCGACTTACGGCGCGAGTAGAGCTCGTGCCCTTCCCGATCTTGCCGAATTCACAGGTCCTTCGTCGGNNTCAACATCAACGCCAAAGGCGACTGACAGGAGTGTCCGTCCCGCACAAGCAAAGTCAAAGGCAACTTCAACGCGTTCTCCCAGCCCATTTCGGCCCCAATTCCCGTAACTGACCTTCCCCGGTTACCTTAGGTCAAGAGCCGTGGACACGTTTCCCCCCTGTCCTTTTTCCCTTACTGTGAAAACTCCAATCCTGGTCCGCTCCCTCAGGCTGGGGACTCTTGGAGTTCATACATGGCTACGCCTCAACGCAGTTTTCAGCTCGGGATTTTGCCGGAGCGCCAGATCGACAAGCGCGCCCTGGCCGCCAGCTACACCTTTATGGTGCTGCTTCTGTTGCTGCTGGTGAATCTTGGGCTTCTGTTTCCGGACCGGATTCAGCTCAAGGCGTACCGGGTCACGGAATTGATTCCTCTCCCTGCGATGAGGCCGGAACCCGCGCCGGTCAAGGTGAAGCCGCTGAAGACCAAGATGCTGCCTCCCGCGCCCGTTTTCGAGCAACCTAAATTGGTCGTACCGCGTGAAGTACGCCGCACGGCTCCCACACCCGAGCCGGTGGAAGCTCCCAAGGTCGTGATCAACACATTCGCCGCTCCCCAGATCAAGATGACTTCAGGCGGGGCGCGTCCGCAACTTTTGCACACTGGAGATTTCGCCGGAAGTTCAGTCGCGCCCACGGTGAACGCCGCCGTGCAAAAGGTCCAGACCGGAGGCTTCGGCGATCCCAATGGGCTAAAAGGTACAGGCAAAGAGGGCGCCAAGCTGTATGCCGCGCAAGCTGGCGGGTTTGACATGCCCGTCGGTCCCGGACAAGGCAACGGATCGGGCGGAGCGAAAGGCATCAAAGGCACGGTCGCCAGCGCCGATTTCGGTAACGGCGTCGCCACCGGAGGCAGAGGCGATGGCCGGAGCAGTGGAGCCGGAGTCGCAACCGGCGGATTCGGCTCCGAGCAGGTGGTCCATGGCGGACCCAAACTCGCGCAGCTTGATGCGGGTCCGGCGACCACACCTGTCGAAATCACATACAAGCCGCAGCCGGTCTACACCGACGATGCCCGCAATATGAAGCTGCAAGGCGAAGTTCTGCTGGAAGTGAGTTTCGGAGCCAACGGAACGCTGCACGTGAATCGCGTGGTTCGCGGCCTGGGTCACGGTTTGGATGAAGCAGCCATCGCGGCGGCCAACAAGATGCGCTTCAAACCGGCGCTGCGCATGGGACAGCCCGTCGATTCCACCGCAGTGGTGCACGTGCTGTTTCAGATGGCGTACTAATTGGCACACTAAAAGGTTCGGATACGGAGTTCGGTTGCACGAAAGGCTTCGTCTAGAAGGTTGATTTCACGGCTTGCGAATTGCAACTGAATTTGAGGATTTCGGCCGGGAAGATATCGGTTCTAAGCAAGATTGTTTTAACGAAACTTGGTCTTAAGAGGCATCGGTCTTAAGAAACATCGGTTTCAAGAAACTTGGAGAGAAAGTCATGCGCACTTCGAAATGGATATTCACAGCCGCACTGCTGGCCGCGGTGAGCGCCACCGCTCAGCAGCCGACTGATTCGCAACCCTCAGCACAACCGAATGCGGCCGCTGCCACGCAGGCAGCGCAGCCTTCGGCGTCTTCTGAGGCCGCGCCGCCGCCGGCGTCGCAGCCGCAAGCCACGCAGTCGCTGGCCCAGCCGCAGTCATCGGCATCGACGGCTCCGGTGCCCACGCCTTCGGCTCTGCCTGCGCCCACTACGATGGATCAGGTGGTGGATCGCTTTATCGAGCGCGAACACAGCCTGATGAAAGCTCTCTCCAATCGCACTCCGGTGGTCGAGACTTACCTGCAGAATCTGGTTGCCGATCCCCAACTCGGCCCCGTCCCCAGCGAAGACCATTATTTCCTGGGCCGCTTGGACATGGGCGAGACGGTCGATCGCAAGGACTATCTGAAGGAGCAGAACACGGGCATGGAGACGCGCCTGCTGGGTGGTTTCCACAAGCTCTACAAGGTTCAGTACGAGCCGACGGGCTTCTCCTGGATGGTGTACGCCGACCGCACCGATTTTGACCGGTCACACTACGACTTTCACTACATACGCCGCGAATTTCTTGGCGACGTGCGCTGCCTGGTGTTCGACGTGACACCCAAGAAAAACTCCGGCAGAGGGCGCTTCCTCGGCCGCCTCTGGGTTGAAGATCAGGAATATAACATCGTCCGGCTCAACGGCACTTACTATCCTGCCCCGCGCAATTCCTACTTCTTCCACATGGATAGCTGGCGCCTCAACCTGATTCCCGGCTACTGGGTGCCGGCCTACATTTACAGCGAAGAAGGCGACTTCAGCGCTGGCGTGAAAAACAAGATCGCATTCAAAGCGCAAACCCGCATCTGGGGCTACGACTTGAAGAAGGAAGGCAAGGACGACGAGCTCACGCAGATCCGCGTGGACAGCGTCAAGGACGAAAGCGCCACCACCCAGGATGCGTCTCCACTGCAAGCCGAGCGTGTCTGGCAGCAACAGGCGGAAGATAACGTCATCGAACGCCTTACCAGCGCGGGCTTGCTTGCCCCCGAAGGCGATGTGGATCACATTCTTCAGACTGTGGTCAACAACCTCGAGGTCACCAACAACATCGACCTGCCGCGTCCCGTGCGGACTCGCGTACTGCTCACGGCGCCGCTCGAAACTTTCAGTGTCGGCAACACCATCGTCATCAGCCGGGGATTGATCGACGTGCTTCCCGACGAGGCCAGCCTCGCGGCCGTCCTCTCGCACGAACTCGCGCACATCGTGCTTGGCCACAACCTGGGCAGCAAGTATGCCTTCAACGATCGCATGCTCTTCTCCGACGATTCCACCTACAACAACCTGGGCTTCAAACACATTCCGGAAGAAGAAGCTGCCGCCGACAAGAAGGCGATCGAACTGCTGAACAATTCGCCTTACGCGCAGAAGCTCGATAACGTGGGCCTCTTCTTCAAAGCCCTGCAAGCCCGCGCTCCTCAGCTCAATGCCCTGTTAACCACGCACCTGGGCAATCCGCTGGCGGAGAACGGAACCATCAGCCGCCTTAAAGAGCTATCGACCAAGGGTCCGGCGCTCGACAACAGTAAACTCGATCAGGTTGCCGCTCTACCTTTGGGCGGGCGCGTCAAGATCAATCCCTGGGACGACAAGGCGGAAATGGTAAAGACGTCTCCCGTCGCCATCACCTCGGCGCGTGACAAAATGCCGTTTGAAGTCACGCCCTTCTATCCGCGGNNCTTCCGGGATACCCGGCCTTCGTTTTTCAATTTGTCATCCTGAGCGAACAGGATTGTCCGAAGGACAATCCTGAGAGTCGAAGGATCCCTATCTCTGACACTACTTCTTCTTCCCCGGCAGCCCCGCCGGATTCTCATGCGTCCGTTCGCGAAAGCTTCCCCGCATCCCCGCAGCCAGCTTCACGCTCGATTCGCCAAATTTGTCGCGCAGCCGATCAGCCGCTGCCAGCGCATCTTTCCAACGCTGCTGCCGTCCACCTTCCAGCAAATTGATCTGTTCCGTTTGTCCCTCCAGGGACGACGCCTGTACTCCCAGTAGCCTAACCTCTCTGCCCTGCTTCCAGTTTTTCCTGAAAAGTTTTCGCGCTTCTTCGAAGATTTCGCCATCGAGTTGCGTGGCCGCAGGCAAGCTATGCGCCCGCGTGATCGTGGTGAAATCTTTATAGCGCAATTTGAGTTGAATGGTGCGCGCGTAAAATTTTGCTTCGCGCAATCGTCGCCCCACCATCTCGGAAAGCCGCATCAGCGTAGCTTCCAGTTGGCTCGCATCCCCCGTGTCTTCGTTGTACGTATGTTCGTGGCTGATCGACTTCGCTGCCGTTCCCGCGCCCACTTCAGCGTCGAACCATCCTCCCGCATCTTCTCCGCGCGCCTTGCCCGCCAGCGCCAGCCCCCACTTTCCGAATCGTTCCTCAAGCTCGGATTCTTCCAGCCGCGCCAGGTCTCCAACTTTCTTGATCCCAAGCGCGTGCAGATGGCTCTCCATCACCTTGCCGACGCCCGGAATTTCCCGCACATCCAGCGGCGCGAGAAACTTGGATTCTTCTCCCGGAACAATCCACAACACGCCGTTAGGCTTGGCCTGCGCCGACGACACTTTTGCAATCAGACGCGACGATCCAATGCCGATCGAACAATTCAGCCGCGTTTCTTCTTTCATGCGGGCGTGCAACTTGTGCGCGGCTCGCAGCGGCGGCCCATGCAGCCTCGCCGTCCCGGTCATATCGAGATAAGCTTCGTCGATCGAAGCCATCTCCACTTGCGGCGAAAACGCCATCAACACCTTATAGACTTTTTCCGAGCACTCGCGATATCGCTCCGGATGTCCGTCGACAAAAATGGCCTGTGGACAAAGCTTAGCCGCCGTTCGCAATGGCAAAGCCGAATGCACCCCAAACTTCCGCGCCTCATACGACGCCGCCGAAACCACCCCACGCTCGTTGCGCTGTCCTCCGACAACCACGGCCTTCCCTTTCAGCGAGGGATCGTACAGTTCCTCCACCGACACAAAGAACGCATCCATATCGACGTGGAAGATGGTTCGGGCGAAAGCCGGGGGTTGTGACGCTGCGGCCATTGCTAAGCGAATTTTAGCAGCCCGCAACGCTGAGGTCGGGAGCGACCGCTAGGCCAGAGGCGTGGGGCGGCGGAAAAGCATCTACCGCTTACAGCGGTCTTGCCGCAGAGTAGATCGCTACGGTGTGACCTCGAACACCGTACCGAGGTCATAGGTCCCGCCGTAGAGCGTGGCGCCATAAAGGTTGCCTGCGCCATCGAGAATCAGGTTGCCCACCGGTTGGTTCCCATCTCCATCTGTTCCGCTACTGAAGAAATGCAGCTGTGTCTCGGTCCAACTCCCGTCAAGCATCGGTGTCAATTCAAAAACCGTGCCGTAGCCCCCGGCGCCCGAACCGCCTCCCTTGACCGTCGTGCCGTAGAGATTGCCTGCCGAGTCTCGGATTAGACCTGCGTAGGGGTACCCCCCGTCCGCATCCCCTGTGAAGCTGTACAGCACCGTCTCCGTGCCGGTCCTATCTAGCTTGAACACCACTCCAGCGTCCGATGCGCCGCCGCCTAACGTGGTGCCGTAGAGATTGCCCGCCGAGT
>PLUI01000192.1 GCA_003164855.1 Acidobacteriaceae bacterium
CGCCCGAGAACGCTACCGGCAACTATGTGAAGGTTGTCCAGCGTATCCCAGTGAAAATCGTGCTCGATCCGGGAGAAAACAAGGATCAGTTACTGCGGCCCGGTATGTCAGTCGAACCGAAAGTTTGGATTCGGCAATGAGTGCCGCCGCACCGCCGCTGCAGAATGCCAATGCCAATGCCGATATCTGGCGTCCCGCGGTCAACCCCTGGATCATTGCAGTAACCGTTACGCTCGCGACTTTTATGGAAGTGCTCGACACTTCGATCGCGAACGTAGCGTTGCCTCACATCGCCGGCAGCCTTTCTGCCGGGCAGGATGAAAGCACCTGGATCCTTACTTCCTATCTCGTTTCCAACGCCATCGTGCTTCCATTGAGCGGCTGGCTCTCGTCCATCATGGGGCGCAAGAATTTCTACATGAGCTGCGTGGCGCTGTTCACGATTAGTTCTTTTCTCTGCGGACTGGCCCCCAACCTGGCGACGCTCATCCTCTGCCGGGTTATGCAGGGCGCCGGAGGAGGCGGACTGCAGCCCAGCGAGCAAGCCATACTGGCCGATACTTTTCCTCCGGCGAAGCGGGGCATGGCTTTCGCCGTTTACGGTGTCGCCGTGGTCACCGCACCTGCCATCGGTCCAACCCTCGGCGGTTGGATCACCGACAACTTCACCTGGCGCTGGATTTTCTTCATCAACATTCCGGTTGGCATTATTTCCATCCTGCTTACCTCCCGCCTCATTCAGGACCCGCCTTATTTCAAGCGCCGCAAGCTCCGAGAAACTACGATCGACTACGTTGGCCTTGGCTTCGTAGCCCTGGGCCTGGGAACTTTGCAGGTTGTTCTCGACAAGGGTCAGCGCGATGATTGGTTCGCCTCGCACTTTATCCTGGTTCTTTCCGTGATCGCCGCGGTCTCGTTGATTTTCGTAATCTTCTGGGAGTGGCGGCACAAGGACCCCATCATCGATCTGCACCTTTTCCGTGATCGCACATTTGGCATCTCCAATTTGTTGATGTTCATGCTGGGATTTGCGCTGCTGGGCAGCACCCTGCTTCTGCCTCTATTCATGCAGACCCTGCTCGGATACACCGCGGAGAAATCGGGTCTGGCGTTGATGCCTGGCGGATTTACCATTATGCTTTTGCTGCCTCTGGTAGGATTCCTGCTGTCGCGCTATAGTCCGCGCTGGCTGCTGGTTTTCGGTCTGGTCATGCTTTCCAGCTCTCTGTTCCACATGACGAGTTTCGACCTGCAAATCGATTTCCACACAGCCGCGATGGCTCGCGTGCTTCAGGCCGCGGGCATGGCGTTTCTTTTCGTTCCCATCAATACGGCGGCATACGCCTATCTGCCGCGCGAGAAAAACAATGCGGCCTCGGGCTTGATGAACCTGGCGCGCAATATCGGTGGCAGCGTGGGAATTTCTTTGGTTACAACCATGCTTGATCGCCGTACGCAGGTGCACATGAATGATTTGTCCCGCCATCTCAGCGCCAGCAATCCCGCGTTCCAGTCCATGCTCCGGGGCGCCACGCAGGCGATGCG
Source organism: Acidobacteriaceae bacterium (assembly GCA_003164855.1). Taxonomy (GTDB): domain Bacteria; phylum Acidobacteriota; class Terriglobia; order Terriglobales; family Acidobacteriaceae; genus Sulfotelmatobacter. Next base: position 1,546 of record PLUI01000192.1, read on the forward strand.
GGCGCACGGAGCGAGCGCCGCTTTTGCTACCCAGCAGGCCTACGCGTTGATCGAAGGTACAGTGCAGCGGCAAGCCACCATGTTGGCCTATATCGACGACTTCCGCTTTCTGGCATGGGCTATCCTGGCCATGATTCCCATGGTCTTCCTGATGAAAAAAGGCCGGCCTGGGGGGATGGCGGTACATTAAGTTAGGAGGCTTCCATGTTTCGCCTCATCACCATTGAGCGAGAGTATGGCTGCGGTGGCGGCGCCATTGCCGCACAACTAGCCCAGCACCTCGGCTGGACTCTCTGGGATCGCCGCCTCACCGAGGAAATCGCCCGCCTCGCCGATGTCGATGCTTCCGCCGTTAAACGCTGCGATGAGCGCATGGATGGCCGCTTCTACCGTCTGGCAAAAGCCTTCTGGCGCGGCAGCCACGAGCGCAGTTCCCATCTCACGGGTCAGGCCTTCGACACCGATTGCATGATGGCGATGATGGAAGAAATAACCGCCAAAATCGCTAAAGAAGGAAATTCGGTGGTCGTGGGGCGCGGAGCGCCTTACTTTTTGCGCGACCAGCCGGATACTTTTCACGTCTTCCTCTACGCCCCTCGCGCCGAAAAACTGCGCCGCCTGGTGGAGGATGGAGCAACCCAATCCGAAGCGGAAGATCTCGTCGACACCGTCGACCGCGAACGTGTTGCCTACGTCAAGCATTATTTCGATGCCGACTGGCCCACCCGCTCCCTCTACAACGTAATGATCAATACCGCTGTGGGCAACGAATCTGTCATCCAGACAATTCTGCACACCATGCACTTGATCGAAGGTCAGCCGAAAGCAACCGACTACGAACGCCCCAAAGTCCCCAGTTCTGTCTAGATCAAGTTGGGCCTTTGCCCTATAATCTAGATGTGTTAACCGAAGAAGACAAACAGTGGATTAGCCAACGGCTAGAGAAGGTGGAAACAACCCTGCTCACCGAGTTTCACAAATGGGCGTCCCCAGTCGAATTGCGTCAGAAGAGCCACGCCGCAGCAATTCGCGCACTGGATACTGAGGTTGAGGCTCTGTCAGACCGGCTCAAGAATCTCGAAGGTCGCTAATCGGTTCCTAGTTATAGCAGTTTTCTCCTCCAGACTGTGACCGTAGTGAGAGTCTTCGGCTCACTCATTCAAACAAGGCTGATGGTTACCCAACGCGACAGGCCGATAGGGACTACGGGTTTCGTTGAGAGCATGGGCAAGTTCGCCCCGGCGAGGGTCAGCGCGGTCGCCCTGGCCGCCCCGGCGCCGGGCAGCAATCCTCCGCACACACATCCTTCCGAGGTCCTAGTATTCCCACCGCACGCCGCTCCAACTCCGGATTCATCCGCTCGAGAATCAGCTCGCGAATCATTCCTATAAACTTCGGATGCACGCCTACAGTTTTCGCACGGCTCATAGTCAGACCCAGCGAGTCGCAAAGTTGCCGCGCTTCTACATCCAGGTCATACAACACTTCCATGTGATCGGATAGAAAGCTGATCGGCGCCAGCACCACAGCCGACGCCAGATTTTCCGCGTTCACCCGTCGCAGGTAATCCAGAATATCCGGCTCCAACCAGGGCTGCCCCGGAGCCCCACTGCGGCTCTGATAAACCAGAACATCATTCGTATGGCCGATCGCCGCTGAAACCAGCCTTTGCACTTCCTGCAACTGTTTCACGTAGTCACTTGTATTCGCCATGGAAAGCGGAATACTGTGCGCGGTGTAAACAATCTGCAGGTTTTTCCGCGCGTCCGCCGGAATGGCGCCCAACGCGTCCCGCACTCTCTCCACCGTGGCCTCGATAAACCCAGGATGGTTGAAGAATGCCCGAAGTTTATCCACTTCCGGCGCGCCCGGCCCAACTTCGCTTTGTGCCCGCGCAATGTCCTCGCGATACTGCCGGCATCCTGAATATGAGCTGTAGGCTGAAGTCACAAAACCGACGGCTCGTCGGATCCCATCCTTTTCCATCTGCCTCAGAGTGTCTGCCAGCAGCGGATGCCAGTTTCGGTTCCCCAAATAGATTGGCAGGCTGGGTCCATTTCGTTCCAACTCCGCTTGCAATCGAGCGATCAGCTCGCGCGTCTGCTGGCTGATCGGGCTCTTGCCCTCGAAGTGGTAATAGTGGTCGGCTACAGTGAGAAGGCGCTCGCGCGGAATATTCTTCCCACGCAACACGGTTTCGAGAAAAGGAATCACGTCCTCACGGGACTCCGGTCCGCCGAATGAAACAACTAGAATGGCGTCGTAGTTCATATATCGAGATGATTGCTGAGATTCGATTGCAGAAACCCGATTGTAGAGTGTACTGCGGCATGCCCGCCGCTTGGGAACCTAGAAGGTGAATCGCGCGGAAAACTGCAACACCCGGGGAAGGCCGTTAGGGCTGATTTCCTGAAAGGTTCCGAAGTTGCCCGGACCCGAGTTGGGTACCAGATAGCAGGTCTGGTTCGGCGTTGCCCCGTCACCGCAGTTGCTCCCGATGGGGTTGTATTGCAGTTGGTTGATCCCGTCGCCGTTCTGCACATAATAGTTTGCGTGGTTGAAGAGATTAAACGCCTGCGCCTGAAATTGCAGTTCCTTGCCTTCGCGGATCGAGAAACTGCGGGCCAGCCCAACGTCGATCCTCTCCAGCCACGGGCCGTAGAAAGAATTCACTCCAATTCCAGGGGTGGGGCCGGCGCCATTGATGCCCCCCGCGGTGTTGGCCGTGTCCTGGTTAAAGGCGGTGTCGTT
>PLUI01000264.1 GCA_003164855.1 Acidobacteriaceae bacterium
ACCTGATCGTGCTGGGCGGCTGCGCAGCCGTCGAGGAAGCGGCGAAAAGGGCCGGGCACAAGCTGAAGATTCCCTTCTCGCCGGGGCGCACGGATGCTTCGCAGAAGCAGACCGACGTGCACTCCTTCGCCGTGATGGAGCCGGTCTCTGATGGGTTCCGTAACTATCTCCGAAGCGGACAGATTCTGTCGGCTGAGGAGTTGCTGGTGGATCGGGCGCAGTTGCTGACACTGACTGCCCCCGAGATGACAGTACTCATCGGCGGCCTGCGCGCCCTGAATGCGAACTTCGGGCAGGCCAAACACGGCGTCTTTACCAAACGACCGGAGACGCTGACCAACGATTTCTTCGTCAACCTGCTCGACATGAATACAAAGTGGGAACCTTCTACATCCGAAGGCGTGTATGAGGGACGCGATCGCGTGACGGGCAAAGTCACGTGGACCGGCACGCGGGTCGATCTTGTGTTCGGTTCAAACTCCCAGCTCCGAGCAATCGCTGAAGTCTATGCGTCTGACGACTCGAAGGAGGCGTTTGCGAAGGACTTCGCGGCTGCGTGGAACAAGGTAATGAACCTTGATCGCTACGACCTTGCCTGAGGTCGGCGAAAAAGAGAGCTGTCAAACTGGTACGAACCCCAGTAGTGAGGCTACATTCATTTCAAAGTAGCCCACTACCCTAACCCCGTTACTGTTGGTTGGACTCTAAAGAGTGGAAAAATTTGCCTTCGCAGGCAGTTATTGCCGGTGGAACGGAATAGTTTTCCTTCTCTCGGATACTGGGTCCACACAAGAAACTCATCCTGGGGGTGTCAGATCGCTATAATTACTGACGCTCATGGACTGGATTCCAGCCACTGTCCGTTGGCTGTTTGATTCGGAGCACGGTGCATTTGAGCGCCTGATTCCACGCTGGCTCTTCTTGCGTTTGCTGGGCTGCATTTATTTCTCCGCCTTCTTCTCGCTCATCTTTCAGATCCGCGGACTCATCGCCCCAGATGGGATTCTGCCGGCAAACGAATATCTGCGAGCGGTGGGGCATTCATTCGGCTACGGCCGCGGTATATGGTTTGCGCCCACCTTACTTTGGCTTGCGAGCGGTCCCCACATGCTGACTGCCCTATGCTGGGTGGGCATGGGCGCGTCACTATTGTTGGTTCTGAATGCGTGGCCGCGCGGAATGCTGATGATCTGTTTTCTGTGCTTCCTTTCGTTCGTTAGCGCGGCGCAAGACTTTTCCAGTTATCAATCGGATGGCATGCTGCTCGAAGCGGGCTTTATTGCGCTTTTCTTTGCTCCACCCGGATTGCGTCCGGGCTTTGGGCTGGCATCGCCGGCGTCGCGCGCCAGTTTGTTTCTGCTGCAGTGGGAATGGTTTCGCATCTACTTCGAGTCGGGGGTCGCAAAGATTATCGGTGGAGATCCCGAGTGGCGCAACTTTACAGCGATGGACGAGTACTACCAGAACGGCCCGCTGCCCACGTGGATCGGCTGGTACATGCAGCATCTGCCGCACTGGTTCCATGCTTCGAGTGTTTTTGCGACGCTGGCGCTCGAACTGGTGTTGGTTTGGATGTTGTTTCTGCCGAGACGTTGGCGCATCGTGTGCTTCTTTATCGTGACTCCCTGGGAACTGGGCATTATTCTCACCGCCAACTACACATTTCTAAACTATCTTGTCCTGACGTTGGGATTCCTCTTGCTGGATGATCGCTTTCTGCGGCGGTTTCTCCCGCAGCGATGGAAGATGTCCTTCTTCGCAAGCGCCGCAACCGATGCGGAAGACAATCCGACTGCTTCTGAACCCAGTGAGCTCGACAAGGGGCGGGAGATATCGACAGAGCCAGAACAGGCCGAGCGAAGCCGATTGGGAAATTGGAGACTTGCCTTCCGTCGACCATTCAGGATACTGAAGCTTTCTTTGATCGGCACAGTACTTAGCTGGATTTTCTATGCAACGACAGTGGAGTTGATTTGGATGTTCTCGGCGATACCACTTCCAACCGGGCCGGTGGAGGCGCTCGATCCATTTCGGATCGCGAATCGATACGGCCTGTTTGGCATCATGACCCGGGGCCGATACGAGATCGAATTCCAGGGTTCCGACGATGGAAAAACCTGGGTGGCATATCCGTTCCGCTATAAACCTCAGGACCTGAATGCGCCGCCCCGGATTTACGCGCCCTATCAGCCGCGATTCGACTGGAACCTGTGGTTTGCTTCGCTGGGCTCATGGCGGGACTATCCGATTGTGCCCCAAACTGAAGTGCGGCTGCTCACGAATGATAGCGACGTTCTCAATCTTTTTGCGAAGAATCCGTTTCCGCATGAGCCGCCACGCGAGGTACGCGCGGTGATTTGGCAATATTGGTTTACAACGATGTTGGAGAAACGGGCTCAAGGTCTGTGGTGGCGCCGTCAGTTCCTGGGATTGTATGCTCCAACGATCGAGCGTGAAGCTGATGGGACTATCCATGTCATTGAATGGCCTACGGCTAGTCCGCGCGAGTGAATGCTGGCCAGGCACTTCTTGTCGGGTAGTTCGTGTATCCGCTGTTTACAACAATTGAGGAGTTCCTGCTTTTGCGGAAATGCTCGGATGTAGCTGCGAAACCCGCCCCAAAGACTGTCATGTCAGGCAATACAGGCACTCCTGTATTGTTGTGGCGGGTAAGTTCGCCTAGGCTGCTGGCGATCGAAAAGGCATC
>PLUI01000113.1 GCA_003164855.1 Acidobacteriaceae bacterium
CGTGCCATGGACATCGGAGCAGAGCTGGGAGCCAGGATATTTGTTTTGTGGGGCGGCCGTGAGGGAGTTGAGACTGATGCTTGCCGCCGTGCCGATGATGCGGTCAAACGGCTGCGCGCAGCCGTCAATTATCTTTGCGAATACAACCTCGATCGCGGATACGGAATGAAGTTCGCTTTGGAAGCGAAGCCTAACGAGCCACGCGCCGACATCTACATGTCCACCACGGGGAGTTATCTCGGCTTCATTCCAACCCTCGATCATCCGGAAATGGTCGGCGTCAATCCTGAGATGGCGCACGAGCATATGGCGGGACTCAACTTCATGCATGCCGTCGCACAAGCGTGGGAAGCCGGAAAACTGTTCCATATCGATCTGAACGACCAGATGCCCGGCCGCTACGATCAGGATCTTCGTTTCGGATCCGCCAATCTGAAATCGGCGTTCTGGCTGGTGAAATTCCTGGAGGATGTCGGCTATGGAGGTCCGCGCCACTTCGACGCGCACGCGTATCGCACCGAAGACTACGACGGAGTGAAAGACTTCGCTCGGGGCTGTATGAGAACGTACCTGATCCTGAAGGAAAAAGCTCAGCAATGGAATGCCGATCGTGAAATACAAACGATTCTCGCTTACATTTCAGGCAACGGAAGCGCGCCGAACATGGGCAAATACTCCAACGATGGCGCATCTCAGTTGCTTAAGCATGTTTTCGACAAAGATAAGATTCTCACGAAACGTTTGCCTTACGAGCGATTGGATCAGCTCACTGTGGATCTGCTGTTGGGTGCGCGATAGAGCACGTGAGAGTGTATAGAACCCGCAGTCTCGTCCGTGTTAATGCAAAGCCCGATTGGTGCGAAGTGGCTCTGTGGCAGGAAAAACGACGGAGCTGGACGCAGACAAATGGCGGCAGACAAAATAAATGAGGAATAACAAGCAATGACGCCACTCATGGCGATTGCTGTACCCAACCGGCTGGTTCATCTCGCGCCCGTCGACGTTGTCATCGTAGCTTTCTATTTTGTTCTAGTGCTCTCCATCGGCTGGTACTTAAAGGGGCGCGCCAACACGGGCGAAGATTTTTTCATGGCGGGCAGGGAGATGACCGCATGGGTCGCCGGCCTGAGCTTTCTTTCGGCGAATCTGGGCGCGCTCGAATTGATGGGCTGGGCGGGATCGGCGTATCAATACGGCATTCTCGCTGCACATTGGTATTGGATCGGCGCCATTCCGGCAATGTTGTTTCTCGGCCTGGTGATGATGCCGTTCTANNATGACCGTGCTGATGAGCGGCGTCAACATGTTCGCGATGGCCAAAGTCATGCAGATCGTTCTCGGATGGGACATTAATTTCAGCATCTGGGTCTCATCGCTGACCGTGGCAATCTATGTCACGCTGGGTGGCTTGCGCTCGGCCATTTTCAACGAAGTGTTGCAGTTTTTCTTGATCTGGGCGGGCGCGCTGCTAATTCCGATTCTCGGTCTCTACGAGGCTGGCGGATGGTCGAACCTGAAGCTCCAGATCGCACAGCGGGCTTCGGAACAATACGTGCATTTGTGGGCGGGCCTCGGTTCGTTCAGCAACAATCCCATGGGAATCAATTGGGTCGGCATTGTTTTTGGCCTGGGTGCGATTATCTCGATGGGTTATTGGACTACGGATTTTCTCGTGGTGCAGCGCATTCTGGCGGCAAAAGATATTCGCAGCGCGGAGATGGCCCCGATTATCGGTGCCGGGTTCAAGATGCTGGTGCCGGTTATCGTGATCCTGCCCGGCCTGCTCGGTCTGGCGGTGTTGCCGGAGAAGCTGGTACCGGAGTCAGTGGCGGCTGCGACTGGAGCTCATAGCTACAACGATGTGCTTCCCCTCATGCTGGCCCGCTATTGCGGTCCAGGACTGCTTGGCCTGGGAGTTACAGCACTGATTGCCGGATTCATGTCGGGTATGGCGGGGAATGTGAGCGCATTCACGACCGTCTGGACCTATGACATCTACCGTCCCTTTTTCAACAGCAAAGGCAGCGATCAGCACTATGTGAACATGGGGCGCTGGACCACGGTGGTTGGCGTGCTGATCAGCGTGGGCACGGCGTACCTGGTGATGCAGTTTGCCAGCATTATGGATTACGTACAGGCGCTGTTCAGCTTTTTTATCGCACCGCTCTTCGGTACGGTCGTGCTCGGGATGTTGTGGAAGCGCGCAACCCCTGCCGGCGGTTTCTGGGGACTGTTGTGTGGATCGCTCAGTTCGATCAGCATGTGGGTGTGGGTCAAGGTCGATCCCACTGCGTTACGCTACGTGGCGCTCTCGCCGCACGCCAAGGGCTTGGCCCAGGACATGTATCAGGCACTTTGGTCCTTTATTGTGTGTGTAGCGGTGACCGTGGTTGTGAGTCTGGCGACACAGCCTATGCCGGACGCCGAAATGACCGGACTGGTCTATGGATTGACGGAGGTTCCATCCGTCGGTGACCTTCAACTGTATCAGAAGCCGCTGTTCTGGGCTGGGGTAGTCCTGGTTATTTTCGTCGTGCTAAACATTATTTTCTGGTAAGGCTTAATCGGAGCCGAATAGCTATGATTTCAATCTGGTTTTTCATTGGCATTTCGCTGGCTGTGAACGGTGCGCTGATTCTGGCTGCGGGACTCTATCAACTGGCGAACCCTCCGGCAAATCCGGGCGTGGTTCTTTTCAACCTGCACGCTAATGTGTGGTGGGGCGCACTGTTGCTGGTGGTCGGTCTTGTCTATTGCTTCAAGTTCGCGCCGACGCGACAGAGCTGAACGCTCTTAGTTTGTTGTTTGCAGTATACTTTCGTACCGCAAGTTCTCTCACGGCCACGATTCGCCACCAGGAGGACTAGATGTTCAGCAAAGTCAGGGCACCGCTTGTTACGGCGCTCGCCGTTCTTCTCAGCGCAGCTGCACTTCTCGGTCAGGAAACTCCCACCACTCAAGAGGCACCCGCCGCGCCGGGTTGTCTGGGATGTGAATTGCCTGTGGTCCTTCGGCAGAGCGTGACGGCGGGAAAAACTAAGGTTGGAACCAAGGTGCAGGCCAGACTAGTCGTGGCCACTCTGCTTAAGGGCGGAGTGATCCCCCGGGACGCGCTTATCTCGGGCGAAGTTGTCGAGTCGGTGGCCAAAACTGTAAACGAACCGTCGCGGCTTGCGATTCGCATGGATTCGGCGGAGTGGAAGAACGGTGGAGCGAAGTTCAAAATTTATTTGACGGCGTGGTATTTTCCGCCGACACCGATGGCCCCGCAGGATCTCTCCTACCGGCCGCCCGACGCGCAAAACTCCTCTAAAAACCCGGGTGGGACCGACTACACGGAGCCCAAGAATCCCATGTCACAGCAGAGATTTCCCCGCCGGGATACGGACGACAACATAGAGGCGGCCCCGCCCGCATCGAGGATCTCCAAGCAGCGCGTACTGATGAAGAATGTCGAATCGATGCGCAATGGCGACGGGCCGGTGGTGCTGTTTTCGACGAAATCAACCATTAGACTCGACAAGGTTACAACCTACGTGCTCGCGAACGGCGAGCTTCTGCGGGGCAAGTGAGTGAGGGGCGGAACATCCTGAAGAGTTTGTGGAGCGTCGATTTTTCGCCTTTGCGGAACCAACTATTTCAAATTGATTGACTCTTTCAGTGGCAAACTTTGCGAAGATCCGCCGACCAGGAAAGTATAGCTTCCCGGAATAAGCTGCCAGCCGTCCCGCTCCACATTAAAGATCGACAGATATTCGAGATCAACTTCCACCGTCACTTCCTTCCGATCTCCGGCATTCAGTTTCACTTTGCTCCAGCCCACCAGTCGCTTCGGGGGTTCGCCAGCGCCCTCTGGCAGCGCCGCATAAACCTCGGCGATCTCCGCTCCATCTCGAGTACCAGCGTTGGTGACCGTGAAGCTGAGGCGAACTTTCTTGCCCGGTGTCACCGTGAGATTTGAATAGCTATAAGTTGTATAAGAAAGCCCAAAGCCGAAGGGGAACAGGACCTGCTTGTTCTCGGCATCGTACCATTTGTAACCGACTTTCAGCCCTTCGTCATATGCGATTTGAAATGGCGGCAGGCCGGCGGCGATCTTTTTCCAGGCGTCTGGCTCGTCATGGGTTGTCGACCGCTCCGGGGGCTTGATGATGCTCCCATGAGGCAAGTCTGACTCGCTCTTCGGAAAGGTGATTGGCAGTTTGGCGTTTGGGTTTACCTCGCCAAAGAGGACACGGGCTACCGCTTGCGCTCCGTGGCTGCCGCCGTACCAGGCTTCCAGAATGCCACTCACTCTATCGGCCCACGGCATGGTTGCAGGGCTTCCGGTCTCGAGCACAACAATGGTGTGCGGATTTGCGCCTGCAACTTTCTCGATCAATTCATCCTGGTTTTCTGGAAGGGTTAGGCTGTCGAGATCCATACCCTCGCTTTCCCATTGATAGGCGAACACGATGGCCACATCGGAGTTTCTGGCCAGGGCGGCGGCGGCTGAGGGGTCCGAACCCGCATCGAACTGTACCTTCGCGTGAGGCGCAATAGCCCGAATCGCTTTCAAGGGCGAAGTCGGAAACCAGATGTGGTCTTGCCATTTCGTTCCGCCTTGGCCCGGTGGCATTATCGCGTTTCCTCCCGGCGGATCAACTTGTGCCGACCCTCCTCCCGAAATCATGCCTACATCGGCGTGCGGACCAATCACGGCGATTCTCGTCAGTTTTGCGGCATCGAGCGGCAGCTGAGAATTCTCGTTCCGGAGCAGCACGATAGCTTGCTCCTCAATCTTCTCCGCGATTTCGGAACCACCTTCCACATCGACCACGCTCTTTTCCGGAGGATCATCGATCACGCCGGTCCCGAACATGGCGCGGAGAATACGACGAACGTGGTCATCAACTTCAGCCATCGGAACTTTGCCGGACTCGACCGCTTCCTTC
>PLUI01000014.1 GCA_003164855.1 Acidobacteriaceae bacterium
ATCAACATCGACGCAGGAATTTTCTTGTCGTACATCGGTCTGTTCAGTTATTACAACGCCGATAACTGGGCTTATCAGCCTTCGTATGTATCTTCCAATACGCCGTGGTTTTTCGAAGGACTGCGAGTGCAGATTTTCCCCACTCCCCACTTGAAAATCGAACCGTGGTTCATCAATGGATGGCNNCAACAATTACGGACTGGGCCACGACGATCTCTACATACCGAATCGCGGGCGCGTCCACACCGACAACAGTATTGAGGTCAAATATTTCGACCGACCCGGACAGACCCTCGACAAGATGGCATTCTCGTTCACCGGCGATCTGGGTTGCGAATTTGGCCCCAGCACCGCCACTTTGGCAGGCGTGAGCTGCTTCGGCGACAGGAAGGACTCAAAAGCTCAACCCAGCGCCAATTTTCCCCAGGGGGGAATCGATCCAAAGCAAAGCTTTGTCGGATACATGTTTTACAACCGCATGTGGTTCAAGAAGGATTTGTATGGGCTAACCCTCGGCGGCGGCCAAATCAACAATCCCGGACGCTATCTGGTGCTGGACCCTCCCATCAACGGAGAAACGGCAGAGTCGGCGGGAATTAATGCACCTTACTTTACCGGGAACCCCTCGGACCCATTTAAGGCCTGGGATTCGTCGGTTACGTTCGACTACATGCCCAGCCAGTACATCACGTTCCGCTGGGAATACGACTATCGCCACGCCAGTGTGCCGTACTGGTCGGGAGCGGGAGGAGTCACCCCTCCGGGGTCGGGTGGAGTGCCTTATACCAATAATGGATATCCTCAATTCTTCGCCTGTAACGACGGAAATTCATCCATGCAAGAGACGCTCGGCCCGGCGCAAACGGCCTGCGCATCGCAGGGTAGCACCGTGTGGTTCCCCGATCTGCGGCGAGACGAACAGTTCTTCGACATCGATATCATGGTCAAGTTTTAGCGTAGTGGAAGTGCCAAGAGAAACTGAAAGGAATTTGTTATGCAGGACGCGATCTTTCTTGCGGTGACGATTCTATTTTTTGGGATCTCGCTGGCTTACGTACATTTCTGCGAGCGCGTGCGCTGAGGAGCTTATGGGACCGATCATCATGTTGATCATTTGCGCGGGGTTACTGGTGTATCTGGTGTACGCCATGTTGCGCCCGGAGAAATTCTGATGACAGCAAATGGATGGCTGCAAATTTCTTTTCTGTTGGTAGTGGTGTTGTTGCTCACCAAGCCGCTGGGATCGTTTATGGCGCGGGTTTTCGGGCGCGAACGGACCTGGCTGGATCCGGTGATGCGGCCCATGGAACGGATTCTCTACCGGCTTACGGGTGTGGACGACAGTCACGAGATGGATTGGAAGGAGTACGCGCTGGCGCTGCTTTTGTTCAGCGGCGTTTCCATGATCCTGCTGTATGTGCTGCAGCGGGTGCAGCAGTGGACGTGGTTGCCCTGGAATCCGCAGAAGTTGGCGGGTGTACCTCCGGCGCTGGCATTTAATACCGCGGCTTCGTTTACTACGAATACGAATTGGCAGAATTATTCGCCCGAGACCACCATGAGCTATCTAACGCAGATGGTGGGGTTGGCTTACCACAACTGGGTTTCGGCAGCCGCGGGAATGGCGCTGGCAATTGCCTTTATTCGCGGCATTTCGCGGCGTGAACAAAAGACGATCGGGAATTTTTGGGTGGATCTGGTTCGCGGCACGTTGTGGATTCTGGCGCCGCTGTGCCTGGTAGGGGCGTTGCTGCTGGTGTCGCAGGGCGTGGTGCAGAACCTAAAACCTTATGACACGGTGCAGGTGGTCGATCCGTATCAGACGCCACAACTTGGTTCGGATGGCAAGCCGGTAAACGGACCGGACGGCAAGCCGCTCATGCAGACGGTGACTCAACAGGTGATCGCACAAGGGCCAACCGCCTCGCAGGAGATTATTAAAGAACTCGGAACCAACGGTGGCGGATTCTTCAATGCGAATAGCGCGCATCCGTTTGAGAATCCGACGCCGTTCACGAATTTTCTGGAAATGTTCTGCATCCTCGCGATTCCTTCGGCATTTACTTACACGCTGGGAAAGATGACTGGCTCTCCGCGACATGGATGGGCGGTGTGGGCGGCGATGGCGGCGCTGTTTCTCGCGGGGGTTACGACGGCCTATTGGGCGGAGGCGCGAGGGAATCCACTCATTACGTCTGCGGCGCTGCATAGTCCGCAGCATTCGGCTTCTGCTCTGCAAGCCGCGGGCAATCTCGAAGGGAAAGAAGTGCGGTTTGGGGTGGCGAACTCGGTGCTGTTCGCCACCGTGACCACCGATACGAGCTGCGGCGCGGTGAATTCGATGCACGACTCGTTCACGCCACTGGGTGGAATGGTTCCGTTGATCAACCTCATGCTGAGCGAAGTGATCTTCGGCGGCGTGGGTGCCGGAATGTACGGAATGCTGGTCTTCGTCATTCTTTCAGTATTCATTGCCGGTTTGATGGTGGGACGCACGCCGGAGTATTTGGGGAAAAAGATTGAAGCCTACGACGTGAAGATGGCGATGCTGGTGGTGCTGATCTTTCCCCTGGTGATTCTGGTGTTGACGGCGATTTCGGTTCTGTACAGCTTCGGCACGTCCGCCATTTCGAATGCGGGTCCGCACGGATTCACTCAGATTCTTTATGCCTTTACCTCTTCGGTGGCCAACAACGGCTCGGGTTTCAATGGGTTTAGCGGTAATACGCCCTGGTACAACACATCGATGGGCATCGCCATGCTGCTGGGGCGCTTCATGATGGTTCTGCCAGTGTTGGCGATTGCCGGCAATCTTGTGGGTAAGAAACAGACTCCATCAACGCTCGGGACGTTTCCGGTGACGGGACCGTTGTTTACGGTGCTGCTGATCGGCGTGGTGGTGATTGTGGGGGCGCTGACATTTTTCCCGGCATTGAGTCTGGGACCGATTCTCGAACACTTGTTGATGCAGGCTGGTAAGACCTTCTAGGGAAATATGGCGAAAGCAAAGCGCAGTTTGTGGGACATGAAGATCGTGCGCCGTGCGGCGTGGGATTCGCTGGTGAAGCTGCATCCTGTGACCATGATGCGAAATCCGGTGATGTTCGTGGTGGAAGTGGGCAGCGTAGTGACCACGGTACTGCTCATTGTGGAACGAATGCACGGGCAGCCGGGCTTCGGATTCAATCTGCAAATCACGCTGTGGCTCTGGTTCACGGTGTTGTTTGCCAACTTTGCCGAAGCCATGGCGGAGGGTCGGGGCAAGGCGCAGGCTGATGCGTTGCGGCGCGCGAAGGCGGAGACGATGGCGAACCGGCTGCTTCCCGACGGGAAAACGGAAACGGTTCCTGGGTCCAAGTTGCGTTCGGGAGACATGTGTCTGGTAGAGGCGGGCGAGTTTGTTCCCGGCGACGGCGAAATTGTGGAAGGTGTGGCGTCGGTGGACGAGTCGGCGATCACGGGCGAGTCGGCGCCGGTGATTCGCGAAGCGGGTGGCGACCGTTCGGCAGTGACGGGTGGAACTCGGGTGCTTTCGGATTGGGTGAAGGTGAAGATCACTTCGAATCCCGGCGAAACATTTCTCGATCGCATGATCGCGCTGGTGGAAGGCGCGACGCGGCAGAAGACGCCGAACGAAATTGCGCTGAGTATTTTGCTCTCTGGCTTGACGATTG
>PLUI01000017.1 GCA_003164855.1 Acidobacteriaceae bacterium
TGCATCGGATGCACCATGCCCGGTTTTCCCGACAAATTCATGCCTTTTATGGACCAGCCCCCCGGTTCACTTCTGTCATCCAATGCGGTAATGACTTATGGCAGGGCGATCCACGCGTTACGCAGGTTTACGCAAGCTTCGTTAAACAAAGAACCAAGTTGGCGGCGGAAAGCGTCGAAGCCCGCCGTCTAGCAGTGGGGTTTGGCGAGAAGTTTTTGAGGCCCGTAATGGTAACCGTTGGGAGCAGGGAATTAATTCCCAAACTCGACCAACTCGAATCGAACCGCGCGGATGTGATCACTCCCGCGGAGGCGGAATCTCTGCTCGTTGATCTTGCCGCAGTATTTCTTAGCAACCCCGCCCACCAGTCCGCTTCGGCTGATTCGCTTAGCGAAGACAAAGAAGACAAAGAAGATCAGGAGGAGGAGTTCCCGAAGGCCGACGCGATCTATCGCGCTCTGGTCGAGCAAATTCCCGCAGTAATTTTCATGGCTCACCTCGACCGCGGCATCGGAGAAGCCTACGTCAGTCCTCAAATTGAAGCGAGTCTGGGTTTTTCTCAGGAAGAATGGCTGGAGGATCCCATTCGCTGGTATCAGCAAATCCATCCCGATGACAAACAGCGCTGGAGCATTGAGGCTGCTCAGATGTTTCTTTCCGGTACGCCGCTGCGGTCTGCTTACCGCGTGATCGCACGCGATGGCAGGGTGGTCTGGTTTCATTGCGAAGCCAAGATGATCCGCAAGAAAAGCGGCCGCCCATGGTTCATCCACGGCATTGGCTTTGACATCACCGAACTCAAGCAGATAGAGGAAGAGCTGCAGCAGGAACGTAATGTGGCTTCTGCGATTCTTCACACGGTTGGATCATTGGTTGTGGTTCTCGATCCGCAAGGCCGCATCGTCCGCTTTAACCGGGCTTGTGAGCAGGTGACCGGATATTCCTTTGCCGAGGTCGAAGGGAAATACCTGTGGGATCTTTGCGTCGTTCCGGAAGAAGCCGAGCGTTTCAAACTGATCGTGGAGCAGTTGCGCGTGGAGAATAGCGCAAAGGACTACGAAACTTCGTGGGTCGCGCGCGATGGTTCACGCCGGCTGATTGCTTGGTCCGGCACAATTCTTCCCGGAGAAAATGAATCTCCCGCCTACATCATCGCAACCGGAATCGACATTACCGAGCGCAAACGGCTGGAGAAAGCGATCCTCGAAATAAGCGCCGCCGAACAGCGTCGCATCGGTCAGGACCTGCACGACGGTTTGGGGCAACACCTTACTGGGATCGCATTCATGAGCAAAGTTCAGGAGCAGAAGCTCGCCGAGAAAGGCCTTGCCGAAGCTACCGAAGCAACCCGGATCGTCGGATTGGTGAATGAGGCCATCAATAAGACCAGGCAGTTGGCGCATGGCTTGCTTCCTGTGGCTTCCGATGCCCACGGCCTCATGTCGGCTCTGAAACGGTGGGCCGCTGAGGTGGAGGATCTTTTCCACATTTCTTGCCGCTTGAGCGTGATGAACCCGGTTCTCATCCACGATGCCAACGTCTCTACTCATCTTTATCGCATCGCTCAGGAAGCTGTGAATAATGCAATCAGACACGGGCAAGCGAAGAATATCGAAATTAGCCTTTCCGCAAATAAAGGATACGGAACGTTAAGAATAGAAAACGACGGTTCCAGCCTGCCCCAAAACGCCACGAACCGCTCGGGCATGGGCATGCAAATCATGAATTATCGAGCGCGCATGATCGGTGGATCTTTGAAGGTCGAGACCGGCGGCAACTTCGGAGTTACCATCACCTGTCTGTTTCCGCTTCCGGAAGCCAAAATTCAGATGGAAGAAGGTCGTTCATGATCGCTAAATCGGTTGGTGGCAATTCCACGGCCAGAAAAAGAATGGTATTCGTCGTTGACGATCACCCCATTGTGCGGCAGGGCTTGACCTTACTTATTAATCAGGAATCGGATCTCGCGGTGTGTGGTGAAGCCGAAGAAATGCACTCGGCTTTGTCGGCGATTCTGGCCGTACGCCCGGACATTTTGATTGTGGACATATCGCTGAATGGACCGGACGGCTTGGAACTTCTTAAGAACATCCGCCTAAATTCACCGCGTCTGCCTGTCCTGATTCTTTCGATGCATGATGAGTCTATCTACGCGGAGCGGGCGCTGCGCGCGGGCGCGAACGGTTACATTATGAAGCAAGAGGCCACCGAAAAAGTGTTGGTAGCGCTTAGGCGCATCTTGAGCGGAGAGATTTACGTCAGCGAAAAGATCGCCAACAGCATGCTGCAACATTACGTTCGCGGCGCGAATCCTTCGGAACATTCTTCGGTCTCTGAGTTAACCGACCGCGAACTGGAGGTCTTCCGCTTAATTGGAGAAGGTCATGGAACGCGTCAAATTGCCGAGGCACTGCATCTCAGCGTCAAGACTGTCGAGTCCTATCAGGCGCACATCAAAGAAAAACTTTCCTTGCGGAGTGCGCGGGAACTCGTACAGCACGCTATCGAATGGAACGTTCGTGAAAAGACCGCTTCCTAGCCAACCCTCCTCGACCGACCCTAAGGGATTCCCTGATGCGGCATTGAGGACTTCCTTGGAGAAATAAAACAGGGTCACTGCCCTTGTCCAGTTTCGGCGATGGGTCGATTCTATCCTCCGATTTAGATTTTTAATTCTAACGATCAGGGTTACTGGGGTTTGCGATCTCCAGCAATCGCATGTGGGAGTTTGCAATTCAGAGTAATTGGTTTTTGTTTCGGAAAGGAGCAATCCAGCTATGGGAACCTCTACAGTTCCGTATGGTCGATCCACGCAAAAGGCTCCAGCGGTCAAAGAAGTTCATATTTTATGGATCACCGCCGGCCTGGGCTGTGATGGAGACTCGGTCTCGATCACGGCAGCCACTCAGCCCAGCGTAGAAGACGTGGTGTTGGGCGCAATCCCTGGCTTACCCAAGGTTCATCTGCACAATCCTGTCCTGGCTTACGAAGTCGGCGATGACTTCATGAAGTTTTTTTACGATGCCGAAGAAGGCAGACTTGAACCATTTGTCCTGGTCGTCGAAGGTTCGATTCCCAACGAGAACATCAAGAGAGAAGGCTACTGGGCGGCCATGGGAACCAATCCTGACACGAATCAGCCCATCACCACCAACGAGTGGATCGACCGGTTGACGCCCAAGGCGCTGGCAGTGATCGCCATCGGAACCTGCGCAACTTACGGCGGTATTCACGCCATGGAGGGAAATCCCACCGGTTGCATGGGATTAGCCGACTATCTTGGCTGGGACTGGCGCTCCAAGGCGGGATTACCAATCGTGAACGTTCCCGGATGCCCGGTGCAGCCCGACAACTTTATGGAGACCGTGCTGTACCTCCTCTATCAGGTTGCTGGTTTAGCGCCCATGATCCCCCTGGACGATCAACTGCGTCCCACCTGGCTTTTCGGCAAGACCGTGCATGAGGGCTGCGACCGCGCTGGCTACTACGAGCAGGGCGATTTCGCGGAAGTCTATGGCTCTCCCAAATGCATTGTGAAGCTCGGATGCTGGGGGCCGGTGGTCAATTGCAACGTTCCCAAGCGCGGATGGATGGCGGGCATCGGCGGTTGCCCGAACGTCGGTGGCATTTGCATCGGCTGCACCATGCCCGGTTTCCCCGACAAGTTTATGCCGTTCATGGACGAGCCTCCCGGGGCCCACGTATCGAGTGCCGGCATAAGCGTCTACGGGCGCGCCATTCGATCACTCCGCAGTATTACTCAAAACACTGTTAATAAAGAACCGAAGTGGCGGCATCCGCGCGCGGAACTGACCACCGGCTATCACCCCAGATCGTATTAGACAAGATCCTATTAGAAAAGATTTTATTAGAAGCTCGGCTACTGGTTACACGACCGACTGCACCCACTAAGGAGCGACTATTATGAGCACCATCACTGCCCCGACGAAAGACGTTCCCAGCAAATCGAAAAATCTGGTAGAGATGAATTGGGACCCGATCACGCGCATCGTCGGCAGCCTGGGGATCTTCACCAAGATTGACTTCGAGGCCAGGAAAGTTGCCGAGTGTCACAGCACGTCTTCCATCTTTCGCGGATACAGCAT
>PLUI01000259.1:0-8439 GCA_003164855.1 Acidobacteriaceae bacterium
TATCATCCCGTTTTCAACGTGCCGCGCTTTGCTCTGGCTTCGAGAGATCGATTTTTCCTGATCGTATTTTCGTCCGATCCCCAATACGATCCGGCCGCCACGCGCGGATTTTTAGAAAGTCTCGCTCCGCGATCCATCTCGGAGGTGCCCAGCTAGAATGCTGCGCCTCCGCCAAATTTCCGTCGTAGGTCTGTTGGCTGCGATTGCCGTGCTGCCCGGCTGCCGTCTCGATATGCATGTGCAGCCGCGCATCAACCCGCTGGCCAGGAGTGACTTTTTCCCTGACCAGCGTGGCGCCCGTCCTTTGGTGGAAGGCACTGTCGCCCGTGGGGAATTGCATGAAGACACGTATTTCTACACTGGCAAGGTCGGCGGCAATCCCGGCGACTACATGCCGTTTCCCGTGACCAAAGAGGTTCTGGAGCGTGGCCGCGAGCGCTTCAACATCTATTGCTCTCCATGTCACTCTCCGCTCGGGGATGGCAACGGATTTATTCCCTCTCGCGGATTCGCGCGCAAGCCTCCCTCGTATCACATCCCGCGGCTGCAGAAAGCTCCCGTGGGATATTTCTACGACGTGATCACTAACGGCTTCGGCATTATGTCCGACTATTCATCTCAGATTCCGCCGCGCGACCGCTGGAATATCGTGGCTTACGTTCGCGCGCTGCAGTTGAGTCAAAATGCCACAAAGGCCGATGTTCCTGCCGGGCAGGACGTTCCTTCGCGGCCGCCCAATTTCAAAGGTGTGGACGGCTCCGGCGCAACCTTGCCGGTAATCGCTCCCGCAACGCAATCGACATCTGAGGATCAGAAATGAGCGCCGCCTCCACTCCACATCTCGATCTGACGGCGCCTGATGTCGTGAGAAAAATCTCTGGGCGCTCGCTCGTGATCGGCGGCATCTTCGCCGTGATCGCCGTAGTGCTCGCGTTCCTCCGCCCCGACGAGTTCTATCGCGCCTACCTGCTCGGATTCATGTGCTGGCTGGGCGTCGCGCTCGGCTCCATGGCGATTCTCATGATCCGCCACCTCACCGGCGGTGGTTGGGGTACGGTCATTCGCCGCATCCTGGGTGCGGCCATGCGCACGCTGCCCCTGCTGGCAGTTCTGTTTATCCCCGTGATTCTCGGCATACGCCACCTCTACATTTGGGCGCAACCACTGGCCAACATTGAAGACAAACACCTCCGTGAGCATCTCGAACAAATCACGCAGACCTATCTCACGGTGAACGGCTTCATCATCCGAGCTATCTTTTATTTCGCGGTTTGGAACGTGCTGTCGTTTCTGCTCTCGAAATGGTCAAAACAAACCGACCACGTCGACGCGCCTGACAATTCAGGCCGCTTCAAAGCGGTTGCCGGTCCCGGTCTGATCCTTTACGGATTCACTATTTCCTTCGCCGCCATCGACTGGATCATGTCGCTCGATCCCAGCTGGATCTCCACCATCTTTGGCTTGATCATTCTCATCGGAGAAGTGCTCTCCGCGATGTGCTTCGCGGTTGTGGTCGAGCGCATCCTTTTCAATTACAAGCCCATGTCGGAAATGCTGAAGCCCGACTTCGTCCACGATCATGGCAAGTGGATGCTCACTTTCATTATGGTCTGGGCCTACTTCTCCTTTTCGCAATGGTTGATCATCTGGGCCGGGAATTTGCCCTCGGAGATCACTTTTTATCTGACACGGATCAATAACGGCTGGGGGTGGATTGCGATGATGCTGGTGTTCTTCCACTTCGTTATTCCATTCGCCATGCTGCTCTCGCGCCCCTTCAAACGCAACATTCGCAAGCTCGTCTGGGTCGCGGTTCTGCTGATATTCATGCGCTACGTCGATCTGTTTTGGATTATCGAACCGAATTTTTCGAAGACTTTTGCCATCACCGTTGCCGATATCGTCGTGCCCATCGCCATCGGCGGAATCTGGCTTTGGTATTTTTTCCGTAACCTGGCTTCGCTGCCGCTTCTGCCGGCATACGACCAGGACGCCCACGAAGTTCTGCAGCCGGTACATGAGTAAGCAGCGATTATGAGTGACGAGACCAAACACGAGAACACGCCGGAGCACGAGAGCTTTGAACACCAGGACCTGAAAGCGGCCGGAATTGTTTATTTCCTGCTGACCCTCGGCGTGTTGATCATGCTCTCCATGTTCGGCCTCCGAGGTCTCTATGCTTATCTCGATCATCGCGAAAAAGCTTCGCAGCCAGCGGTGAATCCGCTGGTCACCAACGTCCCTGAGGACACGCGCCACATCGGTCCCGGATACCCGCAGAGCGTCTTCCCCAGCCCGAAGTTGGAGGAAGACGAGCGCGGGCAGCTCGACGGAATACGGTTACAACAAGACGACACTCTTTACAGCTACGGCTGGGTGGATGAAAAAGCTGGAACCGTGCACATTCCCATCGAGCGCGCCATGGATTTATTAGTGCAGCGGGGCTTGCCGGTGCGCCCGCAAGGCGCTGCGGACGAAGGTCCAGCAGCCAAAGCGGATCCGGGCAAAAACAAAACAGCAACCAACAAAGGTGAAAAGAAGTGAGCTGTAAGAAATCGAATTCGATCTCTGTTGCGTGCGTCCTGTTTTCGCTCGTGCTGCTGTCGGCCTCTGCGGGCGCGCAGATCAACAGCGGCGTGATGTCCCCGCCTGCGAACACGCGGCCGCCGCGCCTCGAAAATGTTGGCATCGAGCAACACCTCGACGCGCAGGTTCCACCCGATCTCACCTTCCGCGACGAAACCGGCAAGACCGTGAAGTTGGGAGACTATTTCGGCCGCAAGCCGCTGATCCTCAACCTGGTTTATTACAACTGCACCATGCTGTGCGGTGAGGCCCTGGCCGGACTCGCCAGCGCCATGCGTCTGGTGAAGTTCGATGTGGGCAATGAGTTCGACGTGATCACCGTCAGCTTCGATCCACGTGAGACGCCGGAAATGGCTGCGGCAAAGAAAATCGACTACGTGAAACGCTATGGCCGCGCCAATGCCGCCGCAGGCTGGCATTTTCTTACCGGACAGTCGGATTCGATCAATGCGCTCACGAAGATCGTCGGCTTTCAGTATCAGTACGACCCCAAGAGCAATCAGTATGCCCATGCCACCGCCATCATGGTGCTCACGCCGCAAGGCCGCATCTCGCGCTATTTCTACGGCGTGGATTTTCCGCCCAAGGATTTGCGCATGGGGCTCGTCGAAGCCTCGCAAGGCAAGATCGGCAATGCTGTGGATGCGGTACTGCTCTACTGCTATCACTATGATCCTGAGACCGGGAAATACGGGGCGATGGTGGCGAACATTCTGCGGCTCGCCGCCGCCGCGACCATTCTCCTGCTCGGCGGTTTAATTTTCATCTTGTGGCGGCTTGACCGCTCGGTGGCAAAGAAGACGGCAACAAAGACACGGTATGCTCAATAATTTTCCATTATGGCCGGACCAAGCCTCCACGCTGGCGGCCCACGTGGATGCGCTCTACATTTTTCTGCTCATCGTCACCGGGATGATGGCCCTGCTGGTCTTCGTCCTTCTCATCTTTTTCGCCGCCCGCTATCGCCACCGCCCCGGCGTCCGCGCTGAACAGATTGAAGGCTCGAATGCACTGGAAATTGTTTGGAGCACGATTCCATTCCTCATCTTCATGGTGATCTTCGCCTGGGGTGCCGTCGTCTACTTCAAAGAACGCACGCCGCCCGCCGACGCAACCGAAGTCTACGTCGTGGCCAAGCAATGGATGTGGAAGGTCGAGCACGCCGAAGGTCAGCGCGAGATCAACGAACTGCACGTGCCCGTGGGACGCGACGTGAAATTGATCATGACCTCGCAGGATGTGATCCACAGCTTTTACATTCCCGCCTTCCGCATCAAGCAGGATGTGCTGCCCGGCCGTTACACGGTGGAATGGTTTCGGGCTACCAAACCCGCCGTCTATCACCTTTTCTGCGCGGAATATTGTGGTACGCAGCACTCCGGTATGGTGGGCTCGATCATCGTCCAGGAGCCTGCCCAGTATGAGGCATGGATGGACGGCGGTTCGACCGGCCCGCTCTCAGCTACGGGTGAGAAAATTTTCGCCGAACTCGGCTGCGCCACTTGCCATAGAACCGACACGCAAGGCCGCGGCCCCAATCTGCAGGGAGTTTTCGGGAAGCCGGTTCAACTCGAAGATGGCCGCACCGTCACCGCTGACGAAAACTATCTGCGCGAATGCATCCTGGATCCTGGCGCAAAGCGGGTCAAAGGATTTCAGCCGATCATGCCCACGTTTCAGGGCTTAGTCACCGAAGAGCAGGTCAATGCTTTGGTCGCTTACATTAAATCGATTTCCTTGTCCAAGCCGGCCGATGGCGCTAGAACGAACGCCGGCTTGGCCGCGCCAGACGATTCCGATCAGATCGATGCCGGCGCGAAGACACAAGCGCAAGCCCAATCGAATTCCGAACCATCGAATGCCCAACCGAAAAGAAGTCAGGTGCAATGAGTATGGCTCCTAACCCGATACTTCAACCCACGATTCCTCAAGCGGCGGAACGCGAGAATTACCTGAACAAGGAGTATGGAGCGTGGTCATGGCTGCTCACCACCGACCATAAGCGCATCGCGCTGCTCTATCTCCTCTCCATCACCTTCTTCTTTTTCATCGGTGGATTCTTTGCGCTGCTCATCCGCCTCGAGTTGCTCACTCCCGCCGGTGACCTGGTGCAGGCCGATACTTACAACAAGCTTTTCACCATGCACGGAATGGTCATGGTGTTCTTCTTCCTGATTCCTTCCATTCCCGCCGTGCTCGGGAACTTCCTCGTGCCCTTGATGATCGGTGCCAAGGATCTCGCGTTCCCCCGCATTAATTTGATCAGTTGGTATCTCTACATCATCGGTGGCGTGATGATGTTGCACTGCATGCTGACGGGCGGCGTCGATACGGGTTGGACATTCTATGCTCCGTTCAGCACCTCTTTCACGAACACGAAAATCGTCGAAGCTGGACTCGCAATCTTCGTCGCCGGATTCTCTTCCATCCTTACCGGCCTGAACTTCGTGGTCACCATCCATCGCATGCGCGCGCCCGGAATGACCTGGTCGCGCTTGCCGCTTTTCATCTGGGCGCACTATGCCACCAGCATTATTCAACTCCTCGGAACCCCTGTTATCGCGGTTACGATCGTGCTGGTTGCCGCCGAACGCGCTCTGCATCTCGGTATCTTCGATCCCAAACTCGGCGGCGATCCGCTGCTCTTCCAGCATCTGTTCTGGTTCTATTCCCATCCCGCTGTTTACATCATGATTCTGCCCTCGATGGGCGTGATCACCGAGATTATTGCGTGCTTCTCGCGCAAGCGCATTTTCGGCTACCACTTCGTCGCGTTCTCATCCATCGCCATCGCGGTATTTGGCTTTCTCGTGTGGGCTCATCACATGTTTGTAGCCGGAATTTCCGTCTACTCGGCTCTCGTATTTTCTTTCTTGAGCTACGCTGTCGCACTGCCTTCCGCCATCAAAGTGTTCAATTGGACGGCCACTCTCTACAAGGGCTCCATCCACTACGATGCGCCCATGCTGTACGCCTTTGGATTTCTCGGACTCTTCACCATCGGCGGCCTCACCGGACTTTTTCTCTCGGCGCTCGGCATCGACGTCCACGTCACCGACACCTACTTCGTCGTCGCTCACTTCCACTACATCATGGTCGGTGGAGCGGTGATGGGCTATCTCGGCGGAATGCATTTCTGGTGGCCCAAAATTTCCGGACGCCTCTATCCCGAGGGTTGGGCGCGCCTGGCCGCGCTGATCGTCTTCATCGGCTTCAACCTCACCTTCTTTCCGCAGTTCGTGCTCGGATACATGGGCATGCCACGGCGCTATTACGATTACAGCCACATGCCGGAATTCCAGGTTTTGAACGTGCTGTCGACCGCCGGGGCCACGGTCTTGGGCGTCGGATATCTTCTGCCCATGATTTATTTCCTGTGGTCGATGCGCTACGGCAAACCGGCCTCGGATAATCCGTGGAACGCGGCCGGACTCGAATGGAAAACGTCCTCTCCGCCGCCGACCTTCAACTTTGACGAAGAACCCATCGTGACTTGGGAAGCCTACAACTACGACGAGTTGGACGCGCCTCACCAGGAGGAGGTCCAGGTTGCAAAATAACGCCAACTCCACAACCGTTGTTCACGACCGCCACGGAGAAGCCCACGCAGCGTACAACCCTGCCTTGCTGCATCATTTTGCCGAGCCACAGCAGCAGCGTGATGCCGCCAGTCTTGGTATGTGGGTCTTCCTCGCCACCGAAGTAATGTTTTTCGGCGGTCTGTTCTGCGCATACCTGGTTTACCGCCGGTGGTATTTCCCAGACTTCGCTGCTGCCAGCAAGTCCATCAATATGTGGCTCGGTGCCACTAACACCGCTGTGCTGATCTGCAGCAGTTTGACTGTGGTCCTGGCGGTTTGGGCGGCGCAGACCGCCCGGCGAACGCTGTTGATCGGCAGCCTCGCGCTCACCATGCTCCTCGGCCTCGTATTTCTGGGTATCAAGGCAGACGAGTATTACGACAAATTCGAAGAGCATCACGTTCCCGGAGCTTCTTTCAGTTTTGAGAACGTGCCCGTCCCCGGGCATCCCGGTCAGCTCGCAAATCCACGCCACGCGCAGATATTTTTCTCTCTGTATTTCGTCATGACCGGGCTGCATGCGCTGCACATGATCGTCGGCCTGGGGATTTTTACCTGGCTTTTAACCATGGCGTGGAAGGGACGCTTCACGCCCGAGTGGCATACTCCCGTCGAAATCGGCGGCCTTTACTGGCACTTCGTCGACATCGTTTGGATCTATCTTTTTCCCTTGCTCTACCTGATCGACCGGCACCCGTGAGGCTTTCATGTCTACACATTCCACATCGTCGCCTTTGAAAATGTACTTCGCGGTTTTCTTCGCGTTGCTGGTCGGCACGGGTCTCACTGTCTTTGCCGCAACGCTCGATTTGGGAAGATACAATGCCGCAGTCGCTCTAGGCATCGCCACCGTGAAAGCAACTTTGGTTGCGCTTTTCTTTATGCACGTCTGGCACGCCAGCGAAAAGCTTACCAAGCTGGTGGTGATCGCAGCGTTGTTCTTCTTGCTTCTGCTGCTCGGCCTCACCATGTCCGATTATGCGACCCGGCTTTGGAGCTAGGCTCATTACTGCTCTATTCTTCTTCAATCTGCGGTATACTCGCGCCGACCGTTTAATTCACTGCCTGGCATGAGGTGATTTATGGCGTTCTGCAATTCTTGTGGCGCGAGTCTCACTCCCGGAATTCGATTCTGTAACAAGTGCGGTGCGGCGGTGCTCGCTTCTTCACCTGCGTCAAATTTTGCGAGCCCTGCTACGGGTAGCCCCGTTCCGGCAACTTCCGTTCCTCCGGCAAATGCGGGCCAGGGAAGCGGAGCGCTTAAGGTCATTCTGATCGCCGTCGGCGTGATCATTCTGCTGGGAGTGATCAGCATTGCTTCGATTGCCTTTTTCGCTGTACACACGTTCAAGAGCCGAAATACCCACATCCGCCAGGACGGCAACAACGTAAAAGTGGATACTCCGTTCGGCAGCGTCGAGACCACTCAAGATCCCGCAGCCGCAGCGCGCAATATCGGAGTGGATCTCTACCCCGGTGCGGAAGTTCTGAGAAATGGCTCGGCATCTGCAACTTTCGGGGGGGTTCACACTGCATCGGTTCACTCCGAGAGCACCGACTCCGTGGATAAAATCGCCAGTTTTTACAAGGCAAAGTTCCCCAATGCGATGGTCACCAGTTCAGATTCAGGCCGTTGCACCATCATCTCCGACGATCAAAAAAGCATGATCACCATTAACATTGAAGCCCAAGGCGATAAGACAAAGATCATGATCACCAACGTGTCTCGCAACTCGGACAAGCCAGACACGTCTTCGAATTAAAGCAAGCCAGGCCGCATGACGGACAGATTCGTGGAACTCGCCCAGGCCGCCAAGTCTGCGCAGGTGGATGCGGGTGGCTTAAGCGGAGCGCTGCGCGCTCAGATTCGCGGTGAAGTCAGGTTTGACCGCGGCACTCGCGCTCTCTATGCCACTGACGGTTCAAACTATCGCCAGGTCCCCATCGGCGTAGTGCTTCCTCGCGATGCTGACGATGTTCTAGCTACGGTCGCGCTCTGCCGCGAATTCGGCGCGCCGCTGCTCTGCCGCGGCGGAGGCACCTCCCTTGCCGGCCAGTGCTGCAACGTTGCCGTCATTCTGGATTTTTCGAAGTACATGGCCAGGATTCTCGAAATCGATCCCGCACGCGCTATCGCCCGCGTACAGCCCGGAGTCGTGCTCGACACTCTTCGCGCCGCCGCCGAAAAGCACCATCTCACGTTCGCGCCCGATCCCGCCACGCACGACCGCTGCACCCTCGGCGGCATGATCGGCAACAACTCCTGCGGCGT
>PLUI01000259.1:8469-39774 GCA_003164855.1 Acidobacteriaceae bacterium
GTCCGCCAGCGCTTTCCCAACATTCCGCGCCGCGTCTCCGGCTACAACCTCAACTATCTTCTGCCCGAGAATTGCTTCCACGTTGCGCGCGCGCTGGTTGGCTCCGAAGGGACGTGCGTCACGGTTCTTGAAGCGGCGTGCCGCTTAGTCAAGAGCCCGCCCGAGCGTGTGCTGCTCGTCGTTGCCTATCCCGATATTTATCAGTGCGCCGACCATGTGCTCGAGATCATGGAGTACAAGCCGATCGGCCTCGAAGGCTTCGACGATCTGCTCGTCGGCTACACTCGAGCAAAAGGCATCAACTCCGAGGGTCTCGCTCTGCTGCCCGAGGGTGGCGGATGGCTAATGGTCGAATTCGGCGCGGAAACGGCGCCGGAGGCCGAATCCCAAGGCCGCAGCCTGATGCACGCTCTCACCCGCAATGGACATACTCCCCATATGCGACTCTGTACCGACAAGCAGCAAATTAAGCGCGTATGGGAAGTCCGGGAATCGGCACTCGGTGTAACTTCCCATTCGCCCGGCGAACCGCTGAATTGGGAGGGCTGGGAAGATGCCGCGGTCGCTCCCGAAAAACTTGGCGGATATCTTCGCGACCTGCGCAAGATGATGGCCGCCTACGCCTACAAAGGCTCGCTTTATGGCCACTTCGGCCACGGCTGCGTACACACCCGTATCAACTTCGACCTGCAGTCGAAAGACGGCATCGCCAAGTTCCGCAAGTTTATGGAAGAGGCTGCCGATCTTGTCGTGAGCTATGGCGGCTCCATCTCCGGCGAGCACGGTGACGGCCAGGCCCGCGCCGAGCTGCTTCCGAAAATGTTTGGCCCGGAACTGGTGCAGGCCTTCCGCGAGTTCAAATCTGCGTGGGATCCAGAATGGAAGATGAATCCTGGAAAGCTGATCGAGCCTTACAAGCTCGACGAAAATCTGCGCCTCGGTGCGAATTATTCTCCCTGGGAACCAGACACTAATTTTAAATTTCTCGGCGACCACGGCAGCCTCGCCGAGGCCACATTACGCTGCGTGGGCGTGGGCAAGTGCCGCCGCGAAGAGGGTGGCCTGATGTGCCCCAGCTATCGCGCCACGCACGAAGAAGAACACTCCACCCGCGGCCGCGCTCACCTGCTCTGGGAGATGACGCAGGGCAAAGGCAAAGACAAAGACCGAAGTAATGGAATCATCCGCGATGGCTGGCGCAGCGAAGAAGTGAAGCAGTCGCTCGATCTCTGCCTCGCCTGCAAGGGATGCAAAACTGAGTGCCCGGTCGGCGTAGATGTTGCCACTTACAAATCCGAATTTCTTTCGCATTACTATGAAGGGCGAGTGCGCCCGCGCAGCGCGTACGCTTTCGGCAACATCGATCTCTGGGCGCGCGCGGCATCGCACACCCCAGGCCTCGCCAACCTTGCAACGCAACTTCCGTTTCTGCGCGACATTTCAAAGCTTGTTGCCGGAATCCCTAAGCAGCGCGCCATTCCGGCATTCGCCCCGCAGACTTTCAAAAGCTGGTTCCAGCGCCGTGAGCCCCGCAATACAGAGTTTCCGCCTGTGCTCCTCTGGCCCGATACCTTCAACAACTATTTTCATCCTGAAACGGCGAAGGCCGCCGTCGGAGTCCTCGAAGCCGCCGGCTTCCAGGTCATCGTGCCAAGAGCCAATCTCTGCTGCGGACGCCCGCTTTACGATCACGGCATGCTCGACCGCGCCCAATCGCTTCTGCTTCAGATCCTCGACGAACTCTCGCCTGAAATCGAAGCCGGCATCCCCATCGTCGGCCTCGAACCCAGCTGCGTCGCCGTCTTTCGTGACGAACTCCTTAATCTCTTTCCCCACGACGAACGCGCGCAAGCTTTATCGCGCCAGACTTTTCTGCTCAGCGAGTTCCTTGAAACCAGAGCAAAGCATCTCCCGCTGCCCCGGTTAGATCGCAAAGCGATCCTCCACGGCCACTGCCATCACAAATCCCTCATGAAGATGACCGCGGAAGAATCAGTCCTGCGCCGCCTCGGCGTCGACTTCCACAGCCCCGCTCCCGGTTGCTGCGGAATGGCCGGCTCTTTCGGCTTCGAATCCGACAAATATGATCTCGCCATCGCCATCGGCGAACTAGAACTTCTCCCCGCCATCCGCCAAGCTCCTGCCGACTGGCTGATTATTGCCGACGGCTTTAGTTGCCGCGAACAGATCGCCCAAGGCACTCCCCGTCGCGCTCTACACCTGGCGGAAGTTCTCCACATGGCGCTTGATGCTTCCCCGGAGCCCCAGCCCTATCCCGAGTCTGCCAGCGCCCGCCAGCGCGAGGCGGATGTATTCCGGTCGATGAAGCATGCCGGATTAGGCCTAGCAGCCCTTGCAGCCGCCGGATTCCTATTCTGGAAAATGTCCAGAAATCGCTGATTTAACAGCGCTTATCTCCAGTTTATAGCTCAATGCTAAGCCGGGACGCTCGCCAGATTGCGCGACTTCTGGGACAATAGTTCTGGCTGGTCGTTCCACAAAGCTTAGGATTACATCCACGGCGAGTGGCATTTCGGAGTCGGAATCGCCGAATTTCAAGGATCGCCGATTTTCAAGGATCATGGATCGCGAAACCATTATCACCGCGCCGACCGTCGGCAAAGTTCCCTACGAGGCGCTTCCGACCCTGGTCGCCGTCAAACTCCCTGACGCGCCCCTCCGCGGCTCCGTCCTGGTAATGATCCAATTCGATGTCTGCGAAGAGATTCGCCTCGACGAGCTTCGCCACATCCTCGGCGCGCGCACCGTTGACACCAGCTTTAAGCACATGGCTCCCGGATACGTGCGGTTCCAGCGTCCTCCGGTGGAAGAAGTCCTCGAACCGCTGGTCCTCGAAAGCGGCGAGCGCCTGCAGGGTGAGATCAAATACTTCGACTATGGCGTGGTCAGCGTGGTTTTCGAGCTGCCCTTCTCCGGCGACTGGAACAACCTGGTCCAACTTTCCGGCCGTTGGGTTTGGGATACCAACTTTGAAAGTCTGGCGACTCGCATCGTCAAGGAAAAACTCGAGCGTGCCGCTCCCGCGCTGGTCAAGCCCTATACCACGGAGTGGTTGAAGGAAGACTATTTCATCTTTCATCTGCGCGAGATTGTCGGCTCGCCCTCCGGCGCGGATCTCCTCGCCTCGCAAGCAGATTGTATTTCTCAAGTTGTCCGCGGCGAAACCCAGCCGCTCTCCGATGGCGAACGNNAACTCGCAGCTGCTCGAATTCCGCCACTACGACGAACTGCTCACCAAACAGCTGGAAGGTGTTTACGACTTTCTCGAGCGCGGAGGCCGCGGCCTCTGGTCGCGCTGGCGCACCGCCCGCGCCGCCTCGAAACTCCACACCGTCCTGCTCGACGTGAGCGAACTCACCGAGCGCGCCGACAACGCCATCAAGTTCCTCAGCGACATGTTTTCCGCCCGCCTCTACAAACTCGCCGCTTCGAAAGTCGGCGTCCCCGACTACAAAGACCTCGTCCAGCAAAAGCTGCAAACCGCCGAAGAACTCTACCGCTTCATGGTGGACGAATTCAACCAAAGCCGCGCCTTCGTGCTGGAATTGATGGTCGTCATCATCCTCATCATCGAACTGGTCTATTTCTTCCGCGGCAAACCTATTTAAAAGGCCCTTGTCATTCCGAGGAGCGAAGCGACGAGGAGTCTGCTGTCCGCCTGCGTTGCCACGAGGGTTGGCAAAGCTCATCGCATCGCCGTCGCTTCTACTTGGCCTGAGGTACAGACGTCGCGGGTTGGCCGGCCAGCTGCCCGACAAGCGCCAGCAATTCGTTGTCATTCCAGGGCTTCTGCACAAACGCCTTGGCCCCAAACCGCAGCGCGCGTTCCTTGTTTCCGGGAAGGTCGCGCCCGGAAACAACGATGACGGGGATCATCGAGAGTTGCATATTAGCCCGCAATCTCTCCAAGACGACGAAACCGTCCCCGGCAGGCAGACCAAGATCCAGCAGTATCACATCGGGCAGGCACTTACGAGCTTCGCTGATCGCGTACAGGGCATCGCCGGCGAAGAATGTGTCGTAGTGATTGGCCCTAAACAGGACGTTATATCCGAGACGTACGTCGGCATCATCCTCAACAATGAGAATCTTCTTGTTACTCATGACACACCCTCCGATAAGATCTGAGATTTGATCGACTCTTCGAGACTCGCCGCCATCGTGGTCACCATGTTTTCCAGGGGTTCGCCACCCTCCTGCGGAAACGGGTTCAGCATGGTGTAGGTAACTGAAAGAGTCAGGTCCATTCGCTTCAGGTGGGGAATACACTCGAATTGGTCGCCAATCCTTTTGGCGAGTATGGACGCCCCTTTTTCATCGGCAAAGGCCGCAACAAAGATGCGCTCTCCCTCCGCGCCGTAGCTCATTTTTGGCAGAACCACATCCATATTGGGCAGCAAACAACGTTGCACCAGGTCGCGGACTTCCTGGCGCCATTCCTGCTGGAAGTCGGCACTCCCGCCCCCCTTAAAGCAAATCTCCGCCATCACCAGAGCCACCGATTCTGCCGGCCACCGGTCGTCCTTGAGAAGCGGGGCAATTACCCTGTTCAGAGAAAAAACCGGGAGTGTGAAGGAAAACCTGCTGCCCCCGAGCGGATCGCTCTTCACCCAGATCTCTCCGCCTTGTCGCGTCACCAGCTCTTTGCAGATAAACAAGCCAAGTCCCAGGCCCTTGCGGCTGGCTTGACTGGGCTGCTCCACCTGGTAGAGCCGCTCAAAAACCCGCTCGCTGGCTTCAGCGCTCATTCCGCAACCGGTGTCGCACACTTCGAGAACCACGAACTCGGCGTCCTCCTCTTGCAGCCTCGCCCGAATTCTCACCGCCCCGCCGCTGGGGGTAAACTTTATGGCATTATCCAGCAGGATGATCAGGATCTGGCGCAACCGTGTCTGGTCCGCATGAACCGGAGGCAGGTCGGGCGGCAGCTCTGAAACCAGACTCACCCCTTTCGCCTCGGAACTCACCCGGAGCGTGTTCAAGCTGTCCGTCACCGCATCCAAAACCGAAATGCTCTCCGGGGTTACGCCAAGTTTCCCAGCTTCCGCCCGCGTGACGTCCAATAAGTCGTCAATCATCGCTTGCAGTTGCCGGATATTCTTCAGGACGATCTGCTGGTACTCGCGTTGCTCTTTATTCAGCTCGCCGGCCAATCCGCTCAGCAGAATAGTTGTAAATTGCTTGATGGCGGTGAGGGGCGAGCGCAGCTCATGCGAGACATGCGACAGGAATTCGTCTTTGAAGCGAATCTGATCTTTGGCACCCTGTTCCAAAGCCTCCTCAGCCCGCTTCCGTTCCGTAATGTCCATGTTGACGCCGATCAGGCGAATTACCTTGGCGCCTCCATCCATCACCGCTCTTTCCGCCACTGAAATATCCCGGACAGAGCCATCCCCACGAGTGATGCGAAATTCCGCCGATCCCTCACTCTTCTCCTCGATGACTCGCCGCAGCTTGGTTTCCATCTCAGCCAGATCGCCGGGATAAACCGACGCCGACCATTTTTCATATGCCATCGGAGCCACCGGCGCGAAGCCGTAGATCTCAAACATCGTGGCATCCCAGGTCAGAGTATTGCTGGCCAACTCCCACTCCCATACTCCGACCTTGGCCACGGCCGTGGCTAGCGACAGCCGCTCAGAGAGCAACTCGAGGCTCCTGGTTCGTTCCGCAACCCGCCCTTCCAGCGCAGCGTTTAGTTCGCGAATTTCTACCTCCGCCCGGCTGCGGTGGTCATACTCTTTATTTAATCGCCGGGCGTTCCACCAAACCAGGGCCGCGAAGACAGCGATGTTGACGGTGGCATGCAGCGCCAGGCCCAGTTCCATTCCATACATCCCCGCGATTTCTCCGCGCAGGCAAATCCAGCCCAGAAGAATAGGGATCAAGAAGACCGCGGGGAGAAATCGGCGCGCCACCACGCTTCCCGCCCCTTCGCTGGTGAGATCGCCAGCCAGCCCCACCCGCGGCCGGACGAAGAAAACCGCACCGCTGAGCAGAAATAAGCCAATCGCCGTATGCAGCGCCACCTTGGTGTAGAGAAAGACCTTGGGCACGACGGTGGCGTGATACACGTAACCGGTGATGGCCATCATCCCGATCAGCCCGGACCACAAACTCAGCCCCTGCGCCAGCCCGCCTCCTCGCCTCGTCTTCCCGTCCACAAGCACCAGCGCCAGACCGATGGCGATAAATGCGGTTGCGGTCGTGGGGGCCAAACGTCCGGGCGACGATGTCCCGCTTGATCCCTCTGGGTCACTAAACAGCAGTTGGTCGATTCCAAGATTCGCGCCAAACGAGTATTCCGCGAGCGTGGCCACGCCAATCAGCACAACCAGCAAAGCCAAGAAACGAGCGCTATAGCTTGTTCTCGATCGAGACTTGCCGGGCAACTGCAACCACACCGATATCCCGGAGAATCCCAGGCCCAGCGCCGTATTTACCTTCATGGTGACGAGCCCGGGAAAAACAGACTTAAGAAGCTCCACCCGAAAGGCCCAGCCATAGAGAACCACACACGCCATTCCTATCGCGGCAATGGCGGACGCTTCACAATAGATTCGCAGAAGCTTGAACCGGCGAGTTTCGGAGTCAGACATCGAAACTCCCGTGGCTTCGCCCCGCGCAGGGTTATACAACATGGCCAATCATGAGATTCGAGACAGTCTTCTTGCCTCTTGAGGCTATTAGAAGGAGCCGAACGGTATCCATCCACTTTGGTATGCGGCCTCATGATTTACTGAGTGGAGTTCCTGTATTGGGAAGTTTCCCATTCGGTCTTCGCCGGACAGCCAGCCCCGATTTCGCCACTGGGAAATTTTGACGGACTTTCCGCGGCAACCCCATCTAAGGAAACGCGTTCAGCTTTGTCATCCAGAGCAAAGCGAAGGATCCCAAGCCAGCTTCCGATCGTTTCGCTCTTAGGGTTGTGTCTGCCAGAATCCTTTCCTAACCCATCGGTACTTTTCTCTTGACTTAGAAGAAGCAATTGCCACAATATGTCACTGTACGACATGTCGTACAAGGTCATATCTGACTGTGCCCCCTCTCACCGAACCTGTCCTTCTCATCCTTCTCAGCCTCGCTGAGCATCCGCGCCACGGCTATTCGATCCTCAAAGATGTCGAAGAAGTCAGCTCCGGCCGCGTCGTGCTCAGTACCGGCACTCTGTACGGAGCTCTGCGCCGCCTGCTGGATGATGGCTGGATCGAACGCGTCGCGGAAGACGACAGTCCCCGGGGACGCCAGGCCTATCGACTCTCGCCCCTCGGCCGTCGCACTCTGCGGACGGAAGTCACCCGTCTAAAGCAACTCACGCGCGTGGCTGGCGGGCGTGTCGCGCGCAAGGAGGCATAAACGATGCTTGCCCTGTATAGAAGGCTTCTTCGCCTGTATCCCAGCCCGCACCGTCAGCAGTTCGCCGCGGAAATGATCGCCGTTTTTCGTGACCTCGACGCTGATGCGCATAAGAAGGGAAGCATAGTCACAGCCAGGCTTTACCTTCGAGAGCTCGGCGGCTTGTTGCGCGGAGCAATCGCAGAGCATGCCCGGCGCGTACTCGGCAGCCATCTGTCATTGCCACTTTCGTCCAGGAGGTTCACCATGCGTTCCCAATTCCGTTTCCCAAAGGCAACTGCGTTCCTCATGACCGTGATTCTCGCCGGAGTCGTGCTCGCCATCCAAAGGGCCGACGCGATCCGCGCTTCCGTCCGGGACGTCAATCCGCCTGTCGTGACCATCCAGCCAACTCATCTCACATTCTTGCCAACGTTCGCACTGATGTTCCTGATGGTTTACATTGCAGGCGCGCTAGGCTGGGTTGTCATCTTCGCGTTACGCCGCTCCGGAGTGCACCGGCTCGCGGACGTGTCCTCCGCTCCACAAAAGCAGATTTGAATTGCGGTACCCAAACTGTTTCAAGGAGGTTCGTCGATGCGCGCTCAAATGCCTCTTGCCCTGCTGGCTATTGTGTTTGGCGCTTTGGAAACTGCCGGCGGAACACAAGAGCTCGTTTATCTGGGAATCTTGAATAGCGAAACATATCCGCTCGTCGCTGGAACCATGGGCGCTCTCGCTGGCGCATTGCTGCTCGCGGCGGGAATCGCTCTGCTGGTTCACTCTCAGCTTGTCGCTGTTCTTGCACAAGCCACCGCCTGGATATCCGTTCCTGTCTTCATTCTGACCGGAATCGTTACGCACCGCGCGGGTTGGCCGATAACGGCCGTCGGCATTCTTTTTCCGCTGTTGCTGGTCTTCTGCCAGCGGAGTCGCAAGGCCGGCGAATCAGCCTCGGAAACGTGAAGAAGGCTGTTGTCTCGTTTCAATGAACGCATGCTGAAAATTGCGGATCTCCATCTACCTGGGCCACAGACCTCTGATGCATCGGCCCCTGATAGAATTCTGCAATTCGCATGCGCGGCCTGAAATCCAAACGAGTCCTCATCACCGGAGGCGCCAGCGGAATCGGCGCGGCCACCGCCGCGCGCTTTCTGGAAGAAGGTTCCCGCGTCTGCATCCTCGACCGCGACGCGAAAGCGTGCGCAGCCATCCGCCAGCAACTGCCGGGAATCTCCGAGGCCATCATCGCCGACGTGACTGACCTTATGCAGGTGGAAGCCGCACTGGCCGACGCGGTCCGCGTGATGGACGGAGTCGATGTCCTCATCAACAACGCCGGCATCAGCATCCGCCACAAATTCCTCGACATCACCCCCGAAGAATGGGATCAGGTGATCGCCGTAAATCTAACCGGCGTGTTCTACGTGGCGCAAACCGCCGCACGCCACATGGTGGAGAATTACACGGCCGAGCGAGGCAGCGCAGTGATTCTGCAAACCGCTTCCACCAACGGCATCATGGGCTATCCCTATTATGCCGATTACAACGCCACCAAAGCCGGAGTGATTGAATTGACGCGCTCCATGGCTCTCGAACTCGCTCCCAAGGTTCGCGTATGCGCCGTCGCTCCGGGATATGTGCTAACCCCAATGCAACGTGCCGAATACACCGACGCCATGCTCGACGAAGTGAACCTGAAAATCCCCCTTCGCCGCCACGCCAA
This sequence comes from Acidobacteriaceae bacterium, assembly GCA_003164855.1. GTDB lineage: Bacteria > Acidobacteriota > Terriglobia > Terriglobales > Acidobacteriaceae > Sulfotelmatobacter. The sequence goes on from PLUI01000259.1 coordinate 17,552, forward strand.
GCCGGAAGAAATCGCCGCGTTGTTCGCATATCTCGCATCGGAAGACGCAGCTTACGCCACCGGCCACGTCTACACTATGGACGGCGGCGAAACCGCAGGCGGCCTCGCCAGCCGTTAGCGCGAAAATCTGGATGCCAGACGCGCCAGACGCACGATGCGATAGAAAGGGAATAGACGTCTAGGAAGATGCACTGCTTCCCATTCGCCAGGACCAGGAGTGAAAGTCAATCGTGACAAAAAACGCACGCGGTCCATTCTTCGTTCGCGCAGGCTCATCATCAAACGGAAGTATGACAACTGTTCGTCCTCGTACGTAACCCCCGCGGCAATCGAGACGGCAATTCGTCCCGTAAACGCGTGCGCTGCCTTGTCTGCCAGAATCGCATTTTCGATTTGCGGCGGAATCGCTGTTTCCAAAAGGCGGTTCGCCAACAGCAGCGTGATGTGCAGAATTCGCTCGATGCCAAGCTGGCTGGCCTGAGATTGAATCCAATCCCAATTCACATTCCCCAGCTTCAAGATCTGCGCAATGTCGCAGAGCCAGATCAGCCGTCCCCAAACATGTTTCGCGGCGTGCAGGGAAAGGATCAGCAGCAGATCATCGGGTGAAGGCGTTTTCACACGCCGGCGCGCCACCGTAGCCGCAACTGCCCGCTGGAACATTCCATCCATGTCAAAATCGACGACGTAGAATCGCGGTTGCAGCGCCCACTGCAGTTCCAGCAGATTTTTCCCTGCAGGACTGTCGAAAGTCCACTCATATCCCGAATCGATGTAATTCCGCTCGGCATTTTCCGGAATAAATACGCGTGGAGTGTAGCCCAGATCGCGAACTGCGCTCTTAATCCGCGACACGTCTTCTTTCCGGACGAATAAATCCATATCGCCGGACCGCCGCAGCGCCATGTCGCCGTAGTAGACCTCCGACAACACGATACCTTTATACGCAACGACCTCGATGCCAAGCCCATCGAGGCAATCGAGAATGCGGAGCAGTTCGCGGGTGAGAAAAAGAGTTTTGCGAATGTTCCTCTCATAACTCTGAAGCAAAGATGCGAGCACAGCCGACGGAACGGCGTTCTCGATCCGCGCGAGGTTTTGGTAGAGCAGCGAAGACGTGCCATGTTGATCTGCCATGCGAAGCAGAGAATCCCACTGCACGGGCACCTTGAGCAGAGAGCGAATATGGCTGAGACGGTCATCGTGCAAATCGAGAGAACTCGCAGCCAGCAGGAGATTCCATTCGAGAAGAGCCGGAGCCGTTTGCGCTGGATGATTCACGGATGTCGAGCCATCTTAACAGGGCGATGCGGCGACTTGGATCCGAGGGCAGTGGAAAGCTGCGTCTGGCCTCGCCGTATTACCGGTTACTTCCGTCACATTGATTTGCTCTTTCTTAAGCGCGCGTTCACCCTCTGTTCTGTCACACTAGCAGGTTGGTGGGTTGATAGTTTCGCAGATGGAAATAGTCACACCCAAGACGGCGCGGCGCAGCACCCGATTACGGGTGCAGATTCCTCTGGTCGTCACCAGCATGGACCGGAGGCATCCGCTATCGGCGCAATGTGTTGCGCTGGTGGTAAGTCCGCAAGGCTGTGGGATACGTACGTCGCATGCTTTGCCTATCAAGACCCCCGTGCTGTTGAGCGATCTGCCCGGCGGCGGAAGCGCATCCGGCCACGTTGCGAATTGTCTGCCACTGGGCAAGGACGCCAAAGACTTTCTGATCGGAGTATCGCTGTACAACCAGGGAAATGTCTGGGGAATCGCAGATCCGCCCGAGGATTGGAACTGCGGCTCCAATTCCAGCGCAGCCTCCGCCGGCGCCGAAGGGAAGACGACGACCGATAAGAATGTCTGGCCCTACAACCTGTCCTCCGGCCACGGCAAAACTCATCCCGGACGAAAGTAATTTCCGAGAAACCGCCACGAAAATACTTTAGCGTTTCCCTCAGACTATTAGGTGGTGCCCCCATCCCGTTCTTTCGTAACCTCCAGGGATGACAGACGGAATGCCATAATTCAGGAACGATGTCGCAGGCCCCAGAACCCGCACTGGAAAGCTCCTCGGCGAGCTCGCCGGCTCTCCCGCCGCGTCCATTCCGCGTCAAGCTGCGCGGATCTATCTTGACGCTGATTGGCTTGCCGAACAAGCGTCAGGTGCGCGGAAAGCTGCATCAGCTTTCTACCACCGGCGGACTGGTGAATGTTGAAAAACCACTTGATGAAAAGCTACAAGTAGAGTTCGTGTTCCATCTCGGAGAGACGACCATCCGCGAGAAGGCCGAGATGATGTTTCCCATGTGGGCTACACAAGGATGGTTGCAGCCCTTCCGTTTCATCGGCATGCCCGAAGCGAACAAAAGCATCCTCGAGACAAACCTTCGAGCGTTGATGCATCCTCAACAAGAGCCCTAAATCAACACCAACCTAAAAGTGGAATCCGAGTTCCGCCGTCAGTGTGCGCGGCGTTACATAGTGCGTGCCGCTGAACGTGGAAAGAAAATTGTAGAGCGCAAGGTTATTCGCCAGGTTGATGATGGTCAATTGCGCACTCCATTTGTATTTGTCTCCATGGAACAGGTTGTCATGGCCCAGGGAGAGATCGAAAAGATTCCGGGATGCTATGCGTCGTGGATTGTGGTCATCGTTCTCGGTGTTCGGCGCAGGCACCTTGATGAGTGTCGAGCCAAATGCCGACGCGGCGCAATTGAATGGCAGCGGTGACGTCGGGGTTGCACGGACGCCGTTGCAGGTGAATCCCGCTTCATACTCCTGATCGGCAGAGAGCGGAATCTCCCCGACGTTGGCAGCGCCCATGCTCACGTTATCCACGCCTCCGATCACGAGCGATCCTGGGCAATCGTTGCTTGCACTCAGGCCGAAGCACGGAGTTGCTCCGGCCACCAGTCCGCTGTCGTACCTCCAGTTGAAGCCCATCCAGGGGCCACGCTTCCACGGCTGGTATTGCAGGTGAGTCGTCTGGTTGAATTTCTCGTCATGGTCGATGCGGAATGGAAGTCCGGCAGCCGTCGCCACGGTGGCACCTGCTCCACCGATCTGCGGCTGAAAGAATCGCGCCGCCACGCTGGAGAAGACCATCAAAGCGGAGAACCCGTGAATTTCAGGCACGCTCAAGCGCCCGGCATAGCCCGGTATCTTGGAGTTGTGCCATTCGATGGGAAAAGTGATCGGCGTATTCCCGAGCACGCTGAAATCGTAGCCATTGTGCGTGTACTTCGTAATCCACTCGCCAGAAAATACCAGATACTTTCCAAACGCCTGCTCAAGCCCGGCGTGAAATTCATTGCGAAAACCCGGACTCAATGCTCCGCTCGCTCCCGGAGTGCAGAGAAGTAGCGGCGACAAAACAGCGTTGCTGCAACCGGTGCTCGAGAGAATCAGATTTTCATTAAATGGAGATTCCAGCGTGCGCGCGTATGACATGCGAATAATCGTGTTGGTCTTCTTGATGTTGTAAGCGGCTCCAACGCGCGGCTCTGCTTGCCGCGCCACCGTCAGGCCGTTGTACAGATCGCCGCGCAGGCCCATGTTCAATGACCAGTTTCCTTTTGTGATTACATCCCGCACATAGAGAGCAAGCTCCTTCACGTCAGTATGGCCGTTGAAGGTGTAATAGGTTCCCCCACGGCTCAAATCGTAAGGAGCCAGGATCGGATTGTAATAGGGATAAAAAGCGGAGCCGGGGGCGTTCGGGTTAGTGGCGATATTTGCCTGCAAGGTGCCAGTAATGCCGGGGCAGTCTGTGGCCGTGAGTCCGGGCGCCGCGACATAAGGGAACGGGTTCACTGCACTGGTAGCCACGGCAGTTATGCAAGGCGCGTTGTAAGTTGGATCGACGATGCCGAGGGTGTCGTCCTCATTGAGAAATGTTTGTTCGTACGTCACTCCAGCCTTGATTTGGTTAATCCCTTTGACGTAGGAAATATCCGATCGAAGCCCCGCGTTGGTGAGCGTCCGATTCTGTCCCACGGACTGTCTCTGAAGACTGGGCGGCCCCAGGTCCGCGAAAGGATCGCTACTGGGGTAGTAGTTGTAATCGTCGCGGCGCACGAATGCGCCCAGCGTAGAGACGGCGTTCGAACTCAGCACATGCGTCCAGGAAGGAGCGATGTTGAACGTTCCGATCTTGGAGCGCTGGTCCGTCGGTCCCACGATATTTCCATTTGGGTCTCTGCCGCCAAAGGCCGCCATTTGCGGCAGAATCCCGTTCAGCCCACTCCAAGGCGTCGCATTTTCGGCATCCAGGGAATTCGGCGTCTGGAACCAGCTCCGGCTGTAGCCGAAGTTCAAGTGAATTGAATCAGCGCTCGAGAGTTGATAATCCACGCGGTCGAACAGGTTCTGTTCGTTGCCCTTGTCGTGCAACACCGTGAATTCCGGCGGATCCAGAAAGCGGCCGCTGTTCAAACCGTTCGCGGAGATGAAATTCCCCCAGTTCTTACCCCCGTAAGCAAGCTCGGCTGACAGGTTTGAACTTCCAAATGAACCGTAAGAAGTAGTCACGCTGCCATGAGGAGGGCTAACGCCCTGGCCCGAGCGCGTGGTGGCTACGATTACAACGCTGGTCTTGCCTCCGTATTCAGCCGGCGGTGCGCCCGAAATGACTTCCATGGACTGGACCGAATCAAGAGGAATCTGATTGGAGAAAACCTTGCTTTGCTGATCAGTAATAGGCTGGCCGTCGACGGAGAACGAATTCTCTGCGTGATCGCCGAGTCCGTGGAAGAGACCATTGGAATCAGCGGCAATCCCCGGGGTTGACAGAGTAACCTCGGAACTTAGCGACGAGGTCGAGCTTTCCAGGGGAATCTTCTCGAACGCGCTTCTGTCCAGGTCGGAATGGAAAGTGGAATCATTTTCGACTAGGTCTCCACCGGCCTCGACGGTTACCGTCGTAGAAGACCCTAAGACTTGCAGAGTAACGTTCACATTGACAGGGACGACGGAGCGTACTTGCACGTCCTGCGCGGTTTTCGCGAATCCCTCCGCGGTCACCGTCATGTGATACGGATTGAAGGGAACGTTCGGCAAACTAAAGTTCCCGGATTTGTCCGTGGTGGTGGAGCGGTCGAAGTGGCTGACCGGGTTGTGAATTTCAACGGTCGCACTGGGCACGACCGCGCCCGTAGGGTCGAGGACAGTACCGCTGATGTTTCCGGAACTCCCACCGGATTGGGCGGAAGCGTAAAGGCCGAGTGCCAAAAACAAAACCACCGTAGACGCCGCTTGCGGCGACTTCTTATAGGAAGCCAGCATGATTCCTCCGTAGAGCTTGGTCGAAAAGATCAAGGGAACGGTTCACGACAACCGAACCGGGATAGTACTCGGCGGAAAAACTGATCTTTAGACCTCGGGAGGCGGGCGGACGTATAAGGCAAAAGCTACCAGCCATTGTTTGGCGGAAGTGGGCTTCGGCCGGTATCGAACTACACGGCGGAACACCGGCTTGGGAGTGGGAGAAGCGTTGGTTGGAGACGCGGAGTGCGCAGCAATACAAACCTGACAGGTGGCGGACTCATCCTGACTCGAATGATGATGCACAGCAAAGGCCAGAGCCGACCACAAGGTCAGCAGCAAAGAGAGCCACGCTATGCGTTTCGAGATCGACTGCATGATACCCCAGAGTACTTCAGTCGAATTTAAACGAAAAACGAAACAGGCGCAAGGAGTGTAAAAACTTGGATGCCGCCCAACGCCCGAAGGGCACTTTATTTATTGTAATATCGCTCGGGCTTCTACTTCTTGAACCAAGGGGCGTAGGGCGAGTTGATGAAGAAGTCCAAAAGCATGTGGGCCACCTTATCTACACCCTCCTTATTTGGATGTGTGCCGTCAGCCTGAAACTCAGAAGCGTTCCAGGTCAAGCCGTCAGAACGCGCGACAGTCCCGTCCCCCCACAAATAAGGCCCCCAGGCAATCCAAGGCGCGGAGCCTTTTTTGTACGGTCGTACTGATTGGGAATTGGACGAGGTGCGCGGCATCCGCTTTGCACCGGATTCTCGGTGGCAAAACGCCAGAAACAGGCTGTCATCGCGCCTTGAGCTCCGTTAAGCACCGCCATGGTTGCGTGGTTGACATGGGAATCGCTAGCCGCCAGGGTTTCAAAGGCGCGAAACTCGATAACGGCATTGCTCATGCCGATGGCGAGCAGCACAAACTTGCCCCGAACCGGCTTTACCTGCGCGGCTAAGGCGAGACCGTCGGCGGCATGATCATGGGGAATTTCGTTCGATCCGTTTTCATACAAGCCGCCCGGAAAACCCTTGTACTTGCCGGAACCGAGATCTGACAGAGGCTTGGCAACAAAGGACTGCGCCCATAAAGCTGAGGTCAGCAGTAAAAACAAAAGCCGGCATCGCAAGCATTTCAAGGTTCGCATCCAGATATCTCCTTGGATTTGACTGCCATCAGTGCGCTGTCCCCGGATTCGAAGAATGAAGAAGGTTACCATCGAGCAGCCGACCGCACAGGCTAACCCCTTCTGAACGGCCTCTCAAGATGTGCGAATTTCGGCCAAACTACGTCAACAATCCAAATGGCCGGCTGGGGAATCTAATGGAGCATGCGAGTAGGAAGACGCTTAATCAGTTTCATTGTAATTATTCAGTCCGTTCTTTTTCTGACGCATTTTTTCCTTTATGAGACCTGGACATTTTCTCCGGGCGGAAGCTGGACCGCCGGGTCGGCATGGATCAAACTGACGCTCGGCCTCTTGTCGCTGACTTTTGTGACTGCTTCGCTGCTCGCCTTTCGCTATACAAATGCCGTTCTGCGCGGGTTTTACCGGGCGGCTGCGGTCTGGGTGGGTCTGCTGAGTTTCCTGTTCCTGGCGGCGGTTTGCTCCTGGATTATTTTCGGAGTTGCGCGGCTGGCTGGGCTGCACATGAGCGGCCCGGACTTGAACTTCCATCACATGGTGGAATTGCTGTTCGGCGCTGCGGCGGTGGCCGGAATCTATGCGGTGTTCAATGCAGGCTGGACGCGAATCACGCGAACCACGGTGCGGCTGGCTAACTTGCCGATAGCGTGGCGCGGGCGAAAAGCGGCCCTGATCAGCGATGTGCACCTGGGTCACGTGCGAAACGGCAGCTTTCTGCGGCGCATGGTGGCCAAGATTTTGCGGGAAGAGCCCGACGCGATTTTTATTGCCGGTGATTTGTACGACGGCACGGCCATCGATGCGGGGCGCGCAGCCGAGCCACTGAACAAGCTAGCGGCGCCGCACGGCGTCTATTTTGTCGCGGGAAATCACGAGCAATTCGGGGACGACAGCAAGTATCTGCGCGCCATCGCCGCAGCCGGAGTGCGCGTGCTCAACAATGAGAAGGTGGAAGTGGACGGCTTGCAGATTATCGGTGTGCCCTACCGGAACGCCGTGCGGGACGGGCAGTTTGCCTCAGTACTGCACGGCGTGCGCCTGGATCGCGAGCGTGCCAGCATTCTTCTGACTCATGCTCCCGACCATCCGGAAATCGCGGAAGCTGCCGGTATTTCCCTGCAGCTATCCGGCCATACCCACCTGGGGCAGTTCATTCCCTGGAGCTGGATGGCGCGGCGGATTTACCGGCAGTTTGTCTACGGCTTAAGCTGGATCGGGAAGATGCAGGTTTTCACTTCGAGTGGAGCCGGTACGTGGGGACCGCCGCTGCGACTGGGATCGAATCCCGAGATTGTAATGCTTGAGTTCGAGTAAACTTCACGCGCTCTCGGAGCCCGTCTGCACCTCCCACGTGGCAATCGAGTGACTAGTGTTGCAGTCTGGGTTGTCCGTGGAAGGTTCAGCCGGAACATCACAGAAGGATGCAGCAACCGGCAGAGCAGCCACCACGGTTGAGGCTACTGACAGTCTAGCTTTCCATCGCGGTCGACCGAGTGCGGCAAAATGTTTCACGTCCCGATAAGAGGCCCTCTTCCTTTTGCGACTCCCTGCACCAACGACAACCTCCGATAACAAATGGGTTGTCAAAAACCCTGTGCCGAACTTTCCGGTTGTCTTCGAACAGCCGCTTTCATCTTTCTTCCGATCCTTAGACGGGATCTGTTCAATCAGAAATCGGATATTCTCGGCGGAAAATGGTCGCCCATTATGCTTAAACGTTACGTGGCGCCTGTTACCGGCAAGTACGCTTCAATCCGAATTCTGACCTTGCCTTCGGTACTCACATCTTTCGCATTCTGAATCAGGTCCCAGATCCAGCGGTTCGAAATTGTTGGGGAGGACTCGACTCGAAAAGCGCAAATGAGACATTTTCGCGAAAGATTTTGGTCGCTCCAGATGGATCGACTGAACTTATCTAAGGCAGGCCGCTGAGCCCGCCCGTGGCCCACCCATTGCGCACACTGCAAGGATACCCAGGAGGGCCGGCAGTGTCTTGTCGCGCGATGGGGCGCGTGCGCGCGGCGCAGTGCGCTGATGCGAGTTATCGCTAGTTTCTGCTTGCTACGCTAGGGGAATTAAGAGAGCAAGGGCTTGTCGGGCGCGGCTTTTGAATGAATATCGACACACCGCTACTTCACTAGCGCCATAGGCACTAAGTCTTTTGAAAGGTACTTAACCCGTGTGGTTATTCTAAAGGTTCGAAGTGCGGGGATTGAACGCCAAGCGCGAGGAGCGCCTCATCAACCGTGCGCACGACATGCAGCAGGGGTCGGCTAGAGTCTCCTGCAATCTGGAACATGCGCATCAAGCCGTATCCAGCCGTCACCGGAACTACGATAAACCGGGGATGGCTGGTCAAACCCGGCGTGGTTGGTTTGCGCATTGCTAGGCTGCGCAAGAAGTCGGGGGTCACCGCAAAGTGGGTGGCAGCTGAAAAGTCCCAGATGCCCGCACGGGCGTCTGTCGCCCTCCAATTCTTGCCGAGGGCGTCGTGGTACTCCGCCGCAGATTCGTTCGTCAGTTGACCCTCGAACCGGGCCAGCAGAATCTTATTGACCGGGTCGAACTCGAATCGGAATGCCATGAGTGCACTAATTCTATCCGTTACTGTCAGTATGTAGTTGGCGAAAAATCGCCTTAGCGCTCATTGACCAGCGATCAAAACGTCTAAACGCCTGGTTTCGCAAACTATCCAGACTCATCTCCCACAAAAATTAGAACTGATATGCTTTCGGGGTAGCAATGTGCATTCAGTGCCTATCTGCTGCAAGACAACAGATATCGTTGCACCACCTGTGATCCCCCGCTCGATATTAGGGCGGATGGCCGAGACCAGAAGATTACTGGAGAGCCTTGCTACGACACTGTCAGTCTCAAGGTGGTGGACGATTGGACGACCTTGGAAACTGACAAGCGAGGCGGGATGACCGTCGGGACTTCACGGATGACGGTCTCATCCGACGGGAGCTCCGCCACTTTCGAGTGGACGGAGAGTTGTAACGCCAACGGTGACGTGGCCTCTGGGAAGGACATTCTGAGCCGGATAACCAAAGGACCGCGTGGATCGCATGCAGTTTCGGGCTCCTGGCAGCTCTCGAAGCGGGTGAACCGCTCCCAGAATGCACTCGTCGTGACCTTGAAGCTGGAAGGGGACACCTTCAGCTTCGCCGATCCAGCCGGGCAAGGTTACGCTGCGAGGTTGGACGGAACGGAGACGCCCTTCAAGGGAAGTCTCGGCAATACCATGGTCTCGGTAAAGCGCATTGACGAGAATACGATTGAGGAGAGTGACAAACAGGATGGGAAAGTGGTCGAGGTAACTCGCTTCACGCTCTCCGCTGACGGAAAAACGATGACCGTCTTCATGGAGGACAAAGTGAAAGGAGGTACTCGGCAGTTTGTCTGCCATAAACAATGAGACGGTTTTGCCTCGCGCTGATTTCACCAATTTCTTAAGCCTAAATCAGGGCTAGAAATTGCTCTATTTCACAGTTTTTTCCAGTCCGTGAGCGCCACCAATTCGTCTAAGATTTCCTGCAATCGTTGAAGCCGACGTTCATGATCTCCTGCTGAGCCGGGAACCTTTTTGCCACCCATCATGTACTGCCGATTCGCTTCGCTGATTTGCGCTATTTCCTCTCGTAATTTCACCATGCGTTCTTTGATGGAAATCTGCATGACAATAGGCTAGCAGAGCGCAGAGCCCCAGAGCATATCTGAACTAGGACGCAACGCCCTGTGTTGCACGAGAAGTTGAAAGCTGCATGAAATCGTTCGCGCCGATAAGCCGGAGAACCGTTCGCACAAAAAGCGGAAATCGACGGCGGGTGAGATCGTGCACGATGGTAGGTGCGGAAAGCTGATACTGCACACTGCGAGTCTCAAGCTTGCTCCGCCAGCGGCTATTACGTTCCTGACCCATTCGCTTTCTCGTCCGTAGGTGAGCGCAATGAGGAATCCCTCCGGCGCTCGAAAGACATTCACCGGCGTCCGGTAGACCTTGCCTGATTTCCGACCTACGTCAGGATGCCGAATCCGGGCAGTCGTGCGGCGAACCGGCTTGTGATTCGATTCGTGAAGGCGATATTGATTTTCGCCAGCCATCGCCTACGGAACCGCGTCATGAGAACGCCCGTGGCGGCGATGGCGATGATTATGATGGCTGCGGCATTCATGGGTCGCCAGTCCTTCGTGGCTCTAGCTCCCAAGCCTACGCGACCACAGCAGAGGCTTTCTCGACTGATTGCTTCGCGGGAGCCAGTACAACCAGCACAACACCAACGATTGCGAACACAACCACTCCCACGAGTTCTTGGCGCTCGATCACATTCCGGTATTCCTGCGCTGCCATTACTCCAGCATGCGCAAGATTTGCCCATCCGCCGAAGGCGATCAGGCTGCGGTTCGCCGCTGGGTCACGCACCGCCAGCAGCAGGAAGATCCCGAGTGTGACATAGATGCTCATTATCATTGGCACCGCAGGCTCTCGCGAGAAGAACATTGTCAGCGGAACAACTCCCGCCGTAAACAACAATCCCACCACAACCAACACAGTCTTCAACGCCCGTTCCCGAACCATGCTGACCTCCTTATCGTTCTCGCAATCAGCACATGATAGCGCAAGCCGCTATTGCAGCATCGTGTACTCCGCCTTGGCTCGCTTCAGGATCGGGATGTCGGGTCAGCATCTTTCCAGCGCTTTAAGGGAGTTTACGGCTTCGTTTCTTGGATCAGAACCACCTTTGATTCTGAGTGTCCGACGCTCAACTAAAATACGTGGATGGCCATTGAAGTGGTTATGCGGCGACCGCAATCCAGCGAGTACAACTCAGTACGGGCTCTGATAGAGACAGTGGCGAATGAAACATTTAAGGACCTTTTTGCCCCGGATCCCGTCCCCCTTACGTTCGAAGATGAGGATTGGCCGTTGGCATGGGTGGCAGTTTCTGACGAAAAGATTGTGGGCGTGATCATAACGAATCAGGAGTGGGTTAGCGACCTGTGGGTATTTCGCGAGCACCGCAGACAGGGTGTTGGACGCAGATTACTCGCGCAGGGCGAAGCTGAGATAGCTGCCCGTGCTCACCAGACGTGCCGACTTCGCGTCGTTCGGTCGAATGCGGCTGCCGTGCAATTCTATCTCAGTCAGGGGTGGCAGATTGCGCGCGAGTTCGCGCACGAAAGGTATCACCATGCCATGCTGGAAATGGCTAAATCTTTGCCAGAGAAGCTCGGTGGCGCTTTCTGAGCGGATAGTCGGCAAATAGGAAGTAATCCGACAGCAGAGGATCTCTTCCGAATTGCATGTGATACGAATAAAATCGGGACCAGACGCAGTTGCAGCGATCCATCCGTGCAAGCGATGGATCGTTGCAGATTTGACAAGTCCGGCTTCCGAATCATGAATCCGCCTGGAGAGGAGTCTCTCGCAATGTTTTTCGTCTCTGCCTTCTCTCTGCTCTATTTGCCATTCTCGTTCCCGCATCTTTGCTTGCGCAGTCCTCCACGCAAGCCATTGCTGGCTGGCAAATGCAAGACTTTGATCTGGGGTGGATTCGGGGTCGAGCGCGACGGCTTCCGTGGCGTTCGCCGCAAGGGTCACGGATTTGTGGAAAGTGATCTCATGATCGTATAAGGTCTCGTCCCGCGCATTCTGCGACTGAAGCCATGAAACGCATTTCGCGAGAAAGGCTCGACGCTCAGTTTCACATGCACGCCCTGGCCAATCTGAACATCATCCGCAACTGGGTGGGACAAAGCACGAGTCCCGCTTCTATGACAGGCAGACAAGTACGGAATCTTGCTATGGGATGAATTCTTCCAACCGAATCCAAACGACGGTCCTGATGTCACCGATATTGCCACCTACCTCGCCAACGTTACCGATAAGGTGAGAGCTTAAATACCGACGAGAAACTTCCGGTGGTGTAGAAGTTGCCCATTCGCTCGGAGCTTGGGTAGCACTGCGGTTCGGGCGCGTTCGCACGAGTAACTGTTGAAAACATCCCCATAGCACTCATCAACCAGATCGGCCAATTCTCAAAGAGGGCAATCGCCTGTTTACAGCAGCCACGGGAAAATGCGTCCCGGAGGGCCTGCCCGAAATGCTCGCCGGTTACCTCCGTTACACAACAAACTCTATCAGAGTGTGTCTAATGTTGGGCAGTGTCCTGAGGAACGCCCATGCGCGCCTTACTGAATGCCATCATCGTTGTCCTGGTCCCCGTCGCCGAATTTGTTGCGATCCGCCGCATCGGGCTCACCGGAGCGAGTGGAGTCTTCCTCATCTTGGTCACGATNNAAACAGGACAGCCGCGCCAGCCAGCTCAGACTGCAAAAAGGCGCCGCATCGTTCGGCTTCATGCCAGCAGATCGAGATGATGTTGCTCTCTCCATCTACCCGCTGCGCGGAGACGGCCGGGTCGAGGCCGCAGCTCGTGGGGAGCTGCGAGGCTTGCAGGCATGGATTTTCGACTACTGCATATCCGACCGAGGAGGGCCAATAGATATGCAGGAAAATGTCAATCAAACCGTTGTCGGGTTCCGCGTCGATGACGCGAATCTGCCCACTTTTCAGATTCGCCCGTTGGACTCGTCGACCTCCATCTTCGACTACCCCCGCTGGAAAAACTTCGACGGCGATTGGGAAAAAAGCGATGACACCATCTGCTTCCCCGACGCGCTGCAATTCCACCGGCGTTTTGAGCTGATGTCCATCGGAGAAGAAGGCGTGCGCCGGCTCTTCAACGCGAAACTTTTGGACGCCATTGCCGCTCTGAACGACTGTAATTGCGTAGTAAAGGGTTACTACACCACCGTCCTGCTCTTCACTCCGAATAAAATACTTCCGCCTGGCGAATACGAAGCATTGGCGCGCAAAGGCGCCGACATCGCGTACGCCATATTCTCCGCAGAGAAGCGCGTGATGGCCGCCGCAGCAAAATGAGAATTGGGACTACCGCAGAAAACAAATCGCGGACGGGGCTTGCATCGCTGGCGTAACATCGCCATATCACTCATTGACCAACGGTCAAAACGTGCAAACGCCTGTTTACAACCGTCACTTCCGGGAAGCTCCGCAAAAGCGCCCGCAACCAATTCAGCTCGCCCGGAAGTTAAGTTGCTGTAGCATCCCTCAGATCCTGCCTGACTACTCCAATCCTTCGACAATGAATAGCTCAGAGATCTGCCGATTGTAGCTGTACGCGTAGAACTTCCCGTCTGGCGTCACACAGCACAACGCGATATAGGTTAGACCCGCCTTATCGGATGGCGAGAGGATAGTGAAGAAGCTCCGCTTGCCGGTATCGATTTCGACTCGATAAACATTGACAGCGGTTTCACCTGCGGAGGCCACATAGCTTAATGACAATAGAATCGTACACCTGGCCGAGCCATCCCAGGCCAGATGCAACTAATTATGCTAAGCAAGGGCCTTCCGGAGATATCCTGCCACGTCGCTAACGAAGCGATGCACCGACACCTCTGCGATGCGGTGGCCGACGATCGCGTTCATGGTTTTTCCCACCGGGCCGAAAGGTGGTTCGTAAACGCCAGAGAAATCCAACTGGGTTTCGGTTGAGGTCAGCGGGTACACGGAAAGTTCGCCCTTCATGAGCGGAAACAATCGCGGCATGGTCGCGGCTTCCCATTCCAACTGCAACCGCGTGGTGGGAGTTGAAGTGGCGTCAACGATCTTTTCCTCAATGTTTCTCACGGAAATGTTGATGTCGGTCTTCACCCCAATACCGCCAAAGTCGACGTGCAGTTCAGCGGCGATCGATTGCGCCCGGGAAGCAGCCGCCTTCGTAGCCGACTGGAACACCGTGAGTGCGTTCTCCCTCAACGCATCGCGGACGCGCTCGTAGGGACGGTTCACATAGTCGTAGCTGCGAATCTCACGTCCTGTACTCATCGTTCCGTCCAGCGGGACGGCCAGTCTTCAAACTGGCGGTCACGAAAACTGTACCATAGCGCGCAGGCACCGGAGGTTGATTGCGTGTGGCGTCCGCGCTCTCGGGCTCGTTGGTGCTCCTCGGTTTATTCGAGGCATGTTTCCGAAAGCAATGACAATGAGTTTCGAGGTATCATGGCTACCGCCCGTTTTCAATCGCAATCAGGCCAGGCTTGATAGCGGATGTAGGTCAGCACGATCGCGTGAGGAGGCTCGATGTCTCAAATTGACGTCCCATTATCGCGCGCGGGTTTCGGACAGACACAGCGAGCTGACAATTGGTGGGTACAGCCGCTGCTTGTCTTTCTCGGTTTGTCGGCATTCATCGTTTACTCAACATGGGCTGCGCTGCAGGGGCAGCATTTCAGGTTCGGACCATATCTCTCCCCGTTTTATTCGCCCGAATTGTTCGGCCCCGCCCATGAGGGTTGGCTTGGTCCAAACCCAAGCTGGATGCCTGTTTGGGTTACAGGAGCGATGCTCATTCTGTGGGCGCCGGGCGGCTTTCGGGTGACGTGCTACTACTATCGCGGGGCATATTACAAGGCTTTTTGGGCGGATCCGCCTTCCTGCACCGTGGGCGAGCCGCGAAAGACATATCTCGGCGAACGATCGTTTCCTTTGATCCTGCAAAACGTCCACCGGTATTTTCTTTACCTGGCCCTGGTGTTTCTCCTCATTCTGGGATGGGACGTGTGGGAAGCATTCTGGTTCGACGGCCGGTTTGGCATCGGTGTCGGTACTCTTGTCTTGTTGACGAACCTCGTGCTGCTGACCTCCTACACTCTGGGATGCCACTCCTTCCGTCATCTGATTGGCGGTATTCGCGATCGGTTGGCGGGGGCGCCGGCCCGCAAGCGAGTTTACGATTGCGTGAGTTGCCTGAACCGGCGCCACATGCTGTTTGCCTGGTGCAGCCTCTTCTCGGTAGCGTTTTCCGATTTGTATGTGCGGATGTGCTCGATGGGTATCTGGACGGATTGGAGGATCGTCTAGTGAGCGAGTACATCACGCATGAGCACGACGTTCTGATCATTGGAGCCGGGGGCGCCGGTCTGCGGGCCGCCATCGAGGCCTCGGCCGCCGGTGTAAAGGTCGCGGTTATTTCGAAATNNGCGCACACCGTCATGGCCGAGGGTGGCGTAGCCGCGGCGATGGGAAATGCGGACGACCGGGACAACTGGCGCGTTCACTTTGCCGACACCATGCGCGGCGGCCAATACCTGAATGATTGGCGAATGGCGGAACTGCACGCCAAAGAAGCTCCGGCGCGAGTGCGTGAACTGGAGGCCTGGGGCGCGCTTTTTGATCGCACCAGCGACGGCCGAATTCTGCAGCGGAACTTCGGCGGCCACCGGTATCCTCGGCTCGCTCATGTGGGCGACCGCACCGGACTGGAGATGATGCGCACTCTTCAAGACCATGGAATCCATCTCGGTCTCGACGTTTTCATGGAACACACAGTCGTCACTCTGCTGAAGGACGGCGGCCGCATCGCGGGCGCGTTTGGTTACGATCGCGAGCGCGGCCGATTTCACGTGTTCCGCGCCAAAGCCGTGGTGCTGGCGACGGGAGGAATTGGGAGGGCTTACAAAATCACCAGCAACAGCTGGGAATATACGGGCGATGGCCATGCGCTCGCCTACCATGCCGGTGCGGCGCTGATGGACATGGAATTTGTGCAGTTCCATCCCACAGGAATGATTTGGCCGCCCAGCGTGCGCGGTATTCTGGTCACGGAGGGAGTGCGCGGCGACGGAGGAGTGCTGCGTAATCGGAATGGCGAGCGATTCATGTTCAAAGATATTCCCCCGCTGTACGCCAATCAGACCGCCGATTCGGAAGAAGAAGGCTGGCGATACACGCAGGGAGATAAGAACGCGAAACGCCCGCCCGAGCTGCTGACCCGCGACCACGTAGCCCGCTGCATCCGGCGGGAGGTGCGAGAAGGGCGGGGTAGTCCCCACGGCGGTGTCTTCCTGGACATCGCGTGGATCAAAGAGAGAATTCCGAACGCCGCGGAGCATATAAAGAAGAAGCTGCCCAGCATGTATCACCAGTTCAAGCAGCTTGCCGACATTGACATTACCCAGGAGCCGATGGAAGTGGGTCCTACGACCCATTACATGATGGGAGGCGTCAAGGTGGACGCTGATTCCCAAATGTCAGACGTGGCCGGCCTGTTTGCAGCAGGAGAGTGCGCGGCAGGCCTGCATGGCGCCAACCGGCTCGGCGGGAATTCACTTTCCGATTTATTAGTCTTCGGGAAGCGAGCCGGGGAGTACGGCGCAGCCTACGCAAAAGAGAACTCGCTGGGCGCGGTGAATACGGATGAGCTCGGATCAGTGGAAAAACGGGCACTGCAGCCCTTCGAGCGCAAGGGCTCCGACAATCCATACCTCGTGCAACACACGTTGCAGGACGTGATGCAGGAACTGGTGGGGATCGTGCGTCGGGAACAGGAGATGCTGCAAGCGCTGGAGCGCATTCGAGAGCTGAAAACTGCCAGTCAGCGAGTCGCCGTGGACGGAAACCGGGAATACAATGCTGGCTGGCACACGGCACTCGACCTGCACTGCCTGCTGACCGTATCGGAAATTGTTACCCGGACGGCGCTGGAGCGCAAAGAGAGCCGCGGGGCGCATTTCCGCGATGATTTCCCCGCCAAGGACAAGCAGTACGACGGCTTCAACATCGTGGTCCGAAAAGGCGCCGGTGGAGAAATGCAGCTCACACGCGAGCCCATTCCGCCGATGCGAGAGGATCTGCAGCAAATCATCCAGGAGATGAAGTAATGGCGACGGCCACGTTTCGGATCTGGCGCGGGGAAAAAGGCCAGGGGAAGTTCCTGACTACACCGCAGAAGTCTCAGAGGGCATGGTGGTCCTCGATGCCGTGCACCAAATACAGGCGGAACAGGCCGGCGATCTTGCGGTTCGCTGGAACTGCAAGGCGGGGAAGTGCGGCTCGTGCTCGGCCGAAATCAATGGCATGCCGAAATTGATGTGCATGACGCGGCTGAACGCGCTCCCGCTGGACAGGCCATTGACCGTCGAACCCATGAAGGCATTTCCGCACATGAAGGACCTGGTCACGGACGTATCGTGGAATTACGAGGTAAAGAAGCGCATCCCGAAGTTCCAGCCGAGGCAGCCCGACGCGCCCGATGGCACCTGGCGCATTGCCCAGGAGGATGTCGAACGGGTGCAGGAGTTTCGAAAGTGCATTGAGTGCTATCTCTGTCAGGATGTCTGCCACGTCTTGCGCGACCATCATATGCACGAACAATTCATCGGGCCGCGATTTCTGGTGTATGCGGCCGCTCTCGAAATGCATCCGTTGGACGTAGGCGATCGTGTTGCAGATCTGAGAAAGCAATTCGGCATAGGTCTCTGCAACATCACCAAGTGCTGTACCAAAGTTTGTCCTGAAAGCATCACGATCACCGACAACGCGATCATTCCGCTCAAGGAGCGCGTCGTGGACCGTTTCTTCGATCCGCTGTCGAAACTGTTCCGGGTATTCAGCAATTCGAAAAGATAAAGATTAAAGATTAGGAGATGTTATGCATTTCGAACTGAAATCCATTTCCGAGCAGAGTATTCCCGAAGCGCTGGCGAAGGTGGAGCGCTACAGACTATTGAATGAACCCAGCCTCGCAGAGAGCATTTGCCTCGATATTCTGGCCATCGTGCCCGACCATCAGCAGGCGCTGATTTCACTTCTGCTCGCGCGAACCGACCAATTCCACTCGCATGAGCATGCGAAAGCCGCACGGGAGGTTCTGGCACAGATTAAGGGCAACTACGAGCGGGCATACTACGAGGGCATCATCTGGGAGCGTCTGGGGAATGCGCGCATTCGCAACGGCGGCGCTGGAGCCGGCGCATCCGCATATCATGCGCTGCGGGAAGCAATGGATGGTTACGAGAAAGCCATGAATTTTGCGATACCCGGAAACGACGATGCCATTCTGCGATGGAATACCTGTGCGCGCATGATCATGCAGAATCCGGACATCCGACCTGCTCGCGAAAATGAACCTTCACAGGCGTGGGAGCGCGACGAAGCCGGCTCGAGAATCGCAGACGCTTAGAATCATTGGCCATTAATATCCAGGGGGAGCCATTGCAGGGCTATAGGCACTGGTTTGATCCGGCGGTGGCCGAAGCTGGGCTCAAGGATTTTACGTGGTACAGTCTGCGGCACACCTTCGCTAGCCGCTTAACAATGGCGGGGGTTGATCTTCGGACCCTGGCAGAATTGATGGGACACCAAACAATTCAGATGACAATGCGCTATGCCCATCTTGCCCCTTCAGACACACTCGCTGCAGTCGAGCGACTGGTGGCGCCGTCTGTTTTGCCTCCGGTTACGCGGCGGGCGAGTCCAACAGCCACCAGAACAGCCCCGAACATAAAAGTGCCAAGAAGGAAATTCCTAGTGATGTTGTTTAAACCGTTTGCAGTGATTAGTCTAAGGTAAGACCGGGCCCGTAGCTCAGCGGTTAGAGCAGTGGACTCATAATCCATTGGTCCAAGGTTCAAATCCTTGCGGGCCCACCAATTTGTTACCACTCGTTTATCCCGGAAGCGGAGCAGCCGCATGCGCCCATGTAACCCTGTTGCTGATCGTAGGTGTTATCGGCAAAGGTCGCGACTGTCGCAGTCACGGTCAGGCCCGAGGTCGCCGGAAGGTTTGTCGCTATGCCGGCCATCGTGCCGTTGAATCCAGGTTCATTGAAGCAGGTCTGAGATCCAGACGCCGGTATGAAATGAGTTCCCGTAACGACAGAGTTTTTTTCAACCGTGAGTTGTTCGTAGTCGCAGTATTGGGTTTGTTGATCGTGGCTGAGGAATCCCAGCTTGACAGTCGTCTGCGCAAAGGCAGCGGTGCAGCTGAGAACCAGAAGAGCAATGATGCTTAAACTCGTCGATTTCATGGCACCCTCCGGTAAGGATAAGATCACACGTCATGCTCGGAGACGTCATGCCGATGTAAAAATTCAGTCTTAATTGACCCGCTGATTTCGGTCGTTCGCAATGGCGCTCGCCGCGTTTGCACTTCGTCCTGCCATGACTTAGTAGAGACCGCCTCGTTGTGCTTGCCGGCAACACTGCAGACCAGAGCCGCGATCAGCGCAGCAAAGGTTCCAGACGCTCGACGAAATCGCACAGGTGAACTCCTCAACTTGACACGCTGCTCAACGATCATCTGGGCCACCCCAATCGGGGCCCAACCCTTTCAAAACTGAAAACTACCCACCTTCCGCACTCCACCGCACATGATCGCAATCCTCACTTTTGCAGGTCCGGAGCCTTAAGCGATTTCAGATACTCGATGATGGCGAAACGATCATCGGGACTAATTGCGGGGCCGACTACGCCGTTTCCTCTAGGGCCGTCTTTGAACTCGTGACCACGATTGCTATTGCCAGGCTGCGAAACGTCATAAAGATATGCGCCCTTCATTTCCGTGGTGTCATGTCCGACTTTAACCGGATCGAACTGTTTGCTTCCTGTCCAAAACTTATCGGGCCTCTCGTTCTGCGGCGAAAGTAGTACGTACAAGTTCGGAATAGAACCGTTGTGTAGATAAGGGGAAACGGCCCAAATGCCAGTGAGCGGCCGCGCTTTGTAGACCGGCTCTTCGCGCACTGTGGGATCGTGAGGGTCGCGGTACCCTCTCCACTCGATCTGCTGTGCCGGAGTGAATTTCATTTTTTCGAAGAACTTGTTAACGATTCCATTGGTGACCAGATCCAAGCCGGCTCCCGCCGAAACACTCCCCTGACCGAGGTCGCCAGAATCCGCCTTGCGATTGATGAAGTCAATCGCCTCGTGCGGATCTGTGCCCACGAAGCTCACCTTCACATCCTTCACAATCAGAAAGCGTTTCTTTTGACTGTTCTCCCACCAATAAGCCGGTTTTGGCTTCTTCAGGTCTGCTACTAACTCGTCAACCGGCGGCAAGTGACAGGGTTGACACATCGACTTGTAGAGTTCCGCGCCACGGGCAATTTTCTTGTCATCCAGTGCGGGAAACTCGGATGGCCAGTTCGGCGGACGGAGCCCTTGATAGGGCGCAGGACCGGAGAGTAGACCTTCCAACTCCCTCAGTCCCTCGATGTGAACGCTGTTTCCAAAGTCCTTGGCATCTGTGCCGTACAGTTTCGCAGCCGCCCGCACACCAAGTGCTTCGCCAACATTGCGCACCAACGGATCCGAAATTGATGAGTTGTACTGCACCCAGGTAAACCACGAAGCATCCCAAACCTGAGGGAATCGGACTGGGGCGTTCGCGGGCGCAAAGTTGGCCGCGTTCTTCATGTCCACGGCAAAAACCTGATTTCCGATCCGAGTCAGTGCGTCGGTACGATTAAAACCCGCCTGATTGTCGTAGATCCCTTTCCCTGGCCCGGTGTTGTCGATCTCAAATTGGGCGCTGTCAATAAATGCGGTAAAACGTTGCTTTAGATCAGCTCTCTGCTCTTTGGAAGCATTCGGCCCGAGCACGCGCCTTTCGAAACGGCCGTAGCGAAAAGGAATTTTCTGCGTGAAGCCCACAGCGAGCAGCAGCGCCTTCTGGAATTCGGTAACCTCGATCATGGCAGGCGCGCCGTCCACCTGTAGGGCGTACTTGCCAAAGTGCAACTCTCCCGTGTGGCAGGCTGCACAGGTGAATCCAATGACTGGATAGGTCGACTTGGTTTCTGGATCGTAGAAATCCTGCAGCCGCGCGAAACCAATGGGTAGTCCATCCGGATTCAGCTTCGAGTCCGTCTGGCTCGATAGAAATCCGAAACGAGCCAAATAAGTCCTGTCTGCAAACAGGTCACACCCGAATAGCGATAAGCACGGCTGTTCCAACGCCATAAACCAGTCGTAAGGCACAAGCCGGGTTCCTTGCGGAGTGTGATGGAACTGTAGCCGTTGATCGTCCGTCCATCCTTGGTCGCCGTGGATGACTTGCTCCGTCTGGCTCTGATACTCGGGAACGTTTACTTGAAACTCAGGCCGCTGCAGGTATAGAAACACGCCCCCAACCAGTAACAGGACAATAAGTACCGCGCCGATCGCTATCCGCTTCATACAACTCCTTTTGAATTGCCAGTCTTGAATTTCAACTCCGCATAACCATGCAATAGTGCTCTACAAAACCTGCTGGACGATCCCCCGTCGCAGGCTTGGGGAAGTCAGCCGACCAATAGCAGCCACCACGCGGAGGACAACTGCTCGCGCCGAACACACTTCTAAAGTTGTTGGGGAAGTCGGCGAGAAGAAGTCCCCTCGGGTGAGAAGCCAGAAAGCCCTTCATCCTTCGCTTCGCCGAATCGCACCAAAGATATGGATAAGAGCTGGAAATGTCAACGACAGATTTTCGCTTCCTGAATTGATGCCGTTTGAGATGATCGTCATCAACATCTCGAATACTCGCCCGGGCCAGAAGTCAGCTTCGGAGACATACCATTGATGTCCTACAAACCCGTTTGTTGATAGTTTCCGAGTTGCCGACTAACCGATGTTACTCATAGACACTCTCCTGTGCCTCAACCAAGGCAGTTAAGACGGCGACGAGCACGCTTCCGTGCCATGGTGTTTAGCTCCAAGTTCATCAATGGGGGCTTGATGAGTGTTCTAGCGTTACGGCGAGCTTTTGTCTAGACCTGCAGCACGTCGCCATCGCGCGCCACCATCTGGTAGAGCACTGGGCTCACGATACGGCCAAGGAACAGACGGGAGATGAGTCCGGCCACAATGACGATGGCAAACGGTTTCTGGGAGTCCGAGCCGACGCCGGTGGAAAGCGCCGCGGGCAGAAGGCCAAGGCAGGCAACGAGAGCAGTCATCATGATGGGGCGGAGGC
>PLUI01000116.1:0-10490 GCA_003164855.1 Acidobacteriaceae bacterium
GTAAGGCCCGAGGGTCAGCAGATACGGCAGGTCGCCCACACGCGGAAACATGTTCCGGCCAAACATCTCGATCGGAATATTTCCCTTGTAGCGGCGCAGATCCAGTTCGACAGCCTGGGCGGCGCTCGAAAGATTGTTGACCACCAGCACCGCCTCATTGTCGAGCCGCCGCACATAGGCCAGTATTCGGTGGTTGGCAGGATAGAGAAACTCAATCGATCCCCTGCCGAACACCGCGGTCGATTTGCGGACGGTCATGATGCGTTGCATCCAATTGAGAAGCGAATGTTCGCTTGCTTTCTGACGCAAAACGTTGACCGCTGGATAACCATATACCGGATCCTGGATGAGCGGCGCATATAAGCGCTCCGGGGCCGCGGTAGAAAAGCCGGCATTCCATCCCCCGTTCCACTGCATTGGAGTGCGTACTCCGTTGCGGTCGCCTAAATTGATGTTATCGCCCATTCCAATTTCATCGCCGTAATAGATGAAAGGAGTACCGGGCAATGACATCAGCATTCCGTTCATCAACTCAATGCGCCTGCGGTCGTTCTCGAGCAATGGAGCGAGACGCCTACGGATTCCGAGGTTCAGACGCATGGTCTTGCTTTCGGCGTAGGTGTCGTACATGTAGTCGCGTTCCATGTCAGTCACCATTTCGAGGGTCAGTTCGTCATGGTTTCGCAGGAACAGAGACCACTGGCAGGAAGGTGGGATTTCAGGGGTTTGCTGCAGGATTTCAATAATCGGTTTGCGGTCTTCCAACTTCAGTCCCATGAACATCCTGGGCATCAGCGGAAAATGAAACGCCATATGGAATTCATCTTCGTCACCGAAATACGGGCGAAGATCCGCGGGCCACTGATTGGCCTCCGCCAGAAGCATCCTGCCCGGGAATTGTTCATCGAGTTTTCGCCGTAGCTCCTTCAGTACCGCGTGGGTCTCCGGCAAGTTCTCACAATTTGTGCCCTCCCGTTCCACCAGGTACGGCACGGCGTCGAGCCGGAAGCCGTCGACACCCATCGCCAGCCAGAATGTCATCACATTCCACATCTGTTCTCGAACAGCGGGATTGTCATAATTGAGATCGGGCTGGTGACTGAAAAAACGGTGCCAATAAAAGGATTTTGAAACCGGATCCCAAGCCCAGTTGGATTTTTCGGTGTCGAGGAAAATGATGCGCGTTCCTTTGTAGCGCTCGTCCGTGTCGCTCCACACATACCAGTCGCGGCGGGGATTGTCCATTGAACTTCGCGACTCTTGAAACCAGGGATGCTGATCGGAGGTGTGATTCAACACCATTTCGATGATGACCCGGATGCCACGGTTGTGGGCGGACTCCAGAACCTTGCGGAAATCGTCGAGCGTTCCGTAGGCGGAATGAACTGTGGTGTAATCGGCGATGTCATAGCCATCGTCGCGCAGAGGCGAGGGAAAGAATGGCATCAGCCAGATGGCATTGATGCCCAGCTCCTGAAGGTATCCGAGTTTCTGCTCGAGTCCTTGAAAATCACCGATGCCGTCGCCGTTACTGTCAAAAAAAGTGCGGACGTGCACTTGGTAGATAATGGCGTCCTTATACCAAAGCACATCCTGATTGAGTGGCAACCGCGATCCTCCAGAACGATCTCAATACTTCTAGCAGAGTAAAAGGAAAGTCTATATGAAGTGAAAAGGGCGGGTCCGGTTGCCGCGAGGCTGGGTCTGTTGAAAACGCGATAACAATGGTCAGTCGCCAGTGGCCAGCGCTCACTGGCGTCCGGACCAGTAGGAAGTTCGCCCTCGTTAGCGGCATTGGAATCAGAAGTACGTTCTGCCTGTTGATGCCGAGCTTTCCTCACAGGCTCTGCGCCGTTTAGGATAGGCTGTCGCGGCAGGCCGCAAGCGCCCGTCGCGAAGACAGCATGGCGCCGTTTCGTGGCCTGAACCTTATGATCAGGGAATGCCAGAGAATCCGGGTGATCGATTCCCACACCGGGGGCGAACCGACTCGCGTAGTGGTGAGCGGAGGTCCAGACCTGGGCGGTGGCTCTTTGTCCCAGAGGCTGCGGCGCTTTCGTGACCAACATGACGCCTTCCGGTCCGCAGTGGTCAACGAACCGCGTGGATCCGACGTGATGGTTGGAGCGCTTCTCTGCGAACCGGCCGATGCCACCTGCAACGCGGGGGTAATCTTCTTTAATAATGTGGGCTACCTGGGAATGTGCGGCCACGGCACGATCGGTCTGGTTGTCACCCTGGCGCACTTGGGTCGCATTGATCCCGGAGAGCATCGGATCGAAACGCCCGTGGGAACAGTGGGCGCTATCCTGCACGATACCGGCGAAGTTACCGTGAGCAATGTTGAAAGCTACCGAAGCGCGGCCAATATTCTTCTCGATGTGCCAGGCTATGGCAGAGTACGCGGCGACGTAGCATGGGGTGGAAACTGGTTCTTCCTGGTCGACATGAAAAATGTTCATACACAGGAGAACAGCCGGCATCATCACGCTCTGGATTTGGAATTAAAGGATGTCGAGGAATTGACTGCTTTTACCTGGGCGATCCGCCAGGCCCTGCGGGAAAATGGGATCACAGGCGCCGACAACCAGGAGATCGACCACATTGAGTTGTTTGGTCCATCCCATGCCCGCGGAGTCGACAGTAGGAATTTCGTGCTCTGTCCCGGCAAAGCATACGATCGATCTCCTTGCGGCACCGGGACCAGCGCCAAGCTGGCATGCCTCTACGCTGATGGAAAAATTCGCGAGGGCCAAACCTGGAGACAGGAAAGCATCATCGGGAGTGTGTTTGAGGGCAGTATCAAGGTACGAGATGGGAAGGTGTCTCCCAGTATCACAGGCTCCGCCTTTGTGAATGCGGAAACTGAACTCCTGATTGATCCCCGCGATCCGTTGGGCATGGGTATTCGCCTATGACAACGACTGCGGCGCCCTATGACGTAATCATCGTAGGCGCTGGTATTGTGGGCGCGGCCTGCGCCGACGAATTCGCAGGGCGCGGAATGCGCGTTGCCGTCGTTGATCGCGAGGGAATTGGAAGTGGAGCGACTGGCGCCGCTATGGGACACATCGTGGTCATGGACGATTCCGAAGCACAGTTTGCCCTCACTCGATACTCGCAACAACTCTGGCAGAAATTGCGTAGCAAACTGCCCGACGATGTGGAGTACGAACAGCGCGGCACTATTTGGATTGCGGCTGACGAAGGCGAAATGATCGAGGTGCGGCGCAAACGCGATTACTACGTTGCGCGAGGAGTTCCTGCGCAAGTGCTCTCCTCGCAGGATCTGCGGCGATTGGAACCAAATCTGCGCGATGGGCTGGCTGGAGGCTTGCTCGTCTCCGAAGACGGTGTGCTGTATCCTCCATGCGCCGCGCGCTTCCTTATCGAACGTGCGCAGCATCGTGGAGCAGAGCTTCGCCTTGGTTGTTCCGTCGTGAAAATCGGAGAAGGAAAAGTTAGCCTGGCTGACGGTTCCGCAATGTCGGCCGGCATAACCGTGAATGCTGCGGGGCCCAATTCGCCCGGCTTGACGCCTGGACTGCAAATCAAAAAGCGCAAGGGCCACTTGGGAATCACCGGACCCTATCGCGGATTCGCGCACCATCAACTGGTGGAACTTGGCTACTTGAAGAGTGCGCATGCGCTAGCCAGCGATTCTGTTGCATTTAACGTTCAGCCGCGCCGCAACGGGCAGCTGGTCGTCGGTTCCTCGCGACAGTACGGTGCGGAAAACCCCGGAGTGGACGACGCCGTTCTCGCTCGCATGTTGGAGCGCGCGCAGCAATACATGCCAGCGTTCAAACAGATGCCGCTGGTGCGTTCCTGGAGCGGATTTCGGGCGGCCACGCCTGACAAGCTTCCGCTGATTGGACCTTGGCTGGACGATAGGACTCTATTTATTGCCACGGGACATGAGGGCCTGGGAATCACGACTTCACTTGCTACCGCAAGAATTCTTGCCGACCAGATCACGGGAAAGTCAGCGGAAATTCCGGTGGAGCCGTATTGGCCGTCGCGGATGGTTACATGTGAAGTGTCCGGAGGCCACTGATGAACTGGAAGGGCGTGATGCCCGCAATTACAACCAGCTTTACCGAGAGCCTTCAAGTGGATCACAGCTTTGTGGCGCGACATTGCCGCTGGTTGCTCGACAATGGCTGCACGGGCATCGTCGCGCTTGGTTCCCTGGGCGAGGGCGCTACTTTGTCGATTGAGGAGAAGTTGCAGTTGCTGCGCACCTGCGTGGGCGCGGTTCAGGGGCGCGCGCCGGTTGTGGCCTCCATCTCGGCGCTGGCTACTGCTGAGGCCGTAACCTTGGCGAAGGCAGCTGCGGAATTGGGTTGTCACGGACTGATGGTGTTACCACCTTATGTTTATAAGGGCGACTGGCGTGAAATGAAGGCGCACATTGCCGCTGTGTTTGAGGCCACGCCGCTTGCTTGCATGCTGTACAACAATCCGGTTGCGTACGGAACGGATTTTCTTCCCGAGCAGATTTGCGAACTGGCGGCGGAGCATGCGAACTTTGAGGCGGTCAAAGAATCCAGCACCGATGTCAGACGCGTTTCCGCCATCCGAGCTTTGCTCGGCCCGCGGCTGGAGATACTGGTCGGCGTGGATGATGCGACTCTCGAAGCGATCGGTGTCGGCGCGACCGGATGGGTTGCCGGTTTGGCCAATGCACTCCCGCGCGAATCGGTTGATCTTTTTGATTTCGGCGCCAGCGGCCAGACTGAAAAAGCGTTCGAGCTGTACCGCTGGTTCCTGCCGCTGCTTCGCATGGATACCGTGCCGCATTTCGTCCAACTCATCAAACTCGTCCAGGAAGAGGTCGGCATGGGTAACGCTCGCGTGCGCCCGCCGCGCCTGGAATTAGCTGGGCACGAGTTAAGACAGGCTCGGGAAATCATTCGCAGCGCGTTGCGCTGCCGGCCCCAGTCCCCGCTGGCATCGATTCAGCGCGGGACGCAAAATGCTTGACTACGATGGAAAAAGTTTCGCTCCGCTTACCCTCGCGTCGCTGACAGCCGAGGGGACTGGCTCTACATGAGTTGTGGCAGTGCGAGCGACAGCGGATTCCTCGTGCGCTTCGCGCTCTCGGAATGACAAAAAGTCAGGCGCGCCAGGTGTGTTGCTGGGCGTCGAGGGAGGAGAACATTACGGGCTCGTGGTGGACGGCGGTGGCGTGGCGGTTGATGGCGGTGGCGGCCTGGGTGCGGAGGTTGCCGTCGCGGAGATCGAAGTCGAGAGTGCTGACGTGGTGGGCGCAGTGGGTGCAGGTGAACTTCATGCCGCCCTTAATGCGTCCGATGGTGTAGAGGCGCTTCACAATTTTGAGTGTAGTCCTTTGGGCGTGAATGGAAAGGCACGGGGGTTGGGCAGCGAAGGTAATGAGGGTGGGGGATTAGGGAGTTTTAATGGGGGATGAGTTCTGACTTGGTGTAAGAGGCTCCCTGCGGGGCCGAACGCGTTGGACGCGTAGGGATCCTTCGACTGCGGAAATGCTTCGCATTCGCGAAGCATTTCCTCCTCTCTGGATGACAGAACTCAGGATGACAGAGCTCAGGATGACAGAACGCTGACGTGACGAGCCTCTGAAAAAGATCACTTCGCGAGGCGGTTGTATTCTCTTAGGACTTCGCGGAGGCGGTCGTGAGGGAGGGCGATGACTTCGTGATCGTCGATGCCTTTCATGGTTTCGGCGGCGATCATGGCGTTGACGACGGCTTCTTCGGTGGCTTGAACGGTGGCGAGGAAGATGGGGTCGAGGGAGTCGTTGGGAAGCATGGTGAGCTGGTGAGTGTGGTTGGGCTGCGGGCTGGTTGGGCTGACGGCGCCGGGGTTGGCGGTGGAGAAGGCGAGGAAGATGTCGCCGGAGCCATCGCCGGAGTAGCTGCCGTCGCGGCCGAGGCCGAGGGAGATTTTTTTGGCGACGCGCTTGAGTTGGGTGGGGATAAGCGGAGCGTCGGTGGCGACGATGACGATGATGGAGCCGACGTCTTCTTTGAAGACGGTGTGCTCGGGGATTTCGCGGCCGACGTTGATGCCGGCAATGCGCAGTTGATCGCGGGCTCCGTAGTTGCATTGGACGAGGACACCGATGGTATAGCCTCCGGCTTTGGCGTCGAGCACGCGGGAGGAGGTGCCGATGCCGCCTTTGAATTCGTTGCAGATCATTCCGGTTCCGCCGCCGACGTTGCCTTCTTCGACGGGGCCGGGGTGGGCGGTGTCGAGGGCGTGCCAGGCGTCTTCGGGGTGGACGTGGAATCCGTTGATGTCGTTGAGGTAGCCGTCCCAGGTTTCGGCGACGACGGGGAGGGACCACCAGTAGCCTTCCATGTCAGGCGTGCCGTGTTTTACCTTCCAGGCGATGACGGCGTCGCGGACGACGCCCACGCTGTGGGTGTTGGTGATCATTACGGGGCCGTTGAGGAAGCCGGAGTCTTCGACCCAGGTGGTTCCGGTCATTTCGCCGTTGCCGTTGAGGGTGAACCAGGCGGCGAAGACGGCGTCGTTGCTGGTCTTGCCGCGAGGATGGATGGCGGTGACTC
This sequence comes from Acidobacteriaceae bacterium, assembly GCA_003164855.1. Taxonomy (GTDB): domain Bacteria; phylum Acidobacteriota; class Terriglobia; order Terriglobales; family Acidobacteriaceae; genus Sulfotelmatobacter. Next base: position 6,558 of record PLUI01000116.1, read on the forward strand.
CGGTGCGGACGGGGCCTTTGCCGACTACTAATTTTCCCTCGCCGGAGATGATCGTGGTGTGGCCGACCTCGACTCCTTTAACGTCAGTAATGGCATTGTTGGGGCCGGGATTGCCGTCGAAGGGGACGCCGAGATCGCGGGCGCGGGGCTTTTGCGCGTGGGCTGCGAGGGTTAGGGTGAGGAAGAGTACGAGCAGCGTCGGTTTCGGGCTTCGGCTATCGGACTTCGGGATACGTGGCATTCGCTCTCCTGGGGAACGAGGAAGTATAAAGGATAGGCGCGGAGTAAAACGACAACGCGAGACGGAGAACAGGCATCGGAGAGAGGTGAGAAAATCGTGAAGGAGCGGGATACAATCGCGTGAAGAAAAAATTTCCTGGGGGGAACATGGATAGCTGGAAGAAGGCGGTGATGGCAGCTTCAGTTGCGGCGGCAACGATATTATTTCTGAAGAAGAAGTATGCCGGAGGAGTGCTGGCGGGTGGCGTGGCGCTGGCAGTGCTGGCGGCGGAGTATCCGGAAAAGTTTGAGCAGGTGCGGGAGTCGTTGCCCGGCTATTTCGACCGCGGAATGCAGGTGATGGAAATGGCGGCAAAGGCTGGAAAACGGATCACGGATGCGGCAGGACAGAGCGCGATGGATGCGTGGGAGGAGCTGTGAGGGTAGGAAAGGCGGCTTCGGGCTTCGGCTATCGGGCTTCAGCGCAAAACCTTGGAATGCTCCATTCGATCATCCGTGCGGTTTCGCCGAAGCCCGAAAGCTGAAGCCCGAAGCCCCTACTCGATGCCGAGTTGTTTTTTGGCGTCGGGACTGAGGCGTTCGGGGGTCCAGGGCGGAGTCCAGACGACATTGACGGTGGCGTTGCGAATGCCGGAGAGCTGCTCGAGTCGGGATTTGACCTGGGCGCTGATGCTGACGTGCTCGGGGCAGCCTTGCGAAGTCAGAGTCAGGTCGACGGTCACGTCCTGTTTGTCGCTGTTGTTGTCATTGGGCGCGGCGGCGAACTGGACGGAGTAGATGAGACCGAGATCGACTATGTTGACGGGAATCTCGGGATCGTAGCAACTTTTCAGGGCGCTGAGGACGTCTTGTTCGGTGACTGGGGGCATGGGTTCTTTATTTAGTGTACCGTAGGACGGCTTTACTCGTAATTACGTCTTGAAATCTTTACCGGAGACGACACCCTTCGACGGCGGGCAGGGCAAGCGGGGGATCCGGGTAGGGAATCATTTGCATGATGAGCGAAGAGGCAAAGAAGAGGATTCAGATTGCGCTGGCGCTGGCTGTCGTGGTGGCGGGACTGCGCGCGGGGTACATCCTTTATGAGCGGCATGAGGACTACGTTGCGGCGCAGAAGCAGGAGAAGGCTAAAAGTGCAGGCTACTCGAATGCGGATTATTACGTCACGCCCAAGAAGTTGTATCCGTTTGATTTGAAGTCGGCGAAGCAGTTGACCGAGCAACCGGCATGGGTGAAAGAAGGATATCGCTACACCTATTATCCGTATGATGCGACGCGCAAGCGAACGGACTTTGGGCGTGAGGCGGGCCTGTTGTTGCCGATTGAGCGGCTGGAGATTAACGATGTGGTGGCGGATATTCCGGCTGGGGCGGGGAATCGGCGGCAGGTGATGGCGGTGTTCAAGCAAGATGGGAAAAGCTTCGGGGTGCCGATTGGATTCGAGAGCGATGGGCAATACAAGATCTATTCAGATGAAATGTTTTTTGTGGAGGATCCGCATGATTTGTACAAGCACTGGCCGGCGGATGTGTGGCAGGCGATTGAGCACCATGAAGTGAAGCCGGGGATGGACGAACTGCAGGCGGATTTCGCGGTGGGGATGGGCGTGCCGGATGCGGGCAGCAGCGAAGACGAAAAAACGGTGAGATATCCGAATGGGGGGAAGCCGCTGGTGGTGAGCTATCGCGGAGGGAAGGCGACGGAGATTAAAGCGGGCAGTTAGGGAGTTGAAATCCCCATCCGCACAAGAATTTTTGGGTTAGAGATCCCCTTCGGCAAGCTCAGGGCAGGCTTTCGACTGCGGTTGGTTCTTGCGTCGGGCGCGAGAACCAATCCTGCTCAGGATGACACGTTATTTATTTCACCGCGGCTAAGGCTTTCGATACTTCACCGATATCCGGCACGACCGGGATGTCGTAATTCTTGTGCCAGGCGAGTTTGCCGTCGCGGTCGATGATAAAGATGGCGCGGCCGGTGATGCCTTTGTCTTCGAGGTAGACGCCGTATTTGGCGGCGACTGCGCCGCGCGGGTGGAAATCGGCGAGCAGCGGGTAGTGGATGCCCATTTTTTCGGCGTAGGCTTTGTGGGACCATACGCTGTCGACGCTGATTCCGAGGACTTGCGCATCGAGCTGATCGAATTGTTTCTTATCGTTGACCATGCAGGCGTGCTCTTTGGTGCAGGTCGGACTCCAATCGAGAGGATAGAAGACGAGCACGACGCGCTTCTTGCCGCGGAAATCGCTGAGCTTTACTTCTTTCTGATCCTGATCTTTGAGTGAAAATTCTGGCGCGGGCGCGCCGATGTTTGCTGACATGATTCCTCCGGTTTGGTTTCTAAGGATTTCTTTATCCATCATAAACCGAGGATTGGCTTTAAGACTGGCGGTTATGGAAAATGCCCTGCCTGGGCGATGGTCGCGTATGCGTGCGAGCGATCCTTCGACTTCGCATGAACTTCGCATCCGCGAAGTTCATGCTTCGCTCAGGATGACAGGGTCTCAAGGCGGACTTAGCAAAGATCACTTCACAACGGGCGAGCTGGCGTCCGCCGGTTTGTCTTCTTCGGCGTGGATTTTGCCGTCGTCTTCGGCGTAGAAGGAGCGGTGCTGGGCGTCGAGTTGCTTCGGCGTCATGGTCAGGATGAAGCTGTCTTTCTTGCTCTGGAAGGTGGCGGTGTAATCGCCGCGATTGGGGTCGACCATGCGTTTGGTGAAGGATCCGGAGTGGACGAGTTCGGCGAGGGAAGTTGCGAAATGGCCGTACTGCTTCTGAAAGCGGTGCTGGGCGCGGAGAACGACACGCATATAACCGAGGGCGGCAGCTTCGGAATCCGAGCGGGCGGGATCGCCGGGAAATTTCGGCTGATAGGTTGCTGAAGTCTGGGCGAATAGAGGCGGAGTCAGAACAAATATATTACCTACGGCGAGTGCGAGGCTGAGAATTACGAGGAAGGAACGAGTGCCACTTTTTGTCATGCTCAATCTTCTCCGCCAGCGACATGCGCAAGAATTCACGCGCCAATTTCCGCTGTGAAACTCCTAATGAAGTCCTTTTTTCATGTTACTCCCGTAATTCAACTTCGGTCACGTTCTCTTTGCACAGCGGGGAATTGCCGCTATGCTCTTGGTACGTAATTACGTCCACAGGGAAGCCTATGAAAGCAGCAGTAGCTAGAAAACCGATCATCAAAATTGCCGTGGTGGAGAGCGACCCACTGAGGTTTGTGGGATTTCGCGCGCTATTCGATACCGAGCCTGAGTTCGAACTAATCTCCGCAGGCCTGCCTGAGATTTCCACGTTGCAGGATGTTGACTTGATCCTGCTGGGAAACCGCTCCGGCCAAAATTTGTTTGATGTAATGGCGAGCCTGAAGGCAACGCGTCCGGATCTGCGCATTATCGTCACTGGGTCGGGAGTGGACGAAGAAACCATTCTGAAAGCGATCGCTTCCGGAGCCAAGGGCTATGTGGACGAGGCGGCTTCTCCGGCGGAATTTGCGCAGGCGATTCGCATCGTGAGCCAGGGGTCGGTGTGGGCGCCGCGCAGAGTGCTCTCCATGTTCATCGAGCGTGTGTCGTCGGCGCCGGGAAGAATTTTTCCCGCAGGCCGCGTGACGTTTACCGATCGCGAAAAAGAAGTGCTGGAGATGCTGGTGGCGGGACGATCCAACAAAGAGATTGGCGCTCAGTT
>PLUI01000116.1:10625-25610 GCA_003164855.1 Acidobacteriaceae bacterium
ACCTACCACAGAACCTGGGAGACGGGGTTGAGAGTGGCGATTAGGGTCACTACTTTCAGCCCCGATTTTTTGTCTGCAAGTGGTTGAGCTCCCGCCGGTATTTTCGCTCGATCCTCCGTAGTTAAGCGTTCCCGATACAACGCTGGCCGCTTCGTTTACAATCCAATACCAGATCCCAGAGAATTCTTGTGTTACGAGGAACCATGAAAAAGTTCTTACTCTTGACCCTAATTGTGTCTCTCTGTTCTCTCTCCTTTGCAGCGGACGAACCGGCAAAAGAATCCAAGGCGGCGGATCGCGAGCAGGCGGCCGCCGATGTGCTGAACGAAATCCAAGCGGCGCCAGATAAGGGAATTCCGCAGGAGGTGTTGGGCTCGGCGGAGTGCGTGGCAGTGGTGCCGTCGATGCTGAAGGGCGGCTTTATTGTGGGCGCGAAGTACGGGCGCGGGCTGGCCAGTTGCCGCACTCCGAAAGGCTGGAGCGCGCCGGCGTTTTTCACCTTGACTGGCGGGAGTGTCGGTTTTCAGATCGGCGGGCAAGCGGTAGACCTGGTGATGCTGATCATGAACAAAGATGGCATGAGGCATCTGCTCTCGAGCGAGTTTGCGCTGGGCGCGGACGCTTCAGTGGCTGCGGGGCCGGTGGGGCGGCATGCGGAGGGCAACACCGACTGGAAGATGCGGGCGGAGGTGTTGACTTATTCGCGCGCCCGCGGGCTGTTCGCCGGAGTGAGTCTGAATGGAGCGCAGATTAAGCAGGACAAGGACAGCACCCGGGAATTTTATGGACGCATGGTGCCGTTTAAAACGTCGCTGACGGGAGAGATTGATCCGCCGGCGGGGGCGAATGCCTTTCTGACTTCGCTGGCGCAGTGGGCGCAGGCAGCAGCGAAGTAAAGTTCCTACTCCAGAGTTGTCATTCCGAGCGCAACGAGGAATCCGGGCTCTTGCTGGCGCTCCTAGAGGTGCGTGTGCTGGCGAGTACCGAGATCCCTTGCCTCGCTCGGGAAGACAACAATCCACTTGCTTCGTTTGACAAGGAGTTTGTCACACTGATAGCGTCACGCTTCCCCGATGCGGCAGCGACTTGAGTACGCGGCAGCCTGGCCGTTTATTAAGATCCTCGGTGCATTGCCGCGGCCGGTGGCGCGGGCCATCGGGATTGGCCTGGCTTGGGTGATTTATCTTCTGCACGTGCGATTGCGGCAGGTCGGCATGCGCAATCTCGCCATGGTTTTCCCTGAAAAAAGTGAGGCGGAGCGGGCGCGGATTCTGCGCGGCGAGTTTGCTTCGCTGGGGCGCCAACTGGCCGAGGTCTGCCACTTTCCCAAGTACACGCTGGAAAACGTCGATCAAGTCGTGGTGTATGACGGCTTCGAGAATTACGAACGGGCCCAGGCTCGCGGCAAGGGTGTGCTTTTGTTCGCGGGGCACTTTGGGGGTTGGGAGCTTTCGTCTTTTGTTTTGTCGATGCATGGGCATTGGATGCACGTGATCATGCGAGGCATGGACAACGTTTATCTTGGCGAACTCATTCTTCGCTATCGCACGATGCATGGCAACAAAGCTGTGGACAAAGATGATTTTGTGCGCGGGTTGCTCTCGGCAATGAAGGCGGGCGAAGTGGTGGGCATGTTGATGGATACGAATATGACTCCGCCGCAAGGGATCTTTGTGGATTTTTTCGGTATCCCGGCATGCACAGCTAGCGGGCTGGCGCGGATTGCGCTGCGCACCGATGCGGCCGTGGTGCCGACGTTTACGATCTGGGATGCGGCTCTGGGGAAATACCGGCTGCGGTTTGATCCGGCGGTGGAGTTGGTGCGCACGGGCGACCTGGAGGCCGACATCAAGACCAATACGCAGAAATTCAATTTGATCATTGAAGACTACGTGCGGAAGTATCCGGAACAGTGGCTGTGGGTGCACCGGAGGTGGAAGACGCGGCCTCCGGGGGAGAAGGCGCTGTATTGAGTGTGGGCTTCGGGCTTCCGGTGCCCAGCTTCCGGCCCGAAAATAAGGTTTGCGGCTGCGTCGCGGCGGGCTCTGGGTGGATTTTCGCCGAAGCCCACTTCTCGCAAAGGCAGCGAGAAGTGGGGCACCCGGCTATTCTTAACCCCGTTTGCCTCCGCCACTCGTGTGGCCGCGCCCATCGCGCACTTCATTTCCTTTGAAGTGGGCGACCTTATCGACGCGTTTTGACGGCTCGGCTCTCTCGCCACGTTGCGGCGTAGGGCCTCTATAGCCGTGTTCGGGATGAAAGCGGTTATTTACGTGGCCACGGAAGTTATCGGAACCATGAAACCAGGGGCCGGCGCCAATGAAGACGCCACCGGTAAACCACTCCGAGCCGTAGTAGCCGTAAGGGGCGCAACCATAAGGGGCGGCGTCATAGTAACCGTAGGGGCAATCAGGGGCAACGCCGATTTCGATGCCGACCTGAGCATTTATTTTGGGAGCGGCGACCGTAAGGCACATTCCAGCAATCGCAGCAAGAGCAAGAGATGTGAATATCTTCATGAATTCTCCTCAGTGTGGTAAGAGTGTTCGCGTACTGCTCCCACACTATTCACAAGCTGGAACGGGCGCTGCCCTGAATTGCTCAGTTTTCCAAATCCCCGCCCAAGCGGAAGCTTGAGCGGGGCACCCTTGAGTTTGTTTAGGCGAGGGACGGGTCTATCCGTGATGGAGGAAGGCTTCGTAACCGCGTCGGAAGCCGCGGCGATAGTCCTCAAATGCGGCCGGGGGCACGGGAGGATTGCGGAATCGAGGGTGGCGCTCGACGTCCGGAGATTTTCCCTGATCGACATCGCGGCGTGCGGCTGCGAATCCATCGTGAAAACCTTGCCGAGCTACTTCCTGAAACTCAGGCGGCGGAGGTGGCTCATCGTAGACCGGATGTGGATGAGAACATCCCGCCAGAGACAGAGGCAGCAGCAAGGCCGCCAGGGCAAGCCATTTCTTCATATCGTGTCCTTTCGTCGTAGATGTCTCGCCGATACGGCGGGCGCGACGTTCGTGAGTATTAACACATGATTGCGAAAAGTGTTGTGGGGGTGACTTAACATCTGACCTCAGAAAATTGGGACGTCCCGTTAATCCCCATCCCGCGGTTCAGCCGTCCCCACGGGACGGATACCGATATCCAACAATCCTACCCGGCGTTGAAACGCCGGGCTCTTGTCAAACGTCCTTCGGACGTTTTTCGTTCCCATATCGGGCGGGCGATGGTGGGGACGATTCACAGTTACATTTCCGGTAGAATCAACTCTTCCTATGAAAACCTTCGAACAAATCGCGGAGTTGGAGCGGCGGTATTTGTTGGGAACTTACAATCGCTATCCCATTGTGTTGACGCGGGGGAAGGGCGTGTTTCTTTACGACCTGGAGGACCGGCGCTATCTCGACTTTGTTTCTGGCTTGGGGGTGAATGCGCTGGGGCACGCGCATCCGCGGATTGTGAAGACAATTCGGGAGCAGGCGGGGAAGCTGATTCACGTCTCCAATCTTTATTACCACGAGTATCAAGGGGCGCTGGCGGAGAAGTTGTGCACGCTCNNATTGAGGGATCGATCAAGCTGGCGCGGCTGGCGGGACATCGCGCGGGTGGGGAGGGGAAGTCGCGGCTGGTGGCGCTCGAGGGGTCGTATCACGGGCGGACGTTTGGGGCGCTGTCGCTGACCGGGCAGGAGAAGCATCGGAAGGGATTTGAACCGATGCTGGAAGACGTGACGTTTGTTGCGCAGAACGATTCGGAAGGATTGCGGGCGGCGGTGAATGACAACACTTGCGCGATTGTGCTGGAGCCGATTTTTGGCGAGGGTGGAATCCATGAGTGTTCGGTGGAGTTTCTGCAAGAATGCCGGGCGGCGGCGGACCGGCACCGGGTGGCGCTGATCTTTGATGAGATTCAGTGCGGGCTGGGGCGAACGGGATCGATGTTCGCATTTCAGAGTTTTGGAGTGACTCCGGATATTGTGGCGATTGCCAAACCGATTGCGGCGGGGCTGCCCCTGGGAGCATTTCTGGCTAAGGAAGAATTTGCCAATGCGATTTCGCCGGGACAGCATGGGACGACGTTTGGTGGGGGGCCGCTGGCATGCCGCGTGGCGCTGGAGTTTCTGGCAATTGTTGAAGATGAGAAGCTGCTCGACAATGTGAATAAGGTTGGGGCTTATCTGCAGCAGGAACTGAAAGGGATTGTCGAGAAGAGCGCGGCGGCGAAGGAAGTGCGCGGGCGGGGATTTATTCAAGGGATCAATCTGGAGATTCCGGCACGGCCGATTGTGGATGCGGCTTTGGCGGAGGGCGTGCTGTTTAATTCGACGCAGGATACGGTGGTGAGATTTTTGCCTCCGTTTTTGCTGGAGGAGAAGCATGTGGATAAGGGGATTCGGGTGCTGAAGAAGTTGTTGAGGAAGAAGCGGAAGGTGGCGTGAAGGCGGGCCTCGGGCTTCGGGCTTCGGGTCTGGTGCGGTGCACTTCGGGCGGAGGGTGTTGCGCGTCCCTGAAAAAACGGGGAGCCGAGGCTCCCCAAGTGAAGCGAACAGAGGCGATGTTCATTTAAATAGAATCGGGTGGTGGGGAAAGAGTTGTCCGGGGGGAAGGAAGATTTGAGGGTGATGGCGACCGAGCGGGACGTTGCTTCCGCGCCATTTCCCGGGTTCAGCCCCGGGGTGGAAGAATGCTGGATGGATCTGGATGGGGCGCGCATGCGGTATCTGCGGACGGGTTCGGGACCAGCGCTGATTCTGGTGCACGGGCTGCTGGGATATTCATTTTCCTGGCGCTATACGATGCCGGCGCTGGCGCCTTACGCGACGGTTTATGCGCCAGACATGATGGGGGCGGGATTTTCGGATCGCGCGGCCGGGATTGATCACTCGATGCGGGGGACGGCGCAGCTTCTTCTGCGATTTATTTCGGGGCTGGAAATTTCATCGTTTGATCTGGTAGGGACGTCGCACGGTGGTGCGGTGGCAATGATGGCGGCTGAGGAGTGCCTCAGCGGAAAAACAGGGCCGCACTTGCGGCGGTTGATACTGGTGGATCCGGTGAATCCGTATTCGGCGCATGGGCAGTGGCTGGCGCCGTTTTTCGGCAACCCGTATGGCGCGGTCTTGTTTCGGCTTTTCGTCGCGCGCACGAGTTTTTCGTATCCGTATTGGCATGCGCGAATGTACGGTGATCGCAGCCGTATTCCTCCGGGAGCACTGGAAGGCTACATGGCGCCGCTCGCGAAGCCGGGGCTGTTCGAGCACGCGCTGAGCATTGTGCGGACTTGGACTCAGGACTTGCGCGAACTCGAGGTAACTTTGCCCAAGCTGGCGAGTGTTCCCACGCTGTTGATGTGGGGGAGCAAGGATACCGCGGTAGACCCTTCGTCGGCGAAGCCGCTGGCCAAATACTTTCCGAAATCCAGGTTGATCGTTTTTCCGGGCGTTGGACACTTGCCTTACGAAGAATGCCCGGAGGAGTTCAATCGGGCGTTGATCGAATTTCTGACGCATGAGAAGGTTCCTGCCTGAGATAAGTACGCGGCGCGCTCGGATCGCCATGGCCCGCGGAAGTTGAGGAGGACAGCCGAGCTTCGCTCGGCCGGGACAGCCGAGGGCAGCTGTCCCTACACCAGCATCTGGACGACAATTTTAACGTCATGACCCAACACATTCTCGAACTGCTGCGCGAGGCGCTGGTGCACTACGGGTATTGGGCCGTGGCGACGGTGCTGTTGCTGGAGAATACCGGCGTGCCCGTGCCGGGGGAAACGGTTTTGTTGCTGGCGAGTTTTCTGGCGTACTCGGAGCGCGACCTGCAACTGGGATGGATTGTTCTGGTGGGAACGTTGGCGGCTACGGTGGGCGACAATTTAGGTTATGCGATCGGGAATTATGGCGGACGTCCTCTGCTGGAGCGCTATCGAAACGTGTTTCGAATCCGCGAGGTGGCGCTGGCGCGGGGCGAGAGGCTTTTTGAACGGTATGGCTCGGTCACGATTTTATTCTCGCGATTCGTCTTCGGAATGAGAGTGATCGCGGGACCGCTGGCTGGGGTTTTGCGCATGCCGTGGAAAAGGTTTGCGGTTTTCAACTTTATCGGAGCGGGATTGTGGGTGGGTGCGATTTCGCTTGCTGGATATTTCTTTGGCGGCAGGTGGAGGGCGCTGATGTACTTCATGAAGCGCTTTGACCTGGCTTTGGCAGCGTCATTCGTGGTGGTGGTGGTTATCTTATGGTGGCGGAATCGCAAGGCGAGGTAGTCCGTAAGGTAAGCATCTTATAAGTTAACTTATGCACAGGAGGATTGCGGCGCGGCGGCTTATACTGTGCGGGTGTCGCGGGCGTACCTGCATGAGAGCGGGCGCCGTGGGCATTGATTTCACAGGCGGCGTCCGCGCCGGAACTCGGACGAGGAGGAAAATATGAAGCGAATTGGGATGTTGAGTCTGGTGATTTTGGCAATGCTCCTGTTAACTCTCGCTTTCTCGGCGGCGGCCAGTCCAAAGGCGCCGGCAGCCGCCGTGGCGGCGGCTCCAGCGAGTCCCGCGGTTGCCGCTCCGGAACCGATGCCACCCCACCCGCGCGTGGAGCACGCTCTGGAGGCGTTGCGCAGCGCCCGGGATCATATGGCGCACGCCGAGGGCGAATTCCATGGCCACCGCGACAAAGCGATCGAGCATATAGATGCAGCCATCCACGAGGCTGAGGTTTGCATGCGGGAACCGTAGAGGTTGAATTTATGAAAACCAAGGCAGCGTCGAGAGACGCTGCCTTTTTTGTTTCCCTGGCTTAGCGAAGGAATCGTGGAAACGATTCATCCGAGAACTCAGTGGCTCCCCCAGGTGTATCCGATAGAGACAGCCGCGCGGAATACGCTGTCGGAGTGAAACTCAAAGTTATTTTGGATGTGGTAATAGTGAATTTCCGGGCGGACAAAGAAGTTAGGCAAGTGATGCCAAAAATAATAGCGGACGCCGCCACTGAGATGTTCCATGAAGTGATCACTGCTAACGAAACAGGTGCCCGCGATGGAGCCACAGTTTATTCCCGGCAGATAGAACCGGTTAGTGTCAATGCCAACGCCGGCCATTAAGTCCAAGCCAATCTTCTTGCGCAGTTGCGGCTGGTAGAGTGCGTTGACGTCGGTAAAGATCGGGCGATAGGTTTCGTAACCATCGTAGTTAGCCTTTTTATATTTCCACGAGGTCTCAACGTTGAGGCCGTAACGCTTCTTGAGCCGGACGTCGGCGCTCACGCTGGGGTACGTCCCGCCCTTTTCCTGTGGAGGTAAGAGAGCCTCGGAAGCGGTGGTGTTCTTGAAGGCGAGAGTAGTGCCACCACCAACGGCGATGTCAATCTGTTGTTGGGAATGAGCGAGAGTGGCGAAAAGAAGAACAGTACACACGGATGCGATGGGCGCGAACCTTCTCAAATACATCCCCCTTTGAAGTTCGTTCAGGATTTGGAATACACCCGCCGGAACGGTGGAATGGGGCGCGCCAGTCACGAACAGCCGGCCAGTACAGAAATCCCGACCGTCGGAACTGGCTGCCCCGGAGACCTAATATTACGCCAACGGGCCACGGTGAAAGGCCTAATCTGAACCGCCGAAGGTGTACCCGACCGAAGCCCCGACTCGGAACACGTTGTCGGTGTTGAACGCTCCGTTGTTGTTGATGTTGCTGTTGTTTTGGATGTGGTAGTAGTGAATCTCGGGGCGGACAAAGACATGGTGCCAGACGTAATAGCGGATGCCACCGCCGAGGTGCTCCATAAAGTGGTCGGTGCTGACGTAGTTGGCGCAACCACTGCAGGATGGTCCAGGGGCGTAGAAGCGGGTGTCGCCACTGCCGATGCCGGCCATAAGATCAAGGCCAGCTTTTTTGCCCAGATGCGGCTGGTAGAGCAAGTTGAAGTCGGTCAGAATAGGGCGGTAGTTTTCTATTCCGGTGATGTAGACGCCCTGGGTCGCCCTCCAGGCGGTTTCGATGTTAGCGCCGAAGTGGTTGTGAAAAACCAAATCACCGCCGAGGTTGATATAGAGCCCGCCGTTTTCCGACGGATAAGAGCCGCTGGTAGCGGAGGACGACAGGAGCGTGCCGCCGCCGAAAAAGACGTCACCTTGCTGGGCAGAGGCAAACTGGGCGAAAAACAAGAACGCGAAAACGGGTGCGACCAAAGCTAGCTTTCTCAAGAGAACCTCCAATCGGTTGATTGCATTGCACACGGTCTAAGATGCGTCCGCGAAATCATTAGGATGCAGTATGGGTTAGACGTCATCATAATTTCAAGTTCCATCTAGATTCAACTCGCGAAATGCTTGTAAAGAAACGTCAATAGGGCAGTGAGCAATTCCTGACCGCCGAGCAAGATGGTTAAACCCGCAAGCGGTTGAAAAGTTGTGCGCCGAAAGCGAAATCTGCTGCGCCGAAAAAGCGTACTTCGCCCCTCTTACTTCAATTTCCCGCCGCCTCCGGGAGCGCGGATATGATCGAATGCGATGGGGCCTGCACCGAAGAAGATGAGACCGAAGGCAAGGGCGGCGAGCGCGAGCGGGAATTCGTAACCCCCATTGCCCATCAATCCATTATGAAAGTGGACTTTGGCGATGGCGACGGACAAATCGATGCAAATGGCAAACGCAGCGAAGCGGGTGAACAGGCCGATCAGCACGAGTATGCCGCCAAGAAATTCCGTGAAGGCGGAAAGATATGCGGTCCAGCCGGGGAGCCCGAGGCTGGTGACGAGTTGAACGTGGTGGTGAAGTCCGCCGAAAACTTTATGGTATCCGTGGCCGACCATGACGGCGCCCAGGGCAAGGCGCATGACAAAGAGAGCCAGGGGTTGCAAACGATCGAGGTAGCGCAAGTTGCCTCCGGTCGAAGAATAGATAGATTACAGCAGGGAAGTGAGCGATGGAAGTGGGTCGCATCTGCTGTCGACGCCCGCCAGTCGGGATTGTTCCGTTCATAGATAACGAAGACATTTCCCGAGTGGGGAATACGGCAATGCCAAGGTTGAGTCGAGATAGCTAGAATCATTTGCGCGAGTTGCAAACTTCTGGTAAGTTTCTTTCGCCTAAAGATGCGGGTCGCCGGTAGCGTCTAAACGCTAATCGCTATGCTTCGCGGATCTTGCAGGCCTTCCCCTCTGGCTCAGGAAATTAATTTTGAATGGTGCGCGCGGAATCGGAGAGCTTCGTGTTTATGGTAGCTGGAATCCGGAGCCAGCATGACGCTGCGGATTTGGGGACGTCATTTTGTGGATGAAAGCCGCGGTAAGAAAGTTCAAACGCTCAGGAGGCCGTAATGGATCGCATTTTGAAGGGTGAAAATATGTTGCAGAAGTGGGTAGTGCTTCTGCTGTTGATGGCGGTTCCAGCTCTCGCCTGGGGCCAGAAGAAGACGAGCGCGCCTGCTCCCAAGGCGGCGCCAAAAGCGAGTGCGCCAGCCAAGTCGGCGCCTTCCCATGGAGCAACCCAGTCCCATAGTTCAACACCTTCGCATACGGCAACGACGAGCCATGCAGGGACGACGACCCACTCCGGCACGACGACCCACTCCGGCACGACGACCCACGCGGGAACGACAACGCATGCGGGAGGAACGACGTCGCATACGGGCACGACGACCCACACGGGAACGACGACGCACGCAGGTGGCACGACGACCCACTCCGGCACGACGACCCACACGGGAACGACGACGCACGCGGGAGGAACGACGTCGCATACGGGCACAACGACGCACACGGCTACGACCAGCCACGCTCCTCCGGGCAGGAGCGTCTCACTGAGAGGTGGCGGGCACGCGAACATCCGTCCTAACGGGTCGGTGCGTTCGATCGATCGTGGCGGCATGCATATTGAGCATGGAGTCCACGGTGGGAGCAGGGTTGTGGGTGAACACAACGGAGCGCGTGTTGTGAACACTGGAAGGCATGGCGGTTATGTGCAGCGCGCCTACGTCACGCGGGGCGGGCATGCCTACTACTCGCGGACTTTCTATGCCGGAGGCCGCTACCATGTTGGGCTTTATCGCGGCTACGGCTGGGGCGGACATATGTACTACGGCTATTACCCAGGCGTCTGGTACCATCCGGGATTTTATGGATGGGGCTGGCATCCCTGGGGAGTGGGGGTTGCCTGGGGCATTGGGGCCTGGGGGTGGGGAGGAGCGCCGTGGTGGGGATTCTATGGCGGATGGTGGAATCCTTATCCGGTGTATGCTGCGCCCTACTACTGGCTGACGGATTATCTGATCTCGCAGCAGTTGCAGGCGGCTTACGCGGCTCGGGCTGAGGACAATGCGGACGCCATGGCGGCGGATGCGGCAGCCAGCGGCGGCGGCGGAGGAGATCCGGCTCCGGCAGCGGCCTCCGGCCCAGTGGCGCTGACTCCCGAGGTGAAGGAAGCAATTGCGCAGGAAGTGAAAGCGCAATTGGCGGCGCAGCAGACGCAGGCCAGCCAGGATTCGGGCGGACAAGCGTCGGCAGCTCCGGCGTCTACCAGCGATACTCCGCCTCCGGCATTAGATCCATCACAGCGCACGTTTGTGGTGGATTCCGATGTTACGGTGGTGGCCAACGGTCAGGAATGCGGCTTGACGTCGGGTGATGTGATCACGCGCCTCACGGACACGCCGGATGGAGACCAGAACGTGAATGCCAGCGTCGCAGCCACCAAGAAAGGCGACTGCGCGTCGGGCTCAACCGTTGCCGTGAAAGTGGATGACTTGCAGGAGATGTACAACCACTTCCAGGAGAACATCACCAACGGCATGGGTGAACTGGCGAAGAAGCAAGGGACGGGCGGTATGCCGGCGGCGCCTGATACAGGCACGCAGGCGGGAGCCGTGGCACCTCCGCCACCCGATACCACCGCGGCCAAAACGCTGCAAGACCAGCAGGCTGCCGCCGATCAGGCGGAGGCCGACGCTAAGCAGCAAGCGGCGTCTGGAGGAGGTTTGTAGCCCGAACGCTGATTGACAGCGTTTGGGTTTGAACAATCCGAGCAAAGGGAGCGCCGGAAGCAGGCGCTCCCTTTGCTCATGCTAGCGTTGGCGTTTGGGAACTCGCTGATTCAGGATGCGGTTGCTGGTTGTTGAAAAAAAAATTTGGTTGAACAATAACAATGAGGTTTGAAAAAGAAGTTTGAAAAGAGGCTGACTTGGGGGCTTTCATGTCGCAGCGATTCGACGGTCTAATTCCAGGAGTTTTGCTTTTGGCGGTAACAATTTTTCCGTGCTCGATGGCCAACGCTCAGGCGCCAGTCTCGATTCAGGAACAACTTGCCGCGCAATACAAGCTGGTGAAGATGGGATCGGACACGAGTGGATATTCCGTAGTGGAAAAGGGCACGCTGTTGGCCATCCAAAAAGGCGGAATCCTTGCCGTGCCTTACGGGGATCAGAACGTGCTCGCCAACAAGTATGAAGGCGGGACAATACACGCTCCCGGCGGGCTTTCGTTGATGGGACGAAAATCCATCATGGGAAAATTTGGCAAGGAACAGACGACCCATCTGTTTGCCGTGGGCGACAAAGTCTATCCCATGAAGATCGATGTGAACGTTGCCAAAGATACCGTAACTCTTGAAATTGTAGCCTGCGACACCTGCAACAAGACCGATCCGCCGACCTACAACAAGGCGAACGTAGTCTTCCAGTTCCCCAAAGGGTCGTTGGGGAACGCAAGTGCCGGTGGAGTGGAAGACACCATTGGGCAAGTGCTCTCCATCAGCAATGATGATCAGCAGCAGGGCGGGGACCAAGGTGCGCAGCAGCAGGGTGGTCAGCAGCAGGGCGCTGCAGACCAGGGGCAACAGCAGCCAGCGGATCAACCGGCAGCTGAACCGGTCAGCATTGAGAAGGGAATGACCACGGATCAGGTCGAGGCGGCCATGGGCAAGCCGGATAAGAAAGTCACTCTCGGGACAAAGCAGATTTACTACTACAAGGATATGAAGGTGATCTTTCTGAGTGGGAAGGTGAGCGACGTGCAGTAGGGCGTCGGGTATACAGTAGAGCATCGGAGGGCCGTTGAAGTTAAAAGCCAAGAATGTCAGGGTTCGTGGGATGCCATCCTTTCCGCGAAAGTGCGCAGAGCAGGGCATCAACAAGCGTCAGCACAGCAAAAATCGCGCACTTGGCCGTGAAGGGAAGCTGGGCTCTTTCGAAACGGTCTGCGTCATCATTCTTTTTTGTCTCGCCAGCTTGACCGCTTCACCCGCGCAGACCTTCAAGACGGTGCTCAGTTTCGACGGGAGTGACGGTGCCGGTCCCTCAAATGCGACCCTCATTCAGGGCGTCGACGGGAATTTCTATGGGACGACCTCCGGAGACGGTCCAAATAACAATGGGACAGTGTTTAAGATTACCCCTGAGGGAAAGCTGACTACTCTCTACGCATTTTGTGCCCAGGCCAACTGCACAGACGGCGCGGTCCCTTATGCGGGAGTCATCCAAGCGACGGATGGAGACTTCTACGGAACAACTTATGCGGGAGGGACCATCGGATTTGGCACCGTATTCAAGATTACATCCGGTGGGCACCTGACCACATTGCATAGCTTTGCGGGAGACGACGGTTCCAATCCCTCCGCCGCGTTGGTACAAGCGAGTAACGGAAACTTCTACGGTACAACAAAGTTCGGTGGAGCAGGCGGCCCCTGCAACAACGGATGCGGCACTGTCTTCGAAATTACCGCCTCCGGAAAGTTAACCACTCTTCACAGCTTCCTTCAGGGCGATGGTGCGTGGCCTACTGCAGCGATGATTCAAGCGGCTGACGGAAAGCTTTACGGTACTTCATATGCGGGCGGGCAAGGGCAGCAGTTGTGCGAAGACTATGGCTGTGGCACGGCCTTCAAAGTTACGCTTGTGGGCTCGCTGACATCGCTCTACAGCTTCTGCTCGGTTGATAGCGGCGGCATCTGTGCTGACGGAAACGAGGTCGTGGCGCCGCTGGTTCAAGCCGCAAGTGGCGACTTTTATGGGACAACCCTCGGGGGCGGCCAGGCTGGCAAGATAACAAATCACGGTACGGTGTTTAAGCTCACCGCCGCAGGAACGTTAACAACGCTCTACGCATTTGACGGGCCCGATGGCCAGACCCCCGACGCCGGACTAGTTCAAGGCACTAACGGGATTTTGTATGGGACGACGACTCTTGGAGGCAGCGGGGTCGGCTGCTACGACTCCGGCTGTGGAACCATTTTTATGATCACCCCGGGCGGAGTTCTGACGAACGTATACGGTTTTTGTTTGCAATCTGGATGCGCTGATGGCTCAGTTCCATCAGGCGCGTTGGTACAGGCCACTAGCGGGACTTTCTACGGGATGACCGGCCAAGGAGGCACCAGCGGCAACTGCAGCACCAGCGGATGTGGCACAGTTTTCAGTTTGGGGATGGGTCTCGGTCCGTTCGTTGAGACAGATCCTTCCATCGGTGAGTTCGGAGATTCCGTCATCATTTTGGGAAACGACCTGACCGGCGCGACCAGCGTCACGTTTAATGGCACGGTGGCTTCGTTCAAGGTCGTGTCGGCTTCCGAAATCACGACAACCGTGCCTACAGGCGCAACTTCGGGTATCGTTGAAGTGGCGACACCGAGCCGAACGCTCAAGAGCAACAAGAGCTTTCGTGTCATGGGGGACGGCACACCCTAAAACGAACTGAGCGTTGTGCGGGCCCTCTGCCGCTATATGTTCTTAAGCCCTGCTGTCGCAATCACTTGAGCCAGCGATATAGTACTTCCGTACCGTCTCTAGTACTTCAGTTACTCGCTTTGAAGTGACTTGCCGCCATGTGAGTGACTACTACTACTAATCAACGCGATACCAAGACACACCACAACATATAGATATCGGCCTGAAAGCTCGATTCTCCCCATTCCAGAAAAACCGTAAAAAAGCCAGCAAAAACAGGAAATTCGCTTGGACGCGGGGTTTTTCCGGGCTGATATATGCTCGGGACACCGAAAGCCCTTGGATACACGGAGAGGGCGAGGGGGTCTCGCAAAATTAGCCTGCGGCCGAAAAACAGCGGCGCAGGAAATTTTGAGGGCTTTGGTCCGAAAGAACAGGGCAAGGAACTGGATCACGAGATATGGCCGACTCGCGGGAAGTGATGAACATTCGCCAGGCGTCGCAGTACCTGGGAGTGAGTCCGGACACGCTTTACAAGTACGTTGGGGAACAGAGTATTCCGGCTTTCAAATTGGGCAACCGGTGGCGCTTCAAAAAATCGCGGCTGGACCAGTGGATGGAAGAGAAGTCGAGCCAAATGGAATCGGGAGCGAAACGTAAACCGAAGGCGGCGTCAAAAGCTGCCGGGTCACAGTAGTCAGGAAAATGCCGGCGGGACGCCGGCGCTACGAAAGGCGGGCACATGTTTGGAATGGGATCGAAGACGATTGTAGGTCTGGATGTGGGCTCTTCCAGCATTAAGGCCGTGGAGCTGAAAAAGAAGGGTGGGCAGATCGAAGTGGCGCACCTGGGACTGGAAGCTCTGGCCTCGGACATCGTAGTGGATTCGATGATCGTGGACTCGGGAACGGTGTCGAGCGCGATTTCGAAGTTGTTTGCCGACTGCCTGATCAAAACCAAGGCGGTGGCCACGGCGGTGAGCGGACACTCGGTGATCGTCAAGAAGATCTCGCTGCCCTCGATGAGCGATCAGGAATTGGCGGAGACGATCGAGAAAGAAGCGGCCCAGCACATTCCTTTCGACCTGGCGGACGTGAGTCTCGACTACCAGATTCTGTCGGAGGAGGCGGGCAGCCCGCAGATGGATGTGCTTCTGGTGGCCGTCAAGAAGGACAAGATTCTGAACTACACCAACGTACTCTCGATGTCGGGACGCACCCCCGCTATTGTGGACATCGATGCGCTGGCTTTGCAGAATTGCTACGAGTACAACTACCAGCCGGCGCCGGGCCAGGTGGTGGCGCTGCTCAACCTGGGCGCCAGCGTGATGAACATCAACAT
>PLUI01000116.1:25618-55448 GCA_003164855.1 Acidobacteriaceae bacterium
TGCAGCAGGTGACCGAGATCATCGTGCTGGAAATTCAGAAGACTTTCGACTTCTTCCGGGCCAGCGCGGCGGGCGAGCACATCGAGAAGATTTATCTGGCGGGTGGTTCGGCAAAGGTGCCGGGATTGATGGAAGCGTTGCGGCAGGAATTTTCCATGCCGGTGGAATTGTTGAATCCATTCCAGCGCGTAGTGCCACCGGCGGACGGCCCCGGGGCCGAGCTGGTGGAGCAGAATCCGGGCCAATTAGCGGTGGCGGTGGGTTTGGCTTTGAGGAGCTTTGAATCCCTATGATCAAAATCAATCTTCTGGAATCCTCCAAGGGGAAAAACAAGCGCGGCGGCAGTAACGCGCCGGCGATGCCCACGATGGAAATGGGCGACATGGGATCGCCCAAACTGAAAGTGCTGGTGGTGCTGCTGCTGGCGGGGCTGGTGAATTTCGGCTACTGGTACCGGCTGGACAGCCAGGGTAAGGCGATCGCGGTGCAAATGCAACGCGCCGAACAAAGAAACCGCGAGCTCAGCGATGTGAAAGCGCGCTACCTGGAACGGCAGACCCAGGCGAACAACTACAAGCGGCGGGTGGACGTGATCGATTCACTGCGCGCCGGACAGGCTGGTCCGGTGAACCTGCTGGCCATGCTGGGTGAGACGGTGAACGGAACCGAAGCCGTGTGGTTGAGGAGCATGGACGATACGGGACCAAGCGTGAGTCTGGAAGGCACCGCGCTGAGTACGGATGCGGTAGCCAACTTGATCGCGAATCTGCAGAAGACAGGCTTCTTCAAGACGGTGGAGATCAAGGAAACTTTCCAGGACGATCAGATCAAGGACATGCAGGCGTTCCAGTTCACGCTGACCTGCGAGAAGGGAAAGTCGTAGAGGCGCTCTTATGGCGATGAATTTCAACGAACTGTCGGGCCTGAAGCAATGGGGAGCGGTCATCCTGGGGGGAGCGCTGGTAACCACAGCGCTGTACTTCACGGTGTTCAAGAACCAGAGCGATAAGAACACGGCGGCGCAACATGCAGTACAAGACAAAGTTCGGGAGAACAACGAACTTGAGTCTTACCGTCCCAAACTAAAGGACATGGAGCGCCAGCTGGCCAACTTGAAGCAGCAGTTGGAGATTGAGGCGCGCATCGTTCCAGACGAGAAGCAAGTGGATGGCTTTATTGAAACCCTGGACAGCGAAGCGCTGAAGGCGGGCGTGGAATTGCGCCGCTATACGGCGAAGCCGGTCGTAGCCAAGGATTACTACTCCGAGCTTCCCTTCGACCTAGAGCTGGACGGGCCGTATTACTCGATGCTGAATTTCTTTGATCGGGTGGGCAAGCTGGAGCGCATCGTGAACGTCAGCGGGCTGCTGGTCTCGAATACCAAGAATCCGCAAGGGGCCAAGGCCAAACACACGTACCAGTACGCGCCGAATGAGAGCGTAGTGGCGACATTTACCGCCACAACTTTCTTCAGTCACGATTTAGGCATACCGGCGGCAGCGCCGGGGGCAAAGCCCGCAACCGCGGGCGTGAGCAAATAGGAATCGCTATGAAGAAGCTAACGATAACGACAAGCATTCTGGCAGTGGGAATCATGACGGGCGGACTCTGGGCACAGAATCCGAACATCATCAACAAGGTGCAGGACACCATGAACGGGGTGCAGCAGAAGAAGACGGATGACTCCAACGCCGCGCTGGGAATCACGAGCGCGTCGTCGGCGAAACCGGCTGCGGGCGCTCCGGCGAAACCGGCAGCGCTGGTTCCGGTGTCGGCCAAGGCAGCGCCAGACGGGGTGAAGAACACTCCTGCTCCCGCAACTGCGGACGCGAAACCGCGCACCGCAGCAGTTGTCAAAAAGTCAGTTGCCAAAAAGACAGTGGCAGCGCATCCGGTGATTGCGGCTAAAGAGACCAAGGCGGCCAAGACGGTTGCTCCGACTAAGACTGCGGCGGATGCCCAGCCAGTGGTCGCCGGCAAGAGCGGCGAGGCCGCTAAGGCGCCCAAGCCCGAAGAAAAGAAATGGGCGATGAGCGGGAAACGCGATCCCTTCTTCAGTCCGGTGGTGCAGGAGCCGTCCGGTTCAGGTTGCTCGACGGGGAAAAAGTGTCTGGAGATTGGGCAGATTAATTTGCGGGGCGTGGTCAAGTCGGAGGGCGGCTTTATCGCGGTAGTGACCAACAGCCTGAACAAGGCATATTTCCTGCGGGAAAACGATCCGGTGTTCAACGGGTATGTAGTGAGAATTACCGGCGACACGGTGGTATTCCAGGAAACGGTGCAGGACAAGCTGGGCAAAGCACTTACGCGGGAAGTGACTAAGAAGATTTTCACGCCAGCGGTTTAGCGTGGGCAAAGGTGCTCCGGGAAGCCGGAGCATCAACAAAATCGAGTTCTAGTAAGGACACGCGGGGCAGACCCGCGAGTTGGGGAGAAGCGAAATGCGAAAGCAACTGCTGAGTGTAATCCTACCGCTGATGCTGCTGGGGCTGATGGCTTCAGCCGCAGAGACGCCGGTGTTACAGGCGGCGAGCCAGCGAAACGAACTGCAGCGAGTGAACGTGGTTCGCGGCACGGACGAGATCCGGGTCGAGATCACCGCTCGCGGCGCGGTGACGCCCAAGCTAAGCACGGCGGATTCGCCGGCGCGTCTGATCGTAGATTTGCCGGGCACCGTCATGGTGTCAGGGCAGAGCCGCATCAGCGTTGGCAGCGCGGGCGTAAAGGGAGTGCGCATCGGCATGGATGGCCAGACGCCACCGACGACTCGCGTGGTGGTCGACCTGGAGCACGCCTGCCGCTACGAGTTGACCCCGTCGGTCGACGGAAAGCTGGTGTTGACTCTGCACACGCAGTCAACGGCAGCGGCGAGCACAAGCGTTCCCAAAAGGACTGTAGCCGAAACTTCTCCAGTGGCGAACCCGAGTATGTCCCCGTTCTCTCCGCGAGTCATAGCGGTGAAGGCTGAGTCGAAAAAGGAAGTGACGGCAAACATGCCGCCTCCGGCGATCGATTCGGTCATCCCGAAGGCAGCGGCGGTGCACGCGGTATCGGCCAGCCAAAAACCTGAGCCGGCGTCGACCAGTGATTTTGTATTCGTGGAGCCCACCTACGTGGCCAAAGCGAATACCGCGGATACGGCGATTGAGCCCGCTGGACGCGCCCAGGAAGCGGCGGCGAAGTTTGCCGACAAAACAGCTCCTGAACTGTTGCCGGTAAGCGCGAACGCGGCGCAGGCAACGCAGAGTGTTTCCTCCAGCACGGGCATCCAGCCGGCGGTCAATCTTGCAGCCGAGCAGAGGTCGCAAGCTGGACAGCAACCCGCCGCGGCTGGCCCCAAGTACACAGGCGAACCAATTTCGGTGAACTTGAAGGATGTAGATCTGAAGGATTTCTTCCGTCTGATTCACGAGATCAGCGGCTTGAACGTGGTGCTGGATCCCAATGTTCATGGCACGCTGACGGTTGTGTTGGACGATGTGCCGTGGGATCAGGCGCTGGACATCGTGCTCAAGAATAACGACCTTGCCCGGGAACTGGAAGGCAACGTCCTGCGCATCGCCACGGTTGAGACTCTTAAAAAAGAAGCAGACGGACGGCACGCCCAAATAGAAGCGGAAGCGATGGCCGTGGAGAAAGTTTCCATCACGCGCTTCCTGAGCTACGCCCATGCCAAGGATGTAATGATCACGGTAAAGAAGTTCCTTTCGCAGCGCGGCGATGTGGTGGCGGATGAACGCACCAATGCCATCATCGTGAACGACATTCCGAAAGTGATTCCCATCGTTGATCGCCTGCTGACGCAGCTTGACCGCAAGACGCAGGAAGTGGAAATCGAAGCGCGGGTAGTGGCGGCCACGCGGCAGTTCGCCCGCGACATCGGCACGCAGCTTGGCTTCGGCTGGGGCGACGGACACAGCGCCATCGGTGGAAACGCCACAGCAGGCCTTTCGCCCACCACGGTTGGCAGCTTGACTCCGGGCTACATCACGGTGCCGAGCACAACCTCGACCCCAGGATCGACTATTCCTTTGTTCTCCAATCTGGGTTCGACCTCACCCACCAGCGGCTTGACCTTCTTGAACGCCAGCAACACGGTGCGAATCGATGCGGTGCTCTCGATGGCCGAGTCGCGCGGCTTGCTGAAGGTTCTGTCACGGCCTCGGGTGGTGACACAAAATAATATTCAAGCCCTGGTGAAGCAGGGTGTGCGTGTACCCATCGTGACGCAGGCGCAGTTGGGTGGTCCGCCGACCGTGACCTACGTGGATGCATTCCTGCGGTTGACGGTGACGCCACAGATCACTTCGGAAAATACCATCTTCCTGAACGTGGACGTGGAGAACACCACTCCGAACTTCGGTCAGGAAGTGCAAGGCAACCCCGAGTTGATTACGCAACAGGCGACCACGCAGGTGCTGGTAACCGACGGAGGTACGGTGGTGATCGGTGGTGTGATTCAGACGCAGAACTCGATCAACATCGATCAGGTGCCAATTCTGGGAAATATCCCGCTGCTGGGCAACCTGTTCAAACATACACAGGTAAATACCTCGAACCAGGAATTGATCTTCTTCATCACGCCGCGAATCATTCAGACGTAACAGCGTCAGACGTAGAGCGCTAAGTTGAAGATTTGAAGCCGCCGGCCTGAAGAACCTGTCAGGCCGGCGGTTTCGTGTTTGGGGGCGAGTACCGAGTACCTGGCGAACCGCAGCGATTGATTCCGAGGGCCTTTCGGTGCCAGGTACTCGGTACTTCTTCCCTTTTCCCCTGTTAAACTCAGCAAGGAATGAACTTCCTCGGTCGCCAAGAGAAACTGCGGGAAGATCTTGCCATCACCCGATTCGATGCGCTGCTGATCAGCCATCTTCCCAACATTCGATATCTCTGTGGGTTTACCGGCAGCGCGGGATTCCTGCTGATAGAGGAAAGCGGCAGCGTCTTCTTCACGGACGTGCGTTATGACACGCAGGCGCGCGCGGAAGTAAAGGGCGCGAAAGTGATCATTGCCCGCAAGGCGGTGTTGGGCGCTCTGGCGGAGTGGGTGGGAGCGCGCGGGAAAAAATCGAGAGGCTGGAGCATTGGAATTGAATCCGAACACATGACCGTGGCGGAAAAAAGACGGCTGACAGATTTGCTGCCCTCCGGCCGTCGGGTACGGGATGCGAGCGCGATAGTGGAGCGGGCACGAATGGTGAAGGATCCGGAGGAATTAAGAAATATTCGTGCGGCAGTGCAATTGGGGGCGGGTTTGTTCGACCGAGCGCTCGAGGTATTGCGTCCAGGAGTAAAAGAGACTGAGGTAGCGGCGGAGATGGAGCATGCCGCGCGCCGGGCCGGGGCGCAAGAGATGTCTTTTCCTACGATCATTGCTTCCGGGGCGAGGTCGGCGTTGCCTCACGGCCGCGCTTCGGAGCAAGCCATTGCGCCCGGCGGATTCGTGGTCTGTGATTTCGGTGTTATACTCGCAGGTTATTGTTCGGACCAAACCCGCACAGTATGGGTGGGGAACGGCTCGAATGCGGCGCCAAAAGACGCGCGCCATGCCTACGAATCGGTGAGGGAGGCGCAGCAGGCAGCGATCGCGGCTGTGCGCCCCGGAATCAGCGTAGCGGAGGTGGACGAGGCCGCGCGTAAGGTATTAAGCCGAGCTGCCTTGGGACGCTATTTCACGCATTCCACGGGGCATGGCGTGGGGCTCGAAATCCACGAAGCGCCGAGAGTGGCGGCCGGCCAGAAAGAAGTACTGCGGCCTGGCATGGTCATCACCATTGAGCCGGGAGTATACTTCCCCGGCAAATGGGGCGTGAGGATCGAGGACATGGTGGCGGTCAGCGACACGGGATGTGAGGTGCTGACTCCCACCAGCAAGGACTTCCTGGCGGTTTAAGTCTTTGAAGATATAAGCAGGTTAATTGGAGCAATTTGTGCAGAGCGCCCGGCCGTTGGCGGGTTGGATGCTGCGCGGAATCGCAAACGGTCCTACTTTTCATCCGAATGAATCAAAAAGAGCTGAAGGAACTCATTGAGTTCTTAATCGAAAAAGACATTGCCGAGTTCGAACTGGAGCGTGGCGATGTCAAAGTGAAGATAAAGCGGGGGGGACAGCACACCGTTGTGCAAGCGCGCGCGGAAGTGCCCTACGTGGCCGTGTCGGTGCCGCAGACGGGCCAGCCAGCGGTCGCCGTTTCTCCTGCAGCAGCGCCCCCGGCGGCAGTCGAACCCGCGCCCGCGGTGGAAGAAAACCTGCATATCGTGAAATCCCCCATCGTGGGAACGCTTTATGAGGCGCCTTCGCCGGGGGCGCCGCCGTTTGTCAAGGTCGGGGACACGGTGGAGGTAGGGCAGGTACTGTGCATTGTTGAGGCAATGAAGCTGCTGAATGAGATTGAATCGGATGTGGCTGGAGAAATCGTGAAAAAGATGGGAAGCAACGGCCAGCCCATTGAATACGGGCAGGAGTTGTTCGCGATCCGGCCGAAGAAGTGAGATGTGGCGAGAATTACTTTGTAAAAGCCAGGCGCGCTTTTCGCGCGCCTTTTTGCGTCTGACGAGGGGAAGTGAGGAGCCGGTTGCGCCCGGCGGACACCCGAGAACGGTTGTCCCCAAATGATCCAAATGTTCAAGAAGATATTGATTGCAAATCGCGGAGAGATTGCGCTGCGTGTTATTTGCGCGTGCAAGGAGCTGGGCATCCGCACGGTTGCCATTTACAGCGAGGCCGACCGGCACTCCTTGCCGGTGCGTTTTGCGGACGAAGCCATCTGCATTGGGCCGCCGCAATTGGCGTTGAGCTATCTGAACATTCCGGCGGTGATCAGCGCGGCGGAGATCGCGAACGTAGACGCGGTGCATCCTGGCTACGGGTTGCTGGCGGAGAATGCCAACTTTGCCGAAGTGTGCGAAACCAGCGGGATCAAGTTCATTGGGCCGCGGCCGGAAGTGACACGGCTGATGGGAGAAAAGGAAAAAGCGCGCGCCGCCATGAAACGGGCGGGAGTACCGATTCTGCCGGGCTCGGATGGAATTATTGCCTCCGATGGCGAAGCTGTGGAGTGGGCGCGGCAAGTCGGTTTTCCGGTGATTGTGAAGGCGTCGGCGGGCGGCGGTGGGCGCGGCATGCGCATTGTGCGCAACGAAGAAGAGCTGCCGGGATTATTCAAGGCGGCGCAGGCGGAGGCAGCGGGGGCGTTCGGCAACGGCGACTTGTACATGGAGAAATATGTCGAGCATCCCCGGCACATCGAGTTTCAGGTGTTGGCGGATGAGCATGGCAATGTGGTGAGTCTGGGGGAGAGAGAATGTTCCATCCAGCGGCGGCACCAGAAGTTGCTGGAAGAATCGCCGTCGACCCAAGTTACTCCCGAGTTGCGTGACCAGATCGGCGCGGTCTTGTGCAAGTCGCTGACAGAGATCGGCTACACCAACGCGGGAACCATCGAGTTTTTGATGGACAAGGACCGGCGGCTGCACTTCATTGAAATGAACACGCGCATCCAGGTGGAGCATCCGGTGACGGAGATGGTGACCGACGTGGATCTGGTCAAGAGCCAGATCATGATCGCGGCGGGAGCTCACATGCGAGAGGTGCTGCAGGGGCCGATTGTGCACCGCGGGCATGCAATTGAATGCAGAATTAACGCGGAACATCCGGAGAAGTTCACGCCGTCGGCGGGGAAGATTACGGCTTTCAATCCGCCGGGAGGAACCGGAGTGCGCGTGGATACGGCGGCGTATGCAGAGGGGGTGATTCCGCCTTATTACGATTCGCTGATCGCAAAGTTGATCGTGCATGGCAAGGATCGTGGCGAGGCCATCTCGCGCATGATGCGGGCGCTGGAAATGTTTATCGTCGAAGGCGTGTACACGACGATTCCGCTGCACCGGAAGATTCTTGCAGATCCGGACTTTCGCTCCGGGAAATTTGATACAGGGTTTATCGAGCGATTCCTGGCTGCGAGCAAGAAGGAGTCCGCTGCGTGATCTCTCTGCCGCGGCTTTATGCCATTGTGGATGCGGCGGGCTTCATGAAAACTGAAGACTTGGTTAGCTTTGCCAAGGAACTGATTGCCGGGGGCTGCACGGTTTTGCAGTACCGCAACAAAAGTGGCAGTGCTGGCGAAATGCTTCGGCAGGCGCTGGCATTAAAGATAAACGCGGTGGGCGACGTTAAGCTGATCATGAATGACCGCGCTGACTTATGCTTGGCTGCAGAGTTCAGTGGCGTCCATGTAGGGCAGGATGACCTTCCGCCATCCTCGGTGCGGAGGATTATCGGTCCGGATTGCTGGCTGGGATTTTCTACGCACAACCCGCGGCAGGTGAAAGAAGGCGCCCGGACCTCCGCGGATTACCTTGCCATCGGACCCGTATTTTCGACTTCCAGCAAAGACAAACCCGATCCTGTCGTCGGCCTTGAAGGAGTGCGCCGGGCGCGGCAGTTGACCGGAAAACCTCTGGTTGCCATAGGAGGGATCACGCGAGCCAATGCGGCGTCGGTGGTTGAAGCCGGAGCTGATTCTGTGGCGGTGATATCTGACTTGTTACGAGAGCCGCGGAAATCAGCAGAGGAATTTTTTCGCGTCTTGAGGTAAAGTCAGTTGACCTTGGCAGTAGCTCTCAAGCGAGCGTGACGCTCTCACGACAGCCGGCGAGACGCCGGCGCTACCAGGCTTAGGAGGGATCCTGAGTACACCGACCACGCGGCCGACTGCAGCGAGCGATTGGGAAACCCATAGCCATCAGGATAAGGAGCTGGTTAAGGGCCTTGGCCTGACCAGCGCCACTATGCTGGTGATGGGGTCAATGATCGGCTCCGGCATCTTTATTGTTTCGGCGGAGATTGCGCGCGAAGTGGATTCTCCCGCTTTGCTGATCGGCGCGTGGGCGGTGGCGGGGTTCATGACGATTGTTGCCGCGCTCAGCTACGGCGAGCTGGCAGCCATGATGCCGCGGGCCGGCGGGCAATATGTTTATCTGCGCGAGGCGCTCGGGCCGCTGTGGGGTTTTCTCTACGGCTGGACATTGTTCCTGGTAATTCAGACCGGGACGATTGCGGCGGTGGGCGTGGCTTTCGGCAAGTTTCTGGGAGTTTTCTTTCCTGCAATTTCATCTTCGCATTGGATTATCCATCTCTGGAAAGTTCCGCCGATTCCTCTCGGGCCCATGGTTCTCGGCAACATGGATGTGGGAATCAACACCCAGAACCTGGTCGCCATCCTGCTCGTTGTCTTCCTTTCGGTGGTGAATATCTTCGGCTTGAAAACTGGAGCGCTGATCCAGAATGTATTTACCGCGGCCAAAGTTTCGGCGCTGCTGGGACTGGCGTTGTTCGGAGTGGCGCTGGGGCGGAATGCGCAGGCGCTGGCTAGTAACTTCGGCGGACATTTCTGGCGGAATGCGGGACTGGGCGCGCAGCACGCCGTTCAGGTGGGGGTGGGCGGACCGGTTGTGATGGTCGGCACGCTTACGATTCTGGCGGTGGCGCAAGTGGGATCGCTGTTCTCTGCCGACGCCTGGAACAACGTGACCTTCACCGCGGGGGAAGTAAAAAATCCCAGCCGCAACTTGCCTTTGTCGCTGGCGCTGGGCACGGGGGTGGTAATCGCGCTCTATATTGCCTGCAACTTTATCTATTTACTGGCTCTGCCGCTGGACGGGACCGCAGGCGCGGCAACGATTTTAGGACGTGGAATCAAATTTGCCGCGGAGGAACGCGTGGGTACCGCCGTGATGACGCAGATGTTCGGCGCCGCGGGCGGTCTCTTGATGGCTGGGGCCATTCTGATTTCCAGTTTCGGCTGCGCCAATGGACTGATTCTTTCCGGCGCACGCGTCTACTATGCTATGGCGAAGGACAGTCTGTTCTTCAAGAGCGTCGCCAAACTGCATCCCGCGCACAAGACGCCGGCGGTTTCGCTGATGGTGCAGATGGTGTGGGCCTGCCTGCTGTGCGTTTCGGGCAGCTACGGTCAACTCCTCGACTATATTATTTTCGCCGTGCTGGTGTTCTACATTTTGACGATTGTGGGATTGTTTGTGCTGCGGCGGACGCATCCCGACGTCGCGCGGCCGTATCGCGCTGTGGGTTATCCGGTGCTGCCTGCAATTTATATTCTGATGGCTTTGTTTATTGATGTCGTACTGTTGCGCTACAAACCGCAATTCACATGGCCGGGGCTGATTGTGGTATTGCTGGGCATCCCGGTATATTACGCGTGGTCGAAGAATTCGGGCACGACGAGGGCATCTTAGTTCCAAGGAGAAACGAAGCATGGCAAATCTGTTCGCGAAGAAAGACCTTCCCACACTGATGAAAGAGGCAGTTGAAGTTGAAGGTGAACAGAGCCTCCGGCGCGCCCTCGGACCACTGAATCTGTTGACCCTGGGTATCGGCGCGATTATTGGGGCAGGTATTTTTGTGATCACCGGACAGGCTGCGGCGCAGTTTGCCGGTCCCGCCATTGTGATTTCATTCGTGCTCGCTGGCGTTGCCTGTGCATTCGCGGGACTCTGTTACGCCGAGTTTGCTTCCATGATTCCGATTGCGGGCAGCGCGTATACGTACTCCTACGCAACGCTCGGCGAATTGGTCGCATGGATCATCGGTTGGGATTTGATTCTGGAGTATGCGTTCGGCGCAGCCACGGTCGCGGTGGGTTGGAGCGGCCACTTGCGGGCGTTTCTGCACGATCTCGGCTGGAATATGCCTGCCTTTCCTACCTCCGATTTCACTCTCTTCGGGATGCCGGTGCATTTGAAGTACGACTATGTTGGATTTCTCGTCATCATGGTCATTACCACGATTCTGGTTGTTGGCATTAAGGAGTCGGCGAACTTTACTACCACCGTAGTGATTATGAAGGTAGCGGTGGTGTGCATGTTCGTCGTTCTGGCCGCAGCGTTTTTGTTCTCGCATGCCTGGAAGCCGAACTATTGGCACCCGTTCATCCCCGCAAATACCGGCGAGTGGGGACACTTCGGATGGTCGGGAATTCTGCGAGGGGCCGGGGTCGTCTTCTTCGCATACATCGGTTTTGATGCGGTTTCGACTGCAGCCCAGGAGGCGAAGAATCCAAAGAAAGATATGCCTCTGGGCATTCTGGGTTCGCTTGTTATTTGCACGGTGCTCTATATTTTGGTTTCTGGTCTGCTCACTCACATCGTGCCTTACCAGCAGCTCAACGTTCCCGATCCGGTCGTCGTCGGTATGCGCGTCGCGGGGCAACAATGGGCTACGTTTCTGGTGGAGATCGGCGCGCTAGGTGGTTTGGCTACAGTGATGCTGGTGATGTTGCTCGGGCAGTCGCGCGTGTTCTACTCCATGTCGCGTGATGGTTTGCTCTGGCCTTGGGCCGGCAAGATTCATCATCGCTTCCGCACGCCTTACCTCAGTTCCATCGTTGTGGGTATTTTCGTTGCGATCCTGGCCACGGTGATTCCGCTCAATGTGCTCGACGAGATGACGAGTGTGGGCACTCTGCTGGCCTTTGTACTGGTCAGTGCGGGAGTATGGGTGATGCGCCGGACGCATCCCGAGCTCAACCGGCCGTTTAGGACTCCGATGGTGCCTCTGGTTCCGATTCTCTCGATTCTCTTTTCCGGGGCGCTCATCGTTTTTCTATCTCCAGCCACACAGATCCGGTTGGTGGTCTGGCTGGTAATCGGACTGGCGATTTATTTCACTTACGGAAAGAAGCACAGCAAGGTGCAGGCCATGCTGTCTGGATCGGCTCCGAAGAGCACGCCTTAGGCTGGATTTCGTTTGCTGGATAAGGGCTCTCCGCACAGCGCGGAGGCCCTTTTTGTTTTATAGTTCAGTCGAGAGAAATTCATCACAGTCAAAACCGCCCGACTATGAAGATTGTCAGCGCAGAAGAAATGCGAGCCATTGACCGCACCACCAGCGAGCGCTGGGGCGTGCCATCGCTTACGCTGATGGAAAATGCCGGCGCGGCCGTCGCGGAATATGTGCTCTCGCATCACGCTTCGGCGGAGCGCATCGTGGTGTTCTGCGGCAAGGGAAATAATGGTGGAGATGGATTTGTGGCCGGGCGGCGGCTGCACGAACAGGGGAAGAAAGTTCAGGTTGTCCTGCTAGCGAACCCTGCCGATCTGCGGGGCGATGCCGCAGTCATGTTTGGCAAGTTGCCGGACGCAGCCGTCGTCGTACATTCCAGCGAGGAGTTGAAGCGCGACCTGATGCGGCCCGCGCTGCACGGTGATTTATATCTGGATGCGGTGCTGGGCACGGGATTCAAGCCTCCGGTGAGCGGGCTTTATGCCGAAGCGATCGCAGCCATGAACGCAAGCCAGATTCCTGTGATCGCCGTCGACATTCCTTCCGGCGCAAATGCGGATGCTATGGCCGAGCAGAGTAGAACGATCGCTCGGGCTGACGCGATTGTTACTTTTACTGCGCCACGTCCAGCGCACGTGTTCAGCTCGTTGACTTCTGGAGCGACCTTTGTGGCTGGGATTGGTTCTCCTGAAGAAGCGATTGTGTCGGCCTTGCAACTGAATGTAATCACTGCGCGCGATATTGCGTCGTTGGTCGGCCCGCGCCCAGCAGAATCGAACAAAGGAAGTTACGGGCACGTTCTGGTGGTCGGAGGATCTCTTGGGAAATCTGGATCGGTGGCGATGGCGGGAATGTCCGCGTTGCGCGCTGGCGGCGGCTTGTCCACTGTCGCGACGCCGAAGTCGGTATTAGAAACTGTTGCCGGATTTCATCCCGAGTTAATGACCGAGCCGTTGCCCGAAACGGATGCCGGTACGATTTCGACGAGCGCACGAGATCGAATTGAGGAACTGGCGAAAGGCAAGAGCGTGATCGCGATTGGGCCGGGGATTTCGCGTCATCCGCAAACTTCGGAGCTGGTACGAAATCTAGTCGCGAAACTCGAACTCCCCATGGTGGTGGATGCTGATGGCCTGAATGCATTCGAGGGCCGCGCGGACGAATTGAATGGCAAGGATCGGACGCTGGCGATCACGCCACATCCGGGAGAGATGGCGCGGCTGGCGGGGTTGAGCATCGCCGAGGTGCAGAAGGATCGATTGGGAGTGGCGCGGAGGTTCGCGCGCGAACACAAATTGATCGTCGTGCTCAAAGGGCATCGCACTCTGGTGGTGCGCCCGGACGGCGAGGCGTGGGTCAACACGACGGGCAATCCCGGCATGGCCACTGGCGGCACTGGGGACATTCTTACCGGCATGGTCGCGGGCATGATTGCACAGCATCGGAAGGACGCGTTCGCCGCTGTGGTGGCCGCGGTGCATCTGCACGGACTTGCCGGCAATGTGATGCGCGAGAGTGTGGGGGAACATTCGATGGTGGCGACGGATTTGCTCCGTGGACTACCGCAGGCTTTTCGGCGCACACAGAATGCCGCGAAGGAAAAGTTGGTGTGCTGGGGCGCGTAAGTGCGAGCGCTTATCTCGAGGCGGGCAAGCGAATCGTCTTTCCGGAAGCTGCGGAACGCCGCGCTGCGTCGAGGATCTCTGTCACCGTGACGTTCGTGTCAAGCGAAGACGGCCCGTCCACCTTCATCCCGTTCACCACCACTGCTTTCAAAAAAGCTAGCGAGTTGTCGTACGGCGCGGGCACCGCTTTGGCGGCGACTTGCTCCTCCGTGCCGCCGGCACGCCGTACCCGAATGTCGTCGCGCTTCACTGTGATTACGTATCCCGTCTGCCCATAGACTTCCATATCTTTGCGGTCGAATGGCCAGTTCCAGGAAGCCTGCACGATGGCCTGCGCTTTGGGATAAGTGAGGATGATGGTGGCCTCATCGTCCACGTGAGGATAGACCTCGGGTTTGATCTGCTGCGTAACGGCAGTCACAGTTTCGGGACGCTGTCCGTCCATCAACCAGGTCATCAGATCGGCGCCGTAGCAGCCGAAGTCGAAGAGCGCGCCTCCGCCGTTGAGCTTGGGATCGGTGAGCCAACTTAGGAACTCAGGGCCGACGCCGATTTCCTTGGGTCCGCTGTGACCATCGTGGACGACGACCTTGCGTACATCGCCTAGCGCGTTCTCGTGTACAAGGTCGTAGGCGGCGCGATTGCTGGCGTACCAAGTCGTTTCGTAGTTCACGAGAACCTGAATCTTTCCCCGGCCGGCCGCCTTCTCGATGGCTAGTGCGTCATCCAGACTGACGGCCAAAGGTTTTTCCATCATGACGTGAACGCCGCGTCGGGCGCAGGTTTCGACTACGCGGCGATGGTCATAAGTATTCGCGTATACGAGGACGGCTTGCGGGTGGGTTCGTTCGAGCATTTCGTCCAGATCTGCAAAGAGCAGATTCCGGCTGAGGTTATAGCGCGCCGCGTATTGAGAAGCGAGGGCCTGGTTCGATTCGGCAATGCCAACGATTTCAATCTCCGGGCTGTGAAGCGAATGATCGAGAAATCCCTGGACGTGTCCGTGGACGAGGCCAACGATGGCGACACGAAGTGGAATCTGATTCTGAGCAGTGGCATTCTGGCATGGAGCAGGCGGAGCGGCGTACAAAGCAAAAGCAAAGACAAAGAGCAACACAGAAACTGAAAAGCAAAAGCTACGCATGACATTCTCCGTAGTATTCGACGAGATAACAGCAGCCGCCTAAAACTCCTGCAATCGTCCAGCAGGACATTGTAGCAATAGTAAACAGGAAGCTAAGTAGCCGCGTTCTCAAGCACTTCGATGCCTTCGAAACAGGCTAGCAGCACGGGAATCCGGCCATCTGCTTCCGTAATCTGTTACCTGGCCGAGGCTGGTGCGATAGTGCAATTACCTTATGACCCACTTCCCCCAAGCGCACCCATCGCGGCGCGCGGCCCGGGTGCAGCTTGGCGATTCCGTCCTGGCTGCGATCCGTTTAGAAGATGGCCGGCGCACAAAAGCTAAACTCCAATCCATTTCCGTGACCGGGGGGCTATTGCAACTGCAGCATCCTCTTGGAACCGGATCTTTCGTCGAACTCGCATTTCAAACGCAATCTGGGCCCGTGCACGGAATGGCTGAAATCCTGACTCCCATGCGAAAGACGAATACTGGCGTGCTGCAACCGTTCCGGTTCGTGGCGTTTGAGGATGATGACCATCGCCGCTTGCGCACATCGGTGGATCACGTGGCCGACCGCAGCCTGCTGGGACTGAAGTCGTCCGTGTTCGTCGTGCCGAAGACAATCTAGCCGATATCGCAGCTTCCCATTGTCGATCCGACGCCGAGTTCATCTCTCGCTATACTGGTCATGATTTCGGGAGACACTTCGGCAGATGACGCGGGAGATTACAACGCACTCGGCGGAGGAGACGATTGCCTTCGGGCGCACGCTGGCAGACTTGCTGGCGCCGCCCAAGCTTGTTTTGCTGCGTGGCGATCTGGGCGCAGGGAAAACCACCCTGGTCAAGGGAATCGCGGCGGCATTCGAAGCGGCAGCCGAAGAAGACGTGACCAGTCCCACCTTTACGCTGGTCCACGAGTATCGTGGGCGGAGCGCCAACCTCTACCACATTGATCTTTACCGCGTGGACACGCCACGCGAATTGGAGACGCTGGGATTGGACGATCTGCGATCCGACCGCAGCCTTTTGCTTATTGAGTGGGGTGAGAAATTTCCGCGTCTGCAGCGGGAGCGGGATGTGGAAATTTCTTTGGAGCGCGACGGGGAGAACGGGCGGCGGATCAGGATTGTCAGTTAACGTTCAGAATTCCAGGTTGCCCCGACCATGAGGGTTCGGGCGCAGGAGACAGGCGCGCTCCACTCACGCACCATCGAGAAGAGGATAGCGAGAGCGAAGAACGCGAAAATCAGGCGAGTTCGCATCGCTTCGATTATGTCATGGCAACCGGTTCGCACCGCTTTTGTATCAATTTAGCGCTGATCGGCTGGGATCGTGCTAGAATCGTGCCTCTTGGGGTCCCTCAAGGCCCGCTTCGAGCTCGTTTGGGGAGATTTATGGTGGTTCGGTGGGCACAAAAAGCGCTTCTCTTTCCATTCCTGTTCTTAGCCTGCAGCTTCTCATTATTGTCTGCCAGCGCGGTGGCACAGTCTCTTCCCGGTGCGGGCAGTCAGTTGGGAGTTGGTCCTCAGATCGGTGAGGCCGGCGCTGAGATTTACATGATGGATGTTATGACTCAGCAGGCGCAGAGGAGTCGCGAGCAACAGCAGAAGCCCTCAGAGGGGGTCTCGAAACTGGATCTCAAGGCTCCCGGTGGAGCGAGGAAAGAGTACGAAAAGGGAGTATCGCTTCTGTTGAAGAAGGACCTCGACGGAGCCGTCGAGCATCTCTCGCGGGCCACGGCAATGTACCCGAAGTTTGTGGCCGCGCACAACTCCCTCGGCTCTGCTTACATGGACGCAGGAAAGATTGACAAGGCCCGCGAGGAGTTTGCGCAGGCGACTCTGCTGGACGATCATCTACCGAACTCTTTTGCAAATCTCTGCCATGCGGAGTTGGCGCTGAAGCACTACGCGGCCGCCGAGCAAGCGATCAAGAAAGCCTCGTCTTTATCGCCGCTGAATCATGATCTGCTTCCGACGCTGGTCTACGCTGAAGTCATGAACCATGACTACCAGGACGCGATCGCTACCGCGAATAAAGTGCATCAAGGCAAGCATGAGGATGCTGCGATGGTTCACTTTTTTGCCGCGGCTGCGTGGCGGGAGCAGAAGAATTTGCCGGAGATGGAAAGCGAACTGAAGACCTTTCTGGCGGAGGACCCGAAAAATGCGAACGCCGGCAAAGCACGGCAATTGATCGCGCAAATCGACGAGGCGCGGCTGCATCCGCGCATCACGAAAGTTGTGACCATTACCCAGGAGCCCAGCGAGGCAATGGTGGCGGCTCAACGAGAGGAAGAGAAACAGGTTGCGGAAGCGGAACGGATGTGCGTGGGCTGCTCCGAAGCCGCTGTCCCGGAAGCCGGTGCCACCGGTGCCGAGCCAGGCTACCCGCCTAAAGCCGAACGTCTGCAGCGTGGCACCTCGGGATGGGTTCTGCGGAAAAGTGTCGATGAAGTCGCATTGTTTTTCGCGGCCACGGATCGTCATCGCGCGGTCAGCGACTTGACCCAACAGGATGTCGGGATTCGAGACGACCATCTGCCTCCCGAATCCATCATTGATTTCCGGAACGAGTCCAAATTGCCGCTGCGACTGGGTCTGGTCATTGATACCAGCGAATCCATCGTCAGCCGATTTTCGTTCGAGCAGGGTGCTGCCGCTGGTTTCCTGCAGAAGACTCTAATCAACAAAGACGATCTTGCTTTCGTGGTCGGTTTTTCCAACACCGTTCTCATGGTGCAGGATTTTACAGCCGACCAGAGTCAACTCTCGCATGCTATCGGGGAGCTCGCTCCCGCAGGCGGTACGGCTCTGTGGGATGCCGTGACCTATGCTGCCGATAAACTAGGCAGCCGCATGGAAGACGAACCCGTGGCCAAAATGTTGGTGATCATCAGTGACGGGAACGATAATTCGAGTAAAGCGACCCTCAAGCAGGCGATCCAGGCTGCGGAACGCGCACAGGTCATTGTCTACACAGTCAGTACGGCCGAGGGATCAGATCTTGACTTCAATTACACGACTTTCAACTCGACCGTTTCAGTGGGCAACTCCGCTTTGAGAGTTCTGGCTGAGCAAAGCGGCGGGTCAGCGTTCGCGCCCGGATCTGTCACCGCTCTGAAGCGAGGTCTCGCCGAATTGCAGGAAGTCATCCGGAGCCGCTACCTGATTTCCTACAAGCCGGCGCATTTTGAGCCAGATGGTCACTATCGAGCGATCGACATCAGTGCGCAAAAGTCCGGCCGTAAGCTGAGAGTGTACGCACGCAAAGGCTACTATTCCCGCACGGACGACGGCATAGCACGGAATTTCTGACTTAGAATCCGATTCAGAATCCCATGATGTTATAGCCGCAGTCCACGTAAATCACTTCCCCGGTGATACCGCTGCTGGCGTCAGAGGCCAGGAAGACTCCGGTGGAACCGACTTCTTCGACTTCAACACGGCGGCCCAGAGGTGCGCGCTCTTCGTGGCCTTTGAGCATGTCGCTGAAACCGGCGATGCCGCGCGCGGCCAAGGTTTTGATCGGGCCGGCAGAAATGGCGTTCACGCGAATCTTTTTCTTGCCTAATTCGTAAGCGAGATAGCGCACCGAGCATTCCAGTCCCGCTTTGGCGACAGCCATCACGTTGTAGCGGGGCACGACTTTTTCTGAAGCGTAGTAAGTCATGGTAAGAATCGAGCCGCCGTCTTCCATCAGCGGTGCGGCGGCCCGGGCAACCGCGACCAGCGAGTACACGCTGACATCCATTGCGATCCGGAAGCCTTCGCGCGTGGTGTTGACGAAGTCGCCTTTGAGTTCGTCGGCGGGAGCGTAAGCAACGGAATGCACAACGGTGTGCAGCTTGCCGAGACGTTGCTTCAGCGTAGCGAAGAGGCGATCGATCTCTTCATCTTTGCTAACGTCGCACATGTAACCTTCGGCGCCGGGCAGAGAGAGGATGAGATCTTTCGCTTCCTGCTCCAGGCGCTCGTTCTGGTAGGTGATAGCCAGCTTCATACCGGCGGCGTGCAAGCCCTGAGCGATCGACCAGGCGATGGAGCGCTTGTTGGCGACTCCGAAGACGACGGCGTTACGGCCTTGCAGGTCAGAGGACATAGGTGCTCCTTGGAATGGGAAAGAATAACAGGTGGGGAGAAAAGTCAGAAGGCAGAAGTCAGAATGCAGAGGTAAGAAGATGCAGCCGGAGAATCGGCGCGCTTCTCTTTTACTTCTGCATTCTGACTTCTTACTTTTGACTTAGCTCCACGTTGGCTGCTTCTCCAACTGCGGCTCCCGTTTCCGCTGGCCAGCTTGCGGCCACAAACGACAGGCCGTAGACACACGCCAGGATTGCGAATGCCGCTACCAGGCTGACTTTGTGGGCGACGGCTCCAACTGCCAGCGCCAGCACCAATTGCAGAAAGGTTCCGAAGAAATAAAAAGAATTTTGTACTCGCCCCATCAGATGTTTCGGGACCATCTCCATCAGACTCGTATTCATGGCGATGCCACCGACGCCGCGCGCCGAGCCCATCACGGCGTAGATCAACACAGCGGCGATCAGCCAATGCGAGACCGGAGCGCACACTACGCATGCGGCGATAATCGCCATGGAAAAGGCATTGGAACGGCGGCCGCCGAGGCTCGCGATGATTGCGGGAGCGTACAGGGCGCTGAGAAATGCGCCGGTGCCCCATCCCGCGTTGAGCCAGCCGTAGCCGACGGCACCGGCGTGGAAGATGCGCTCGCTCAACGAGGGAGTGACCACGACTCCCATGGTCATGGCGCCGAGAAACAGCGCCCAACTGATGCCGAGAAGGACGACGGCGCGATGGCCGCGCAGAAAGTGCAAGCCTTCGCGCATCTCGCGCCAGAAGCGCTGGAACTGGGTTTCAGCGGCGAGAATATCGGCGCGCAGTTCTTCTGGACGAAGCACGACGTGGCGGCCCTTGCGCACGGCGAAATAGCACAGGAAAGAAACCACGTACGTGGAAACATCGATTAACAGCACTCCGCCGAGGCCGATGTGGTTGTACATGAATCCGACGAGAGAGCCGGCGATGAGCCATCCGCCTTGCACGCCGGCCAAGAGGAAAGTATTGGACTCCACGAACTGGCCTTCGGGGGTGAGTTCCTGAATCAGTGCGGTGATGGTTGGCCAGAACATCCAGAAACCGGCAGCGACTAAAGTATTCATTAAGTAGAGTTGCCATACCTGCACGCGGTGCTGAAACGCCAGAATAGCCACGGTCACGATGATCACGGCGCGCACGGCGTCGAGCCACATGACGAGCACGCGGCGATCTTCCCGATCGATAATGACGCCGGTGAAGGGAAGCATGAGCATGGCGGGAATGGTCTGCAGAACGGCGAAGGTGCCGAGCGCCCTTTCCGAGTGCGTAGCTTCGAGGATGTACCAGGCCACAGCGGCCGAGTTCATCCCGCTGCCCAACATGGAAATCACGTTGGCGGCAAAGACGAAGCGCAGCGGGCGCTGGCCGAGGATGTTTCGCATACTTTACTTTAGCCGAAGTGGCGGCGAGAAATGTTCACGCAAAAAGTTTGCTACGCGGCGGAAGGTAACTTGTTCGCTTCCTCGCGAATTCGCTGCCATGCGCGCTCCACGTGTTTTGCTTGAGTATTGGTTTGGCCGACGCACAGCCGCAGTGTCAGCTTTCCGTTGAGCTTGGTGTGTGTGAGGAATAGATCGCCACTGCTGTTGAGACGATCCATGATGGTCTGGTTGGCCGCGTCTCCAGCTTTGTGGCGAAAGCAGATTAAGTTCAGCGGCGTGGGGGCGGCAAGTTCGAAGTTCTCGTCATTGCGCACCCATGCGGCGAACTGTTGCGCGAGTTCAACATGGCGGCGAATGTGGTGCTGCAGGCCTTCGACGCCGTAGTGGCGGATTACGAACCACAATTTGAGTGAGCGGAAACGCCGGCCGAGTTGGATGTGCCAGTCGCGATAGTCGATCACCGCGCCCGATTCCGTGGCCTGGTTGCGCAGGTATTCCGGCAGGATGCTGAGTGTCTGAATCAGCGCTTTGCGGTCGGCGACCCAGAAACAATTGCAGTCGAAGTTGGTGAACATCCATTTGTGTGGATTGAAGTTGTAACTATCGGCCAGTTCGACTCCATTTTGCAGATGGCGAAACTCGGGGCAGATCGCCGCGGTGCCCGACATGGCTGCATCCACGTGCAGCCACAGGTTGTGCTGGCGGCAGACTTGGGCGACGTCGGCGATCGGATCCATCGCATTCGAGGAAGTCGTGCCGACGGTGGTGCAGACGAAGCAAGGAACCAGGCCTGCACGCTTGTCGGCCTCAATCTGGCTGGCGAGAGCATCGGGGCGCATGGCGAAGTTTTCGTCCACGTCGATGGAGCGCAGATTGTCGACGCCGATTCCTGCAATCATTGCGGCTTTCTGCAATGAAGAATGAGTTTGCGTTGAGACATAAGCGACTACGCGTCCGTCGCATCCCTTTTTGTTGCTGCTGTAATTGGTGGCGCGTTCGCGGGCGGCTAAGAGCGCACACAGCGCGGCGCTGGAGGCGGTATCTTGAATTACTCCGCCGCCAGCGCTGGAAGATAAAAACTTCTCGGGCAATCCCAACATGGTTACGAGCCAGTCGAGCACGTGAGTTTCCAGTTCCGTGCAAGCCGGACTGGTGGACCAGAGCATGCCCTGCACACCCAATCCAGAAGACAGAAGATCGCCGAGAATTCCCGGGCCGGAAGCGTTACAAGGGAAATACGCGAAGAAATTCGGCGACTGCCAGTGGGTGATGCCGGGCAGAATGAGTTTCTCGACATCTTTCAGTAGCGCGTCGAAGGGCTCACCATGGGCTGGAGGATTTGCCGGAAGCGAAGAGCGGATCTCGCCCGGTTTCGCTTGCGAGAGCACGGGGAATGACTCGATGCGGGAGTGGTAGTCGGCGATCCAATCNNTGGCGGCGGAATTCGTCGGGCGTCATGTGGAAAGATTTTTCGTCGGGCACTTGCGGACCTCTGGGAATGAAATCAGAGCAGATCGTATCAGAGAGTTCTGTTCGTTTAACTCACGCGCCCGAAATACAGTCGCGTCTTGTATTCGAAGGTTGCTCGCCCGGCCACTGCGTGTGCGTCGAAGATGCGGCGCAACTCGCGCAGCATCGGCGNNCGGCCCCGGCGCATAGGATGAGGACAGCAGCCGGCCTTCGATGCCGGCATAATCGAATTCCTGACGCATGGCAAAGGTTCGCTCCTGATACGCGGCCGGATCGAAAAACTCGTTCACCGCGTCGGTGGTGCGCTCGTGGCGTACTTCCGCATAGTCGGTACCGTAAGTCAGCAGCAACTGTTCGTAGTCGCGGAGGAACGGAGTTGTGTCGGTGAGGCGTTCATTCCACAGCAGGGCCAGCCAGCCACCGGGCTTCAGGATGCGAACGAATTCGCGTCTTGATCGTTCACGATCGAACCAGTGCGCGGCTTGAGCGGCGGTGACGAAGTCCACGCTCTGACGGGCCAGCGTTGTTGCTTCGGCGGTTCCCGCCAGACTGGTGAAATTCGGAAACCCTGCCAGCGGGCGTTCCGCAGCCTCACGCATCTCGGCATTGGGCTCGATGCCGAAAACCGCGTTACCATTTTCCAGAAGCAGGCGCGTCCAAATGCCGGTGCCGGAAGCGATGTCAGCAATTACGTGGTTCGATGCGAGGCCGCACTCGGTCCGCAAGGCCTGAAGAGCCTCTCGGGGATATCCTGGCCGGTAAAGAACGTAGTTTTCGACGCGATCGGAGAATCGGCTGGTAGCGTTGGAGGCAGGCATGGGGTTAAAGTGGCAAGTTTTTTCATCTTGCCATAAAGCCATTTTAATTGCAGGATAGGGATATTGTCCTTCCCCGCCGGACCCACTGTGCCTTCAAATCCGGGCGACTTCGGTAGAAGAATGAAGAGTAACGAGACGAGATGAACGGGGAAATTTTTCTCCGGCGTAGAGTGCGGTAGCATTCCAATTGAGCCATGGAAATCGGAATCAAACAATGAGAGTCGTCATCAAAGTCGGCACCAGCCTGATCGCTCCCGGCGGTCAGATTGATGCAAATCAGCTGCGCACCATGGTCGATCAGCTCGATCTCAGCAAGAATGAGTATCTGATCGTTACATCGGGCGCGATTGCCGCCGGCATGTCAGGATTGGGATTGGGGAAGCGGCCCAGCGATGTTCCGGGCATGCAGGCTTGTGCNNATGCACACCTATGAGCGCTTATTTTTTGGCAAGAAAGTTGTGGCGCAACTTTTGCTTTCGAGCGACGATTTTACATCGCCGGTACGTTACCGCAACTTGCAGAACGCTTTGGCCGAATTGCTTTCACTGGGGGTTGTGCCCATCGTGAATGAAAACGACAGCGTCTCGGTGCGCGAACTGGAAGGTGCTTTTGGCGACAACGACGAACTGAGTTCGTTGTTGGCCACGGCGGTCAAGGCCGATTGGCTCCTGTTGCTCACCAACGTCGATGGATTTCTTTTGCCCAACGGACGCAAGAAGCCGCGCCTGGTGCGCGTGGTGCGCAAACTGACTCCGGCTCTNNCCGCAGGGAATTATCATGGGCATGGAGCGCAAGATTGGAACATATTTTCCTCCTTCGAAAGGAAGAGGCTGATGGCGACGGCCATCACCAACCCGGCGTCCACGCAGGATAGGCTGCTTCGCGCGCGCGCGGCTTCTGCCAAGCTGGCCCTGCTCTCGACTGAGGAGAAGAACGCGTTGCTGTTGGCAATGGCCGATGCGATCGAAGTGAATGCCCCGACGATTTTTGCGGCGAACCGCGAGGATGTGGAACGTTCAGGCCTGGAAGGCGCAATGCGTGACCGCTTGCTGCTGAACTCAGCGCGAATCAAGGAGATGGCGCAGGGGGTGCGCGAGGTTGCGGCGCTCAGCGATCCGATCGGCGAGACTCTGGCNNGGCAAAGAAGCGGCGCGCAGCAATCAGCGGCTGGTGGAGATTCTTGCGGCTGTTCCGGGAGTGCCGGAGGGAGCAATCGAACTCCTCGATTCGAGCACGCGGCAGTCGGTGCAGGAACTGATCAAGGCGCGCGGGCTGGTGGATGTGATTATTCCCCGCGGCGGCGCGGGATTGATCGCATTCGTCACCGAGAATTCTTCCGTGCCGGTGATCGAAACTGGAGCGGGGAACTGCCACATCTTTGTCGATGAATCCGGCGATTTCGACATGGCGGATGGGATCGTGATCAACGCGAAGACGCAGCGTCCGTCGGTATGTAATGCGGCGGAGAAGTTGCTGGTGCATGAAAAGATTGCGGGGGAATACATTCCGCGAATCGTAAAGAAGCTGCTCGATGCCGGAGTGGAAGTGCGGGGTGACGAAAAATCTCGTGGCCTGGCGGCCGGATTAGATGTTAAGGCGGCGGCTGAGGAAGATTGGTACGAGGAATATCTGCGGCTGTGCATGGGAGTTCGTGTGGTGGCGAATGTGGACGCGGCGATTGCCCATATCAATCACTATTCTACGAAGCACTCTGATTCCATCGTGACCCGGGATGAGACGAACGCCCGCAAGTTTCTGCGCGGCGTGGATTCGGCTGCTGTTTATTGGAATGCTTCGACCCGCTTTACCGATGGCGCGGAGTTTGGCTTTGGCGCCGAGATGGGCATCAGCACGCAGAAGTTGCATTGCCGCGGCCCGTTCGCCTTGGCGGAGCTGACTTCTTCGAAGTACGAGATCGTGGGGACGGGGCAGGTGCGTTGATCTTCGGCCGGTTGAATCCTGGG
Organism: Acidobacteriaceae bacterium; assembly: GCA_003164855.1. Lineage (GTDB taxonomy): Bacteria > Acidobacteriota > Terriglobia > Terriglobales > Acidobacteriaceae > Sulfotelmatobacter. The sequence goes on from PLUI01000116.1 coordinate 49,927, forward strand.
GGCGCGGGGCCAGTTGCGTCAGGAAATGCCAGATAGTAGTCGTGGTTCTTGCTCACGTCGGTGAGGCCGCTTCCTCCCGCCGGAGTAATCCTAAAAGGCCGGGACTTCTTGCGCGCATCCTTCATTTGTATAGCGTAACACCCGCTGTGCTACCTTATTTACTTTCACTGCGGGAGCCTCATGAAATTGTTCTCATCAGTTCTTCTTTGCTCGGCCACCTTACTTGTCTTGCTATCGAGCAGCGTTAGCGGCCACGCGCCGGACTCAGCTTCTGGCGCGATCTTCGGCTTTCGCGATGCCGCTGCCGAAAATGCCACGGAAGCCCGTTTTCTCGCGGTGCCCGATCCCAAGCTGGCGGAAGAACACTTGCGCACGTTGACGCAGGCTCCGCACATGGCGGGCACGCCGGAAGATGAGGCCACGGCGAAGTATGTGGCGCAGAAGTTTCGCGATGCCGGGCTCGACACGGAGATTGTCGAGTACAAGGTTTGGATCAACTATCCGCTGGAAATCAGCGTGGACATAACCGCGCCCGAGGGAGTCGAAATGCACGGGCCCACGCGGGAGCACGTCGATGGCGATGCTTACGACGAAGACCCGCGAGTGGTGATGCCTTTCAACGGCATGTCGCCGTCAGGAGATGCCGAGGCGGAAGTGGTCTATGCCAACTACGGCACGCCGGAAGATTTCGAAAAGCTGGAGAAGTTGAAGATCGATGTGCGCGGCAAAATCGTGCTCGTGCGCTATGGGCAAAACTTCCGCGGGGTGAAGGAGTTCATCGCGCAGGAGCATGGCGCGGCGGGAGTGATCATCTACTCCGATCCATACGACGATGGTTGGCGGCGTGGCGATAAATATCCTGCCGGGCCCTGGCGGCCGGATACCGGGGTGCAGCGCGGGTCGGTCGGATACATGTTCGAGTTTCCCGGCGATCCGACCACGCCGGGAATCGCATCGCTGCCATCGTTGCCGGAGAGCAAGCGGATTTCTCCAGACAAATCTGCGCAGATGCCGAAAATTCCCATCACGCCGCTTTCGTATCACGATGCGTGGCCCATCCTTCAACACTTGGCGGGACCGGACTCGCCGCGCGAATGGCAGGGCGCGCTGCCTTTCACGTATCACGTGGGGCCGGGGCCGGTACGCGTAAAGATGCACCTGAAGCAGGACTATCAGTTCCGCACGCTCTGGGATGTGATTGGGCGATTGCGTGGCAGCGACTCGCCGGGTGAGTGGGTGGTTGCCGGCAACCATCGCGACGCGTGGGTTTATGGCGCGGTGGATCCGAACAGTGGCACGGCGGCAATGCTGGAGGCGGTACATGGGGTTGGCGAACTGCTGAAGTCTGGCTGGAAACCGAAGCGCACCATGATTTTTGCCAGTTGGGATGGCGAAGAAGAAGGCCTGATGGGTTCCACGGAGTGGGCGGAGCAGTATGAATCCGAACTGGCCAATGCGCCAGCGTATTTCAACATGGACGTGGCTGTATCGGGGCCGAAGTTTGGTGCGTCGTCGGTGCCGAGTTTGAAGCAATTCATACGAGACGTGACCAAGGCCGTGCCCAGTCCTAAAGGCGGGACCGTCTACGAAGCTTGGCAGAAGGTGGATCAGCCGGGCTCTTCGTCAACCCAGTCCCCGAATGAAGCGATTGGCGATGGCCGCCGGATGCCGGCCGTGACCGTCAAGAGCGACGTTCCGGTGGGCGATCTGGGCAGCGGCTCCGACTATAGCGTGTTCCAGCAGCACTTGGGCGTGCCTTCGAGCGATATGAGTTCCAGCGGGCCCTATGGCGTGTATCACTCTGTGTTCGACAATTTTGCCTGGTTCAAGAAATTTGGGGACCCGGATTTTACTTACGAACAGGAGATGGCGAGGATCTTTGGACTTGAGGCGCTGCGTATGGCCGACGCCGATGTGTTGCCATACGACTACGAAGAGTATGGCAAAGAGGTGGCCGCCTACCTGGATGCCGCGGGAAAACGAGCGGAAAGCAAATTTGGCAATCACGCTCTCGATTTCAATGCTGTGACCTTGGCCGCGAAGCACTTTCAGGATGCGGGGACCAAGATTCTTGCAAAGCAGAGGAATCCTCCACGAGACTTGGCCAGGTTAAACCAGGCGCTGCGCAACACCGAGCGCGCGCTGCTGGTTCCGGAGGGACTGCCGCACCGTCCCTGGTTTCGCCATGCAATCTACGCTCCAGGGGAATACACGGGATACGCCGCGGTGGTGATTCCGGGAGTAAACGAGGCTTTGGACAAAGGAGATGCGGAACGGGCACGGCAGCAGTTGACAGTTTTGACGGCTGCGCTGGAGCGCGCGGCCAAGGTGCTGGAGGGTTACCGGTAGAATTCATGGCGCCGACCACCCATGCTCTCGGGCATTTTCTGCGCACGCTGCCGCAGTCGGCGGCGGCGACATTTCTGGCACTGTTTCCCATCGTCGATCCCTTCGGCGGAATTCCCATCTTCTTCAGCATGACGTCTTCCTGGACCGACAAAGATCGCCGGATCACTGCTTTCAAGACTGGTCTCTGGGTGTTTCTCATTCTGGTTACATTTCTGTTTTTTGGCCGCTTCGTACTGCATTTCTTCGGCATCTCGCTGCCCGTTCTGAAGATTGCCGGCGGACTGATCGTCGCCAACACGGCCTGGGGCATGGTCACGTCTCATGCACGCATCACGCCGGAGGAGAGCCACGAAGCGCAAGACAAGGAAGACATCTCACTTACTCCGCTGGCCATGCCGCTCATGTCCGGTCCGGGAGCCGTCGGTGTAGTCATGGCGCTCGCGGCCAACGTGGACAGCGCTGCGTCGTACTTGGGCATGGTCATTGGCATCGCCGCGATTGCGCTGACAGTACTTCTTTTCTTCTGGTTGGGAGGGCCGTTGGTGCGGCGGTTGGGACCCAATGCGGTCGGAGCCATCAACAAGATTTTTGGCTTTTTGATTCTCGCCATCGCCGTCCAACTGGTATGGGATGGCGTGGCGGACTTCAATAGTTAGCGGAGTCCGAGCTTCACGGAACCGCGGCCTCTTTTCGTTCGTATCCCAAACGGGCGCCCGTTCGCGCCGGAGGTGTTCCATGGCTGGCAGACTTTTCACCAATCCAGCAATAGTGCAGAAGACAATCTTTGTTTGTCTGATGCTGGCACCTTTTTGTGCCGCGAGCCAAAAGGATTACCAGGAAGCCCACGACGAGGTCCGCGATTTCGTGGACGGCGGCATGGTGCACATTCGGCTAAAGGTGGGCGATGTGCGCATCGTGCGTGGCGACTCCAATAAGATTCGCATGCACTACACCATCAAGTCAGATCATGAAGGCAGGTTGAAGGACACACATCTCAACTTCGAAGTCAAAGGTCGAGACGCGAATATCGAGTTTCACTCTCCCTATATCGGTAACACAGAAGTCGACGTGGAACTGCAAGTGCCAAAGAATACCAGCGTGGATGTGCACGATAAAGTTGGCGATCTCACCGTGAAGGAAATTGATGGGGACAAGGAACTTGAGCTAGGCGTGGGCGACATCCGAGTCGAGATGGAGCGCTCGGCCTATCATCTGGTCCGAGCCAGTACCGGCATTGGAGACGTAAACGGTAACGGTTATGGCGAGAGCAGTGGCTGGCTGGGCAAGACTCTGAGATATCGCGGCGACGGGAAGTATGAGTTGCGGGCGCACGTCAGCGTGGGGGACATTACGCTGGCGGGAAAGTGACGGCTTATTTAGTGAGGCGGGGCCCGGCCTGGCTCCGGCAATGCAACGGCAAAAGATATGGATGCCAAGCGTCACGGTGTAGAATAGACATGTTATGGCGGCAGACAAACAACATGCCCACAAACTGATCGAGCATCTTGCTCCGGACCAAGTACCCGCCGCGATCGGCATGCTTGAGCGTCTCCTCGACCCCGTCGCCCGCGCGATTGCGAACGCCCCAATCGACGACGAGCCCGAGACCGAGGACGAGCGTCAGGCAGTCGCTAAGTCGAAGGCCTGGTTCAAGCAGCGCGGTGGGCAGGGGATTCCGCACGAAGAAGTTCTCGCCGAGTTTGGCCTCTCTCCGGACGACCTCAAGAGCAAATAGCAGGCGGCGGTAAAGATGAAGAAGATCGACTGGTCCGAGGATGCGCGTGCCGATGTACGCCGCATCGACCGGAAGATCGCGATGCGAATCTTCGCCACGATCCAGCAGGGAAGTACCGTTTTCGCGCGGTCGAAGCTTCCTCGTAGAACGGCGAATCCACCAGAACAAAAGCATGAATGGAGAGACGAACAGGATTCTCAAAAGAACCGCGCCAAATATTAGGGCGATTGCCTTCACTTGACACCTCGTGCATGCCTCGGGATGGCGGTCCTCAAGAGCCCTACTTAATCGAAACCAACTTCTCCACCAGCTCCGAATAATCCTTCTTCTCGATCCCGTGTACCTGCTTGTTGTACTCGTCCACCTTCGACGAATAATTCATCGAGCAGAATTTCGGGCCGCACATGGAGCAGAAGGCTGCTTCTTTGTAGTGGTCGTCGGGCAGGGTTTCGTCGTGCATCGAGCGCGCCGTCTCAGGATCCAAAGACAAAGCAAATTGTTTTTCCCAATCGAACTTATACCGCGCATAGCTCAACGCGTCGTCGCGGTCGCGGGCGCCGGGGCGTCCGCGGGCGATGTCGGCGGCGTGGGCGGAGATCTTGTAGGCGATGATGCCGTCTTTCACGTCTTTTTCATTTGGTAGCCCTAAATGCTCTTTCGGCGTGACGTAGCACAGCATGGCCGCGCCGTACCATCCGATCATGGCCGCGCCGATGGCTGAAGTGATGTGATCGTAGCCGGGAGCGATGTCGGTGACCAGCGGGCCTAGCGTGTAGAAAGGCGCTTCGTAGCAGAGTTCGACTTCTTTTTCGACCTGCTCCTTGATCTTATCCATCGAGACGTGGCCGGGGCCTTCGATCATCACCTGCACGTCGCGCTTCCACGCGATTTTCGTGAGCTCGCCAAGAGTTTTCAGTTCTGCGAACTGGGCTTCATCGCTGGCGTCGGCAACGCAGCCGGGACGCAGGCCGTCCCCCAGAGAAAAGCTGACGTCATACTTCTTGAAAATCTTGCAGATGTCGTCGAAGCGCTCGTAGAGGAAATTCTGCTTGTGGTTGTAGGCCATCCACTGGGCGAGGATGGCGCCGCCGCGGCTCACGATGCCGGTAATGCGTTTCGAAATCAGTGGCAGATATTGGACGAGCACTCCGGCGTGAATCGTCATATAATCCACGCCCTGAGCGGCCTGCTCTTCGATCACTTCCAGCATGACTTCGGCGTTCAAATCCTCAACGCGCTTAACGCGAGCGATGGCTTCGTAAATTGGAACGGTGCCGATGGGAACGGGCGAATGCCGCAGGATGGCTTCGCGAATTTCGTGAATGTTGCCGCCGGTGGAAAGATCCATTACGGTGTCGGCGCCGTAATGCACGGCGGTGTGCAGCTTTTTCAATTCCTCTTTAATCTCGGAAGTCACAGCCGAGTTGCCGATGTTGGC
>PLUI01000212.1:0-6379 GCA_003164855.1 Acidobacteriaceae bacterium
GCCGCGCTGAGTTTGCGCAAACAATAATACCCGTCCGCCAGCCCGGGCCGCATCCATCGCGGGCCGGACCAAACTGTTGCTGCCCACAGCCAAGATTACAGCGTCGGCGCCACGTCCTTCCGTCTGCTGGCGCACACAGTGCACCGCATCCTGCCGGGAGGCGTCGATAGCAAGTTCGAATCCGAGGCTTTTAGATATTCTAAGCCTCTCGGGATACAAATCGGAAGTAATAACGGTGGCCCCTGCCCGACGGGCCAGGACGCTCAGGATGATGCCGATCGGGCCCTGGCCGATGGCCAGCACGGTTTCGCCCGGCTGCAGGCGCAGGGCTTCGATTCCCTTCATGCAGGTGTTGACGGGTTCGACAAAACAGGCTTGCTCGAAGGAGACGGGGTCGGGGATTTTCACGGTTCCCTGGTCGACGATCCAATCCATGACGCGGACGTATTCGGCGAAACCACCACCGGAGGGCTCGAAACCGGCGGTGCATCCGACCTTTTTGTAGGTGAGGCACTGGGCGAAGGTCTGGTGGCGGCAGTAGTAGCACTGGCGGCAGGGAATGTGGTGGAAAACTACGACACGGTCGCCGGGAGCGAAGCGGGAGACGCCGGCACCTACGGCGGCGACGATGCCGGAAGTTTCATGGCCGAAAATGCGGGGAGCGGAATGGGAGCCAGTGGCGATTTTTTTCAGGTCGGTGCCGCAGACGCCGCAGGTGTGGACGCGGAGCAGCAACTCTCCGGCGCCGATTTGCGGGACGGGAACGGTTTCGAGGCGGACGTCGTTTACGCCGCGGTAGACTGCCGCCAGCATGGTGGCGGGGATCGAGGGCGTCTGGTCGTCTATGGCGAATTGTCCGGCGATGGCCATCGGGGTTACTTAGATGAAATTTTAGAGGAAGTCATTGTTTAGATGAAAGCGATTGTTTAGATGAAAGTCGGGTTCGGTTCGCTTCAACGGCAGTGTATGCCGATGGGCCCTATTTCTGGTTGTCTCATTTCTGAGTGTCTGATTTCTGAGTGTCTCCGGCGGTTCTGGGGTCGGTGTTGGTTAATTCCACGGAAACAGTCATTGACTCCAGGTACGGCGAATCCGGAGGATTGAAGCGGCGTGCCTTCAGCAGCAGCACCAGGTAAAAACTCTCAACCTTAATGATTCGCTTGGTGGGCCAGAGAACCCGCGCAGAGTTACTGGGATTGAGATAGCCGAGAATATCTCTGGGATCAATGCCGGGATCGTTGCTGGGATTGTTGCCTGGATCGAACGACGGGGCTTCGGTCGTGAGCAATACGTCTTCCGACGACCTTTGACGCAGGTCCGCCAACTTTACCTGCCAGGATGTGATGTCGCTACCGTGCTCGGGTCCAAGAGGAGTGATCGAGAGCGCATAGCATTCCACGCCATGGGAATCTTTGATGCGCTTGCGGAAAATGGGATCCTGCGGAGTTAGTTTGACTTCGAACTGGTCTTCGATTACGCGAGTTGGACCCTGGCGGAAACTTTCCGCGTAGATGGCAGCTGGCGTGGACTGGGCAAAAAGCGGCGCTGAACAAAGCACCAACGGCACGAGTAAACGGAGATTCATTGGCGGCCTCCGGAGCGTAGAGAGTTGGCGGCGGCAGTGGGGGCCGCCGATGCCGTCGTGGCGATCACCGGTTTCGTCAGGTGACAACCAAGGCGTTCAAGGTGCACACTCAGCGCCTGCGCTGCTTTTCTGCTGTTCCTGGCCAGCGTGGCAACGGGCTTCCACAGCCAGGGTCGCGGCACTGCGAATAGCGCAAAAGCTGCCGTGTTGAATTGGCCTTCCGAGCTGATAAAGCGGGCCATGCCGGGCATTTCAAAATGTAACTCATCAGAGATCACTTTGGTGACACCGAAGGTAATGCCGTGAGAACGGGCGGCGGTGGCTACGGCGGCAGCTTCCATATCGACGGCGCGGGCTCCGTAGGCCTGGGCCAGATTGGCTTTCTGGCGGGCGCCGACGACTGCCATGAAAGTTACGAGCGTGCCTTCCCCGGCTCCGAGTTGCGTGCGACTGCCATCGCGGGCGTCGATCACCACGGCTGGCGAGAAGATATCGCCAACCTGCATTTCATTGTGCAGGGCGCCGGCGAAGCCGACCGAGCATATCCGAGTGGGATGGTAAAGCGCGATCACCGCTTCAGCAGCGCGGCGGGCGGATTCGAGGCCGATGCCGCCAGCGACCGCGACCATTTCTCCTTCTCCTTCTCCTTCTCCCTGCTCAAAGAAGGTAAATTTGCGGCCTGCGTATTCGCGCAGGATGCGGGTCCAGGGCTTGATCAGCGGGGCGATTTCGCGCTCGAGAGCGGCGACGATGGCGAGTTTGCAGGTTGCTGGAGAATTCATTTCGCTGCCGGTTTAGGCATAGGCATTGGCCCGAAACCACTCTACGGCACGCCGCAGGGCATTATCGGCGGGCACCGTCTTCCATCCTAATTCGCGCGCGGCTTTATCGGAGCTGGCCCACATTTTTTTCTTTCCCATGCGAACGGTTTCGACGGTGGCGCGGGGCTCGCGGCCGAGCCAGCGGCCGGAGACAGTCTGATCGACCAGGCCGGCGGCGTAGGCAACGAAGTACGGGAGCTTGATTTTGGGCGACGGAAGTCCGGAGATTGCGCCGAGTTTATCGAGAATCTGTTTCAGCGTGAGGTTCTCGCCGCCGAGGATGTACCGCTCGCCGGTCTTCCCCTTTTCGAGAGCGGCAACGTGCCCGAGGGCGCACTCGCGAACGTCGACCAGGTTCAATCCGGTTTCGACGTAGGCGGGGAATTTACCTTTCAGGAAGTCGACAACGATTCGGCCGGTGGGAGTGGGCTTGATGTCCTGCTCGCCAATCGGCGTGGTGGGATTCACGGTTACGACGCGCATTCCGTTACGTCCGGCTTCAAGGGCGATTTGTTCAGCCATGAATTTGGAGCGCTTGTAGTGGCCGATCATGTCGGCGAGGGAGACGGGAGAATCTTCGTCGGCGGGACGGCCGTTGCCGGTGAATCCCATGGTGGCGACGCTGGAGGTATACACGACGCTGCGAACTTTGTTGTTGCGCGCAGCTTCGAGAATGGCGCGCGTGCCTTCGACGTTGGAGCGGTACATTTCGGCGGGATCGCGCACCCACAGGCGATAGTCGGCGGCGACGTGGAAGACGACTTCGCAGCCGGACATGGCTTTTTCGAGGGAGGCGGCGTCGCGCAGATCGCCAGTGGCGGTTTCGGCTTTGAGGCCTTCGAGATTTTTCAGGTTGCTGGTGGGGCGGACGAGAAGGCGGAGGTCGGCGCCTTGCTCGGATAAGACGCGGGCTACATGGCTGCCGAGGAACCCGGTTGCGCCGGTGAGGAAAGATTTCAAAAAGTTCTCGGTTCTCAGTTCTCGGTTAAACCCGCTTCGTAGTCTTCGAACCTAGGCACCGTGCGGGAGCATTTGACGGCGCAGCAGCGCCTAAAGGCGTTTCATAATCAGCGTATTTACGGTATGCCTGAAGGCATACCCTGATACGAATCTTGTTGGGCCATTCCTCAGGGGCTAAAAGCCCCACGTTTAAAGGCTCCGAGGCGGCACGACTNNCCTCAGGGGCTAAAGCCCACATTTTCGGGGGCGCGCCTTGCGGCGTGGCTGAAGCCGCGCCCTTTCAAAGCAAAAGCCAGATGGGCAGACGCTAGCTGCTGATCGCTACTGCTAATTGCCGCTTTTCTCCATCACCTTCTGATACGTAGTCAGCGCGAGCAGCGGGAAATATTGGCGGTAGAGGTGATACTTCAGATAGAAGACGCGGGGGAAGCCGGTTCCGGTGAAGAAATCTTCGTCCCAGGAGCCGTCTTCTTTTTGGGTGCGCAGCAGGTAGGCCACGCCGCGAGCTACTGAATCGCTTCGAGTATCACCGGCCGCGAGGATGCCAAGGATTGCCCAGGCGGTTTGCGAAGGGGTGCTATCGCCAACGCCGCGCAAGGCGGGATCGTCGTAGGAGCCCACGGTTTCGCCCCAGCCGCCATCGGGGTTTTGCACCATACGCAGCCACTCGGCGGCTTGCTGGATGCAGGGCTCATGGTTATCCATGTCGATGGCTTCGAGCCCGCGCAGAACCAGCGCGGTGCCGTAGATGTAGTTCACGCCCCAGCGGCCAAACCAACTGCCATCGGGCTCTTGTTCCTTGCGGATAAATTGAATGGCGCGCTTTACTGCGGGATGGTTTTTGTCGTAGCCGTAAGTGGCCATCATCTCGAGGATACGTCCGGTGATATCGACCGTAGGCGGATCGAGCATGGCGTTGTGATCGGCGAAGGGGATGTATTGGAAAACCATCTTGTCGTTATCTTTGTCGAACGAGGCCCAGCCGCCGTTCTTGCACTGCATGGAGAGGATCCAATCAATGGCGCGCTGCACGGACTCGCGCTGGTAGCGTCCGTTGGGATGCTCGACGCGGCTGAGCGCGAGGCAAACCATGGCGCTATCGTCGACGTCGGGATAGAACTCGTTGTTGAACTCGAAGTACCATCCGCCGGGCTTGCCCTTTTTGTTCTTGACTTGCCAGTCACCGGGGGTGCGGACCTGCTTTTGCAGGATCCAATCGGCGCACTTTATCATGCGGGGATCGTTGGCGGGAACTCCGGCTTCGCCGAGCGCGAAGGCGGCATAGGCGGTGTCCCAGACGGGAGACATGCAGGGCTGCATGCGGAAGGTGTCTTCTCCGTTTATCCCCAGTTCTTCGATGCCGAGTTTTTCGAATTCGTCGAGGGCTCGGATGACCTGGGGATCGTCGAGAGAATATCCCTGGCAGCGGAGCGCGATGATGGCGTTCATCATCGAGGGATAAATTGCGCCGAGGCCGTCGCTCATTTCGAAGCGTTCGAGCATCCATTTCTCCGCGCTCTTTAGCGCGATGGAGCGGAGCGGGCGAATGTGAACGCGCTCAAACCAGTGGGTGAGGCGATCGAGACAAAGGAAAAAATTTCGCCAGGAAATCAGTTTTTTGGACCAGTGCAGGTGCATGCGGGACTTCGTCATGCCGCCGACGAATAATTCTTCGACACCCATTTCGCGCGGGATTTTCTTGAACGGCTTCTTGGCGTAGCAGATGGAAAGCGGGACGAGAATGGCGCGCGACCACGAGGAAATCTCGTAGATGTTGAACCAGAACCAGTTGGGAAAGAGAACGATTTCCGGCGGAATGGCGGGTACGGCGTCGTAGTCGTACTGGCCGAAGAAGCAAAGATAGATCTTGGTAAATGTATTGACTTCGGTGACGCCGCCGAGTTCGAGAATCTTTTTGCGGGCGCGCTGGAGGACGGGGTGATCGGCGGAGTATCCGGCGAGCTTTAATCCGAAGTAGGCCTTGACGGAGGCGCTGATGTTCGAGGGGCCGGCGGCATAGATGCTCCATCCGCCATCTTGATTCTGATGCTGGATGATCCAGTTGGCGGCTCTGCGGAAACGTTCGGAGTCGCCGGTGCCGAGCAGGGTGTGGAGGAGGATGTAATCGGACTCGAGAGTGGTGTCGGCTTCGAGTTCGCCGCACCAGTAGCCATCTTCGTGCTGGGCGGAGAAAAGGAGTTTGCGGGCGGCGGCGATGGCGGCGGAGACGCGGGTGAACAGGCCGTCGATTTTGCCGAAACGAAGTTGTGGAGCGGAGGTTAAGTTGGCGTCAGGGGAGTTTATATCCATCAATTATGCGGCTCCGTTAATCCGCGGTGGCGCTGGCCGGAGCGGCGGCGATGGCTTCGACAATCTCCGGCGGCAGACCGAAGCGGACGTTTTCCGGCATGACTTCGAGTTCCTGCACGTTGTCGAAACCCTTGGTAGCGAGAAAGTTCATGGTTTCTTCGACCAGACACTCCGGGGCGGAGGCTCCGGCGGTCAGGGCGATGGTCTTGACGTCGATTAACCATTGGGACTCGATGTCGCGGTAGCTATCGATGAGGTGAGCGTTGGTGCCAAGATTTCGCGCGACCTCGACCAGACGATTGGAGTTTGAGCTGTTTTCCGAGCCGACGACTAGTAGCAGATCAGATTCCGAGGCGACTTGCTTGACCGCGACCTGGCGATTTTCGGTGGCATAGCAAATATCCTGCGCGGCGGGACCTTTGATGTTGGGGAATTTTTGCTTGAGGGCGGCGATGATGTCTTTGGTTTCGTCGAGGCTGAGCGTGGTTTGGGTGAGAAAGGCGACGCGGTTAGGATCGGGAACGGAGAGCGACTTTACCTGCTCGGGATTGCCGACTACCTGGGTTACGAGCGGAGCCTCGCCGAGAGTGCCGATGACTTCGTCGTGGTCGTGGTGGCCGATGAGGATGAGGGAATAACCTTCCTTGGCGAACTTGACGGCTTCGACGTGGACCTTGGTGACGAGCGGGCAGGTCGCGTCGAT